>DATNIY010000119.1:0-28054 GCA_035604195.1 Allostellaceae bacterium
CCCGCCGCCATCGACGATCGCCCGTGCGATCGCCGGCCGCAGATCGCGCTCGGCATGGACGCGATAATGACCCGCGCCCTCCTCGCTCACCCCCTGCACGCCGGGCAGGGTCTTGAGCCGCGCCATGTCGAAATTCTCGGCCTCGACCTCGAAGAAATAGCCGGCGCCGAGAACCTGATGCGCCAACTCCGGCACCGTGCCTTCGAGCACGATCTTGCCGAGATGGAAGAGCGCGACGCGGTCGCACACCGCCTGCACCCGGTCAAGCAGATGCGAGGACAGCAGCACCGCGGTCCCGTCCGCCTTCAGACCGCGGATGATGTCGAGAAGCTCGAAGGTCGCCTGCGGGTCGAGGCCCGAAGTGGGCTCGTCGAGAATCGCCATCTCGGTGCCCTTCATCAGCACTTCGGCGAGTCCGAGGCGCTGGCGCATGCCGCGCGAGTAGGTCGCGACCTTATGGTCGGCGACGGCGGTAAGCTCGACGCGCTCCAAGGCCTCGCTGAGATTGCGGTCGAGCACGCCGCGCCGCAGCCCGGCGAGGCGCCCGGTGTAGCGCAAATTCTCGCGCGCCGTCAGATTGTCGTAGAACCCTACCGAATCCGGCAGGTAGCCGACGCGGCGCTTCACCTCCAAGGGCTCGCGCTGCGGGTCGAAGCCGGCAAGGTCGATGGTGCCGCCGTCCGAATCGGTGAGGCCCAGCAGCATGAGGATGGTCGTCGTCTTGCCCGCGCCGTTCGGCCCCAATAGCCCGAAAATCTCGCCGCGCGCCACCGTGAGGTCGATGCCGTCGACCGCCGCGGTCGCGCCATAGAGCTTGCGCAACCCTTTGACGCTGAGGACGGTCTCGCTCATCGCCGGCCGAACCGCGCCACCGCTCCCACCGCCACCAGCAGCGCGATCGCGATGAGGACGACGCCGACGATGCCCCACAGCGTCGAGGTTGCGACGGTGATGCGGAAATCGGCCGAGGTCGCATCCGAACCGCCCTCGGCGTTGGCGCGGAAGGTTGTCATATAGTCGCCCGCCACCGCCTTCGAGGACGGCGTCAGCAGCGCCTGGACATTGACCTTCTGCTTGGGCGCGAGCTGGGGGATCGTCGCGGGCTGGAACTCGACCTTCCAGTCCGAGGGCGGCGAGCTCGAGAGGGCGATGTCGGTCGCCGGCGCGCTGCCGTCATTGCTGACGACGAGGGTGATGGGCGTGGCCGAGCCGGCCTCGGCCTGGGCGCTCAAGCGATCGCCGTCGCCGGTGAGGCGCAGCTTCGCCTGGCCGGTGATCTGCATATCGACCTTGGTTTCGGCCGCAGCGCCGTCGGCCGAGGCCTGCACCGCCACCGGATAATCGCCGGCAGCGACCGCGGGCGGAGGCGTCACCTTGATCTTCAGATCCTTGTCCTTGCCGGCCTCGATCGGGATCGAGCTCAGCTCCTGCGTCCCATAAGCCTCGGTGAAGGTGGTCTGGAAGCCCTGCGGCGCGGCGGCCGCGAGCTTCACGACGACATCCTTGTCGCTCTGGTTCGTGACGGTGAACTGGTACTCGAAGCTGGTGGTCGGGGTGCCGCGCAGCGAGGGTAGCTTCGCCTTGATGCCGAGCTGCGCCGGCAAATCCTGGCCGATGGTGAGATCGATCGGCAGGCTCGCGCTGGCAAAGGGGGTCTTGGCGTGCAGCGTGATCTCGCGCGTGCCGGCGCCGGCATTGGCGGGGATGTCGACCCGGAGGGTCAGATTGACGCTCTCGTTGGTCGCCGGCATGGCCGCCGTGACCGGCACGCCGCCGCCGAGGATCGTCGCCTTCCAGCCCTGCGGCACGCCATCGGCGCCGAGCGCGACCGGCGCAGGCGGCAGATCGTTGTTCTGCAGCTTGAGCTTGAGGCTCGCGCTTTCGCCGGCGCGCACGGCGGTCGCGGGATAATCGGTGGTGAGCCACAGGCCCCTGATATGCGCCTGCGGCGTCGTCGGCTGATCGGCGGCGCGGGCGTTGGGCGCTGCGGCGAGCGCGATGAAAATGCCGACGACCCAAAATGCGTGACGCATCGTGGCGGCTCTCCCTCCGAGTTTCTCTGGGCCACGGGTCGCGCCCCGCCACCTCCGCGAAGGCGGCCCCTGCGGCCGGACGGGCGACCATATACCGGCCGCAAGCCGTTGTGTCAGTTAAATTCTTTTCATGAACCGGGGGCTCGGAGCCGGCCTCACAGCGGGGCAAAATCGGGCGCCAAGCCGAGCGCCACGCGGCCATAGACGGTGGCGTTCAAATCCCAGCTCACGCCGATATGACCGTTCGACGCGTGCACGTCGCGCAGCGCGCGCTGGAGCGGATGCGTCATGAGAATGGCGCCGCCGCCGGCTGCGGCGAACAGAAGATCGACCGCCCGCGCCGCCAGCTGCGCCGCAAAGGCCCCGTCGCGGCGCCAGCGCGCCCGTTCCTCGAGCGCCGGCAGTCGATCGGCCTCCGCCAGCGCCATCGCAGCATCGCAATCCCGGAGCATTAAGGTTTCGGCGGCATCGATCTGGGTCGCGACCTCGGCGAGCCGGAGCTGTACGGTGGCGAATTCGGCGAGCTGCCGGCCGGAATAGCGCGCGACCACATCGCGCGCGGCGGCGGTGAACTGCTCGACCGCGCCCTGCGCGATGCCGAGCGGCGTTCCGGCATTGACGAAGGAGAACAGCGGATACCACGGCAGGCGATAGAGCGGCCCGGGATTCGCGGCGCTGCCGCGATGCAATCCGCCCAGCCCGGCAGAAGCGGCAAGCGCGCGATGTTCGGGCACGAAGGCGTCGGCGACGGCGACGTCCTTGCTGCCGGTGCCGGCGAGCCCCATGACGTGCCAGGTGTCGATGACCGTGTAGTCCAGGCGCGGCACCAGGAAGAGATGCGGCAGCGGCTGGCCGCCGCTCTCGGGCGCGACCAGCCCGCCCAGCATCACCCAGCGCACGGCATCGATGCCGCTGGAGAAGGGCCAGCGGCCGGCGAGGCGATAACCGCCGGCCACTTTGCCGGCGCGGCCGCCGGACATGATGAGGCCCGAGCCGATGAGGGTGGCAGGGTCTTCGCCCCAGACGTCCTCCTGCGCCGCGGGCGGCCAGTAGCCGAGCATCCAATTGTGGCTCGCGAGATTGTTTAAGACCCAGGAGGTCGAGCCGCAGCCGCGGGCGAGCATCGCGCCCAATTCGACGAAACCGTGGATCGGCGCCTCGATGCCGCCGAAGCGTGCCGGCTGATAGGCGTGGAAGAGGCCGGTGCTCTGCAGATCCGCGATGGTCGCATCGGGCAGCCGCCGCAACGCCTCGGTTTCGGCCGCGCGCTCGCGCAAGCCGGGCACGAGATCGCGCGCCCGCGCCAGCAGTGCCGCATAGCCATCCTGCTCCGCCATGCCCCGAATGTCCCCCGCTCGAACCGTCGCAACAGTAGAGCGAACGGCGCCAGGCAGGCACGGTTTTTTCCGCACCGCCGATCTGCTAGGAAATGGCAAAGACGAGGGAGGAGCGCTTGCGCGGAATCGTCGCCATCGCCGTGTTTCTGGTCGCGCTGGGCACGGCGCGCCCGGGCCGGGCCGAGACATTGACGGTCGCAATCGGCCAGAAGGGCATCTGGAACACGAATTTTCTGGAGCTCGCGGAGAGCCAGGGCTTCTTCAGGGATGCCGGGCTCACGGTCCAGATCACTTACACCCAGGGCGGCGCCAACACGCTGCAGCCGGTGATCGCCGGCAATGTCGATCTGGCGTGCGCCACCGGTTTCCTCGGCGCGGTCAGCGCCTATGCCAAGGGCGCGCCGATCCGCCTCATCTCCGCCGAGGCGACAGGCAATCCCGCGATCTACTGGTACGCCAAGCCCGAGAAGGGCATCCGCACGATCAAGGACGCGGCGGACCGCACCATCGCCTACTCGGCGCCCGGCTCCGCCGGCAATCTGATGATTCTCGGGCTCCTGGCGCAGGAGCATGTCAGCGCCAAGCTGGTCCAGGCCGGCGATCAGGCGAGCACCCTCACTCAGGTGATGACCGATCAGATCGACGTCGGCTGGGCGGTCGCGCCCACGCTCCTCGCCGAGATCGATGCCGGCAAGCTCGTCATGGTCGCGCGCGGCACGGATGTGGTGTCGATGCGCGACGAGACCGCGAGCGCCCATATCGTCAATCTCGCGGCGCTCAAGACCAAGCGCGATGCGCTGACTCGCTTCCTCAAGGTCTATGCGCGCGTGATCGATTGGGCCTACAAGGACCCGCGCGCGGTCGACCATCTCGCCGAGACCATGGATGTGACCCGCGCCGCGGCGCAACGGGCCGTCGACGAGTTCTTCCCCAAGGCGATGTTCCGCTTCGGCGAGCCCATCGGCGTGCAGAAAATTCTCGACGACGCCTATGCGACAAGGCGCATCCCCGAGAAGATGACGGCGACTCGGCTCGCCGGCATGTACGACATCCTCTATAGCGGCCCCGGGCAAGGAAAGTGAGCCGCGGCGCCCGGCGTTGACCCTGCCGCACCGCCATGCTCTGATGCGCCGGAGCTTGCGCGAGGAGGTGCGATGACGATCGAGATTCGTCGGCTCGCCGATGCCCTAGGCGGCGAAGTGCTGGGCGTCGATCTGAGCCGGCCGCTGACGCCTGAGGTTGTCGCCGATCTGAAGCGCGCCTGGATCGAATACCAGGTTCTGGTCTTCCGCGGGCAGAGCTTGACGATGGAAGATCAGCGCCGCTTCGTCGAAGGCATGGGCGAGTTGCAGCCGACGCGCTCGCGGCCGGGGCAGCGCGCCAATCCCGATGTCATGTACATCGGCAATATCACCGTCGACGGCGACCGCGGCGAGCTGCCGGAAGGCGAGATGCAGTTCCACACCGACCAGTGCTATTACGAATGCCCGGCCAAGGGCGCGGTGCTCTATGCGCTCGAGATTCCCTCGCGCGGCGGCAACACCATGTTCGCCAGCACCTACCGCGCCTACGAGACCCTGCCGCCGGCGCTCAAGGCGCGCGTCGCGGCGCTCGACGTCCTCTTCGTCTACGACTACCTCAAGAACGCCAACAAGAAGGCGCCGACCGACTGGTCCGAGGTGCCGCACTATGTGCATCCGGCCGTCATCGTGCATCCCGAATCGGGACGGCCGGCGCTTCTGGTCAACCGGCTCATGGCCGATTCCTTCGTCGGCCTCGCCCGCGGCGAAAGCGACGCATTGCTCGAGCGTCTGTGCTCTCACATGGAGCAGAGGGACATGATCTACGAGCATGTCTGGCGGAAGGGGGATGTGCTGATCTGGGACAATCTCTCGACCGCTCATGCCCGGACCGACTTCGATCCGTCCGAGCGGCGCTCGCTGCGCCGGATGGCGCTCAAGGGCACCAAGCCGGCCGCGCTCCGCAACCAGCGGACGGTCGCCGCCGCGCACTGACGGTTACCGACCGGTCGTGCCGAGTCGCGAATGCCTTAGGGCGCGCCGTTGATCGGCAAGGACACCATCAGCAGCAGCGACTCGGTGCCGGGATTGCGCTTGGTCAATCCGGCATTGGAGATGTGGTCGAAGGCGACGCCGACTCGCCAGCCTTCGTCGAAACGATATGCGAACTCGGCGCCGGTCTTGAATTCGACGGGCGAGCCGAGATCTTTGCCGTCGCCTTTGCTGTAATAGCCGACGGTCGCGTTCGGCATGATGACGTAGTGGTCGGCAATCACCCAATCGATGCGAACCCCGCCATAGGCATAGACCGAGGAGCGCGTGGTGGCGAGGACGCCGAGCAGGGGCTTGAGAAGATAGAGGCCATTGGCAAAGCGGTACTCGCCGCGGAACTCGGTCGCCTCGTTATTGTGAAGGAAGTCGAAGGCGCCGGCGCCGAGGGCGACGAGGCCGGGATCATCGGCGCGGGTGCAAGAGGGCGCAATCGCCACCGCCGCGGCGACAACTGCCGCCGCGACAAAAGATGCTTGTCTCCCCATCGCCGCTGGTCTCCCCCCGCGCCGTGCGAGCGCCGGCATCTTAGGGCTTCGCCGCCGCGTTGCAAGCGCCGCGGCATCTTTGACAAAAGCGCAGACTCTGCCTGCACTCGGACTTGACCCTCGCGCGCGCGAGGTTTACAGGAGATTCGTGCGCCGCGTTTGCGATGATCGACCAAACATTTTGTCGGCGGTCGCGGGTTTCGTCCTCTGCCTGCTCGCGGCGACGGCGATGGCGGCGGGACCGGAGAAGACGCCGCGCTATGTGTCGCTGCGCGCCGACGAGGTCAATCTGCGCACCGGCCCCGGCGAGCGCTACCCGATCGCGTGGGTCTATCATCGCAAGGGACTGCCCGTCGAGGTCACCGCGGAGTACGACGTCTGGCGGCGGATTCGCGACGAGGACGGCACCCAGGGCTGGGTGCACGAGCGCATGATCACCGGCACGCGAACTATCGTCGTCGCGGGCGCGGTGCGCACCTTGCGCGGCGAGCCCGAGCGCACGGCGGCGCCGGTGGCGCGCGCCGAAGCCGGGGTGATCGCGCACCTCGTCGAATGCCGCGGCGCCTGGTGCCGCATCGACGCCGAAGGCATCAAGGGCTGGCTCAGGCGCGACGAGATCTGGGGCGTCTATCCCGACGAAGCCGTGCAGTAGGCGCCGCGTCCTTCGAGACGCCGACTTCGCCGGCTCCTCAGGACGAGGAATTTTCTTCGTGCCCTCATAGACCTTCCTCGTGCTGAGGAGGCCGCGAAGCGGCCGTCTCGAAGCACGCACGGCATCCATTCAGCCGGCAATCGCTCTAGCTGAAATCCTCGGCGAGGGCGGCGCGCACCGCTTCGGGGATGACCGCCATATGGCCGTAGCTCGGATGGTCCACGCCCACGACCACTTGCGTCCCGGGCGCACGGAACTTCGCCTTCTGCGCGGCGGTAAAGGGAAAGCGGATGAATTGCACGGAGGACGCCTTGCCCTCGGGCGAAGTGTTCTCCCGCGTCGGGTCGGCCTCGCCGCGAACGGTCTCGCCGGCGAAGGCGAGATACATGCGATCCTCGACGCCGCCGAGGCGCGCCAGCTCGCGGTCGCGGCGCGCGGGATCGTCGATCTCGAACATGACGGTGGCGACCAACTCGTCGCCTTGCGGAATGAGCGGATTGTAAGCCGCGAGCTCGTCGGCGAGCTGCGCCTCGCCGCCGCGCTCGATATGCAGCATCTCCTGCACCTGATGCCACATCGTGTCGAAATTTTCGAAATAGAAGGTGCAGTAGGGGCCGACCTCGACGCGGCGCTGCTGCTTGATGCGGTTGACGCGGCTGCGGTGCTCGCGCCGCTCGGCGGCATAGCGTTCGAAGGGCAGGATGTCGTCGCGAGTGAGGCTTCGCTTTGCCGGCATGTTACCGTTCCTCGGCATTCGGCAAGAGCCCATAGGCAAGCGCCATGAGCTCGATCGGATGATAGGCGGGCGGCACGGCGGCGCCATCCTCGGCCGCGATCCCCTGCTGGATATGCAGGGCGGCGAGCGGACATTCCGAGGCGAGGAAGGCTTTGGCGTTGCTCTTCGCCTGGCGCGCCACCGGCTTGCCGACCTTGAGCGCCAACGCGAAATTCTGCTTCATCACGCCCCAGGAACCGCCATGGCCGGAGCAGCGCTCGATCACGGCGATGTCGGGCTCGGGCAAGAGGCGCAGCATCTCCGCCGCCTTCGGCCCCATGTTCTGGGCGCGGGCGTGGCAGGCCAGGTGCAGGCTGACGCCGCCCGGCAGCGGCTTCATGCCTGGTGCCAGGCCCTGCTTCTTGGCGATGTCCACGACATATTCGCTGGCATCGAAGGTGGCGCGGGCAAGCCACTTGACGGTTTCGTCCTCGGGCAGGATGAGCGGCCATTCGAATTTGAGCATGAGCGCGCAGGACGGAACCAGCGCCACAACGTCATAGCCGCGCTCGATATAGGGGAGGAGCGCCGCCGCGGTCTTGCGCGCGCCGGCGGCGACGCGCGCGAGATCGCCCTGCTCGAGCTGCGGCATGCCGCAACAGCCGGGATAGACCACCTCGGTCGCGACGCCGTTCTGCGCCAGCACGGCGCGCGTCGCTTCGCCGATGCGGGGATTGTTGTAATTGACGAAGCAGGTGGCGTAGAGCACCGCCTTGCGCCCGAAACCCGGCGCCTTATCGTTGGCCGTGACGCTGTCGCGCTTGGCGCGCATCACGAAGGTGCGGCCGTGGAATTTCGGCAGGGCGGCGCGGCGATCGATGCCGGCTAAGGCCTCCATCGCCGGCCGGGTCAGCTTGTTATGCGTGTCGCTCGCCCAGTTGGCGAGCGGCGCGAGCTTGGCCCCGAGCCGGCCGTTGCGGTCGGTTTCGACGAGTTGGCGCGCGGCCCACGGCGTCTTGCCGGCCTTCGCCTCGGCGGCGCGGTGGCGCAGCATCAGATGCGGAAAATCGAGATTGAACGCGTGCGGCGGCACGTAGGGGCATTTGGTCATGAAGCACATGTCGCAGAGCGTGCAGGCCTCGGCGACGCGGCCGAAATTCTTGGGATCGACATCGTCGAACTCGCCCGTCGCCGTCCCGTCGATCATGTCGAAGAGCCGCGGGAAGCTGTCGCAGAGATTGAAGCAGCGCCGGCAGCCATGGCAGATCTCGAAGACTCGGCGCATTTCCGCCTCGATCTTCGCGGGATCGTAGAAATCGGGGTCCTGCCAGGCGATCGGATGGCGCGTCGGCGCCTCGAGACTGCCTTCACGCATCTCGCGGTCCTCGGGAAGGTCGGACAGCGCCCGCCCCCTCGCGCCGGCCCTGCAACAGAGCCGGGTGAAGAGGGCGGGGCGGGTTCAGAAAATTTCAGGCGAGCGTGTCGAGCGCTTTCTGGAAGCGGCCGGCATGCGACTTCTCGGCCTTGGCCAGCGTTTCGAACCAGTCGGCGATCTCGGAGAAGCCCTCCTGGCGCGCGGTGCGCGCCATGCCCGGATACATGTCTGTGTATTCGTGCGTTTCGCCGGCGATGGCAGCACCGAGATTCTTGCGCGTGTCGCCGATCGGCTTTCCGGTCGCGGGGTCGCCGACTTCCTCGAGGAACTCGAGATGGCCGTGCGCATGGCCGGTCTCGCCCTCGGCGGTCGAGCGGAAGACGGCGGAGACGTCGTTGTAGCCCTCGACATCGGCTTTCTGCGCGAAATAGAGGTAGCGGCGGTTGGCCTGACTCTCGCCGGAGAAGGCCTCTTTCAGATTGCCTTCGGTTTTGGTGCCCTTCAAAGACGGCATGGCTCTTTCTCCTCGCTAGATAGGACGGAAAGGGTATCGCAGATGGCACCGGCGGCCGCGTGGCGCTGCGGTGCCGACCACCCCTATATGGGCTCGTTGGAGGCCCGTGTCAATATATTAGAATAACTCAAAAGACGCGGCCAAGTTGCGCTGCCGCCGTCGAGTTTTGGGTTAAACCTGATTCCGCTCGACCCGGATGATGACATCGACGCGGCGGATCGAGGCGCCCTCGGGCGGCGCCGGCAGACCGGTGACGCCGATGCGCTCGCCGGGAATGTCCAACAGCTGCCCCGAATTCTCGAAGAAGAAGTGATGGTGGTCGCTGACGTTCGTATCGAAATACGAGCGGCCGGGATTGACCACGACCTCGCGCAGCAACGCCGCTGCGACGAACTGGTGCAGCGTGTTGTAGACGGTGGCGAGCGATACCGGAACCTGCGCCGCCAAGGCCTCGCCATGCAATTGCTCGGCGGTGACGTGCCGGTCGCCGCGCTCGAACAGCAGGCGCGCCAGGGCGAGCCGCTGCCGGGTCGGACGCAGACGCGCCGAGCGGAGCAATTCGAGGGCATTGGTGAATGGGCGCGACGCGGTCATGTGCTCGATATGGGAAGAATCCGCCTGAATTTAAGGTCTCTAAAATAAGGATCCTAGCCCAACTGGCCGCCGGTAGTGAGGGTCCGCGGCTGAGCGGCGCTCAATAGCCGGTCCCGAGCCGGTCGACGAGCTCGCGTACGGTCGGGATGAAGCCGTTGGCATAGAAGGGGTCGCGGGCGAAGCGGAAGGCGTTGTGGCCGGCGAACATGAGCTGGAATTCGACGTCTTCGGAATGGCGGATCGCCTGCAGCGTCTTTTGGATGCAGAAGCTGCGCGGATCCGACTTCTTGCCGGTAGTGTGCGCCTCGTTCTGGGCCCAATTCGAGAATTGGCAGGCCGAGAGGCACCCCATGCAATTGATCTGATCGGTGCGGATCTCGAGCGCCTTTTGCGGCGTGACGAAGATCAGGGTCGAATCCGGCGTGCGCAACGCCTCGGTGAAGCCCGAATTGATCCAAATGAGCGCGCGCTCGCGATCGTGCGGCGTGAGATAGACGACGCGCCGGCGCGCCCCCACTTCGAGCGGCGCCAAGTGATCGCCGACCGCCTCGACCGAATACGCCACTTGCCGATCGGAGCGCTCCTCCAGCTCATTGAGGAAATTGTTGCGCACGGCCGAGGAATAGAACCCGGTCGGGCTGAAGCGGTTGAGGAAGACATCGCCCTCCTTGAGCGCGAGCAGTTTGCGCTTCCACGCATCGGAGATCGGGCTTTCCTGCGTCAGTAGCGGCCGCGTGCCGAACTGGAAGGCCATCGGGCCGAGCTCGGGATTGTCGATCCAATCTTCCCATTCATTGAGAGACCACACGCCGCCGGCCATGAAGATCGGCGTGGCATCGAGGCCGAACTCGCGCATGAGCTGGCGCAGCGCGAAGACGCGGGGATAAGGCTCTTCCGGCCTCTCCGGGTCCTCGGTGTTGGTGATGCCGTTGTGGCCGCCGGCGAGCCAGGGATCCTCGTAGACGACGCCGCCCAGCCAGTCGCAGAATTTGTGATAGGCCCGCTTCCACAGCGCGCGGAAGGCGCGAGCCGAGGATACGATCGGATAGTAATGGACGCCGTAGCGGGCACAGATCTCGGCGATGCGATAGGGCATGCCGGCGCCGCAGGTGACGCCGCTGACCAGGCCGCGGGCGCCGTCGAGCACGCCATGCAGGATGCGCTCGGCCGCCGCCATCTCCCACAGCACGTTCATGTGGATGCGGCCGCGCCCGCCGGCGCGCTCGAAGGCGACCCGCGCCTGCTCGATGCCGCCGGCGATGGCGTAGCGAATCAGCTCCTCATGCCGCTCCCGCCGGGTGCGGCCACGGTACTCCTGCGGGATGAGGCGGCCATTCTTGTCATAGCTGTCGGCGTTGACGCCGGAGAAAGTGCCGACGCCGCCGCAGGCGGCCCAGGCGCCCGAGCTCTCGCCGTTGGATATGGAAATGCCCTTGCCGCCCTCGACCAGGGGCAGCACCTCACGGCCCGAGATCAGCAGGGCGTTGAGCGCCTTCACGGTCGCTTTGCCTCCTTCATCGCCACGCGTCCGATAGCCGGGGGTCCCCCGACCCGACCTACGCCCCCCTTTATGTACGCTCGATCGCCGAGCTTATCAAATCGGGCCGGTCGGTAAAAACCGCCGTCAGCCCCCAGGCGAACAGCTCGCGCGCCCGCTCCGGCTCGTTGACAGTATAGGCCCAGAGCGGCAGCCGCGCCGCGACATTCGCAACGAGCGCTTGGTCGAGCGCCCGGTGATCGGCATGGACCGCGACGCAGCCCAGCGCCTCGGCCTGCTCCTGCCAGTCGCCCGGCACGGCGCCGACGGCAAGGGCGCGGCTGATTTCAGGCGCCGCCGCCCGCGCCGCCAGCAGCGCCGCGGCATCGAAACTCGAGACCAGCGGCGGCGGCAGCTTTCTCGGCCAGTGACGGGTCAGCGTTTCGGCCACGACGCGCCCGGTCTCCATCCCATCCGCGGGCGCCGGCTTCAGCTCGAAGACCGCGCCCAGCTCCAATTCTTCCAGCAGCGCGATCGCCTCCATCAGGCTCGGCACCCGCTCGCCGCGGAACTGCGGCGCGAACCAGGCGCCGGCATCGAGGCGCCGCAGCGCGGACCAAGTCAAATCCTCTGCCGCGCCGCGCCCGTCGGTGGTGCGGTCGACGCGGCGGTCGTGCAGCAGGACGGGGCAACGATCGCGGGTCAGCCTCAGGTCGAGCTCGACCCAGCGCGCGCCCAGCTCTTTTGCGATCCTGAGGCCGGCGAGCGTGTTCTCGGGCGCGGCGCCGGCGGCGCCGCGGTGTCCGACGATCCGTGGCCAGGTCGGCGCCATGGCGCCCGGATCCAAGCGCCGTCAGGGCGCCGCCTTGGCCGTCTCGCGCTGTCGGCGCTCGTCCGCGAGCTTGACGCTGATGTCCTCGCCGGTCGCTTGATCGACCTGCTTCATGCTCAGCTTGACCTTGCCGCGGTCGTCGAAGCCCAACACCTTGACCTTCACCTGATCGCCGACCTTGACCACGTCGGTGACCTTGCCGACGCGCTGCGGCGCCAGCTCGCTGATGTGGACGAGCCCGTCGCGCGCACCCAGGAAATTGACGAAGGCGCCGAAATCGACGGTCTTCACCACCTTGCCGTTATAGATGACGCCGAGTTCGGGCTCGGCGACGATGCCGCGGATCCAGTCGATCGCGGCGCGCGACGCGTCGGCATCGACCGCCGCGACCTTGATCGTGCCGTCGTCCTCGATGTCGATCTTGGCGCCGGTGACCTCGCAGATCTCGCGGATCACTTTGCCGCCGGAGCCGATCACTTCGCGGATCTTGTCCTTGGGGATGGTGATCGTGGTGATGCGCGGCGCATTTTGGCTCACCGCCTCTCGCGCGGCCGACAGCGCCTTCGCCATCTCGCCGAGAATGTGCAGGCGCCCGTCCTTCGCCTGCTCGAGCGCGATGCGCATGATCTCCTCGGTGATCGAGGTGATCTTGATGTCCATCTGCAGCGCGGTGATGCCGTTCTCGCTTCCCGCCACCTTGAAGTCCATGTCGCCGAGATGATCCTCGTCGCCGAGGATGTCCGAGAGCACGGCGAAGCCGCGCTCCTCCTTGATGAGGCCCATGGCGATGCCGGCCACCGGCCGAGCGAGCGGAACGCCCGAATCCATCAGCGACAAGGAAGCGCCGCATACCGTCGCCATCGAGGAGGAGCCGTTCGACTCGGTGATCTCCGAGACGACGCGCACGGTGTAGGGAAAGCTCTCCTTCGACGGCAGCAGCGGATGGACGGCGCGCCAGGCGAGCTTGCCGTGGCCGATCTCGCGTCGGCCGGGCGCGCCCATGCGTCCGGCCTCGCCGGTCGAGTAGGGCGGGAAATTGTAATGCAGCATGAAATGCGAACGATACTCGCCCTCGAGCGCATCGACGATCTGCTCGTCCTGGCCGGTGCCGAGCGTGGTGACCACGAGCGCCTGGGTCTCGCCGCGAGTGAAAAGCGCCGAGCCATGCGTGCGCGGCAATAGGCCGACTTCGCAGGAGATCGGCCGGATCGTCTTGGTATCGCGCCCGTCGATGCGCGGCTCGCCGCGCAGAATGCTGCCGCGCACGATATCCTTCTCGAGATCCTTGAGCAGTTTTTGTGCGGTGCTGCGATGCTCTTCCTCTGCGAACAGCTCGGCGAGCCGTGCCTTCACCGCATCGAGCTTGTCGCTCCGCGCCTGCTTCTCGCGCTCGGCATAGGCCGAGGCCAAATCGGCCATGACCGTCGCGCGCAGCTTGGCCTCGATCGTCGCGGCCTCCGCGCCGTAGGCCGGCAACTCCCACGGCGCCTTGGCCGCGGCCTCCGCCAACTCGATGATCGCCTGAATCACCGGCTGGAACTGCCGATGGCCGAACATGACGGCCCCGAGCATGATGCTCTCGGGCAGCTCCTTGGCTTCGGATTCGACCATCAGCACGCCCTCGGTGGTGCCGGCGACGATGAGATCGAGCACCGAGTTCGGCAGCTCGTCGAGCCTGGGATTGAGGACATATTGGCCGGCGATATAGCCGACCCGCGCGCCGCCGATCGGACCCAGGAACGGAATCCCCGACAAGGTCAGCGCCGCCGAAGCGCCGACCATGGCGATGATGTCCGGATCATTCTCGAGATCGTGCGAGAGCACGGTGCAGACGACCTGCGTCTCATTGCGAAAGCCCGGCGCGAACAGCGGCCGGATCGGTCGGTCGATGAGCCGCGAGGTCAGCGTCTCCTTCTCGGAAGGCCGCGCCTCGCGCTTGAAGAAGCCGCCGGGGATCTTGCCGGCCGCGAAGGTCTTCTCCTGATAATTGACGGTCAGCGGGAAGAAGTCCTGGCCGGCCTTCGCCTGCTTCATCGCCACCGCGGTGCACAGCACCGTGGTGTCGCCGTAGGTCGCGAGCACGGCGCCATCGGCCTGACGGGCGATCTTACCGGTCTCGAGGACGAGGCGGCGGCCGCCCCATTGAATCTCCTTTCGGAAGACTTCGTTCATCTCTTTTCTCTCTTCTCTCTGGGGAAAGGTATGAGCGCGCCGGCGCGGTCATCGCGGCCCGGGCGCGCTCGTTGGCGAAAATGGCTGGGCGCGGCACCTCCGCTCGGGCGGAAACAGGGCGTGACGCGTTCAGCGGCGGAGTCCCAAGCGCTCGATCAACGATTCATAGCGCGCCGGCTCGATGCGCTTCAAATAGTCGAGCAAGCTGCGGCGCTGGCCGACCATGACCAGGAGACCGCGCCGCGAATGAAAGTCCTTGTTGTGCTGCGCCAAATGGTCGGTGAGGTTGCGGATGCGCTCCGACAGAATGGCGACTTGAACCTCAGGCGATCCGGTGTCGCCCGTCTTGCGCGCATACCCCGTGATCAGCTCCTGCTTACGCGCACTCGAAATCGACATCGTATCACTCCTAAAGATCAAACTTTGAGGACGCGCACTGGACGAAGCCCGCCCGATTCGACCGCGACCAGCGCAACGAGCTTTCCACCGCTCGTGGCACAGAGCGTCGCGCCGTCGCCGAATTGATCGATGCGCGCTCGGTCGGAGGGGCGCAGCGGCGTCACGGCCTGGCCGAATCGCAAAGCACGGGCTTCGGCCTCCGACAAGGCGAGCGCCGGGATGTCGTCCAGCGCCGTCTCGACCGGAAGCAGGTGCTCGGATGCGGCCGCACTATGCCCCAGGGCGGCAAGCTTATCCAGGGAAATCGCGCGGTCGAGGGTGAAGCGGCCGACGGCGTGCCGGCGCAGCTCCGTGACATGCGCGCAGGTCCCGAGCGCCTGCCCCAAATCGCGGGCCAAGGCTCGGATGTAGGTGCCTTTGCCGACGACCGCCTCGAACCGGGCGTGGTCGCGGTCGATGACCTCGATGAGCGTCAGGCTTGCGACCTCGACCGCGCGCGGGGCAAGCTCGGCGGGCGTCCCCCGGCGCGCCAAATCATAGGCCCGCGCGCCGGCAACCTTGAGGGCGGAATAAGCCGGCGGGCGTTGCAGGATGGCGCCGGTGAAGCGCGGCAGATGCGCCCGGATCGCGTCGGGCTCGGGCCGCGCCGGGCTCACCGCGACCACCTGGCCCAGCGCGTCGTCGCTGTCGCGCGCCTCGCCCCAGCGCAAGGTAAAGCGGTAGAGCTTGCGGCCCGTCATTGCCCAGGCCACGGTCTTCGTCGCCTCGCCCAGCGCCACCGGCAGGACCCCAGTGGCGAGCGGGTCGAGTGTGCCGCCATGCCCGGCCTTCGCCGCGTCGAGATGGCGCCGCACGGCCGCCACCGCCTGGCTCGAGGTGATGCCGGCGGGCTTGTCGAGGACGATCCAGCCATGGACCGGCCGGCCGCGTTGCTTACGCGCCATCCGGCTTCTCGGTCTCGGTCTGCGCCGCGCCAAGGTCGCGCTCGACCTCGGGTTTGTGCAGGAGCGCATCAATTCGGCTGGCGTAATCGAAGGAGGTGTCGAGCGCGAAGGCGAGGCCCGGCGCATAGCGCAGCGGCACCTCGTGCGCCAAGGCCTTGCGCAGGAACGGCGCGCAGCGGCGCAGCGCCGTCACGACCTCGGCGGCATGAGTCCCGCCCAGCGGCAAGATATAGGCGGTGGCGTTCTTGAGGTCGGGCGAGACGCGCACCTCGGTCACGGTCACGGTGACGCCCTGCAGAGCCGGATCGCGCAATTCGCCGCGCTCGAAGATGCGGGCGAGCGCGTGGCGCAACTCCTCGCCGACGCGGAGCGGGCGTTGGCTCGGCTGGCCTGGAGCGTGTCTCGGCATCGTCAATTAAACTCCGCCCCCACCGCGGCCCTCCCTCGCGCCGCGGGGGAGCGAGGGTTCCGACACAGAGCCGATTTGGTCGGCCCGCACGCCGCTCCACAGATGCCTTTCGGCCTGCGTCGCATTCAGACGAAGCTTGCGCGCTCGTTCCGTCCCGGAACGGCCGGCTCGCATGGAACGGCTCTCCTG
Organism: Allostellaceae bacterium; assembly: GCA_035604195.1. Classification (GTDB taxonomy): domain Bacteria; phylum Pseudomonadota; class Alphaproteobacteria; order ATCC43930; family CGMCC-115725; genus DATJLY01. The sequence continues at coordinate 16,200 of DATNIY010000119.1, forward strand.
GGGCAATATTTCTCGCCTACAGCGCGCGCGCGACTTCCTCGACCTCGAAGCATTCGATGATGTCGCCCTTCTGGATGTCCTGGTAGTTCTCGAAGGCCATGCCGCATTCGAAGCCGTCGCGCACCTCGCGGACCTCGTCCTTGAAGCGCTTCAGCGTCTTGAGGCTGCCCTCGTGGATCACGACGTTGTCGCGCAGCAGCCGCACCTTGGCGCCGCGGCGCACCACGCCCTCGGTCACCATGCAGCCCGCCACCTTGCCGACCTTGGTGATGGCGAAGACCTCGCGGATCTCGGCGTTGCCGAGGAAGCGCTCGCGCCGCGTCGGCGACAGGAGCCCGGAGAGCGCCGCCTTCATGTCGTCGATGACGTCGTAGATGATCGAATAGTAGCGGATCTCGACGCCGTCGCGCCGCGCCAGGTCTCGCGCCTGCGGATTGGCGCGGACGTTGAAGCCGATGATGACCGCGTTCGACGCCTTGGCGAGGATCACGTCGCTTTCGTTGATCCCGCCGACGGCGGCATGCAGCAGGCGGATCGCGACTTCGCTGGTCGAAAGCTTTTCGAGCGAGCCGGTGATCGCCTCGAGCGAGCCCTGCACGTCCGACTTGACGACCACCGCGAACTCCTTGGCGGCACCGGCGGCGATCTGCGAGAACATCTGCTCGAGCGTGCCGCGCGCGCCGGCCGCAGTCTGCTGCTCGCGCCGGAGGCGCTGGCGGTAGTCGGCGATATCGCGGGCCCGTCCTTCGCTCTCCGCGACCACGAAGTCGTCGCCGGCAAGGGGCGTGCCGTTGAGGCCCAAGACCTCGACCGGCATCGCCGGCCCGGCCTCCTTGATGGTTTCGCCGTGGTCGTCGAGCAGGGCGCGCACGCGGCCCCACTCGCTGCCGGCGACGAAGATGTCGCCGACTTTGAGCGTGCCGCGCTTGATCAACACGGTCGCGACCGGTCCGCGGCCGCGTTCGATCTTCGCCTCGATGACCACGCCATCGGCGGGCCGGTGCGGATTTGCCTTGAGGTCGAGAATCTCCGACTGCAAGAGGATCGCCTCCTCGAGCTTGTCGAGGTTGGTCTTCTTCGTCGCGGAGACCTCGACGTCGAGGACCTCGCCGCCCATCTCCTCGACCACGATCTCGTGCTGGAGCAGCTCCTGACGCACGCGCTCGGGACGGGCCTCGGGCTTGTCGATCTTGTTGATGGCGACGATGATCGGCGCGCCCGCCGCCTTGGCGTGGCGGATCGCCTCGATGGTCTGTTCCTTGATGCCGTCATCGGCCGCCACGACGAGCACGACGATGTCGGTGACATGCGCGCCGCGCGCCCGCATCGAGGTGAAGGCCTGGTGGCCGGGCGTGTCGATGAAGGTGATGTGCTGGCCGGTCTTGAGCGTGACCTGATAGGCGCCGATGTGCTGGGTGATGCCGCCGGCCTCGCCGCTCGCCACGTCGGTCTCGCGCAGCGCGTCCAAGAGCGAGGTCTTGCCATGGTCGACATGGCCCATGATCGTCACCACCGGCGGGCGCGAGACCAGGAATTCCGGCGGATCGGCCTCGCCCAACAGGCCGATCTCGACATCGGCTTCGGAGACGCGCTTGATCTTGTGGCCGAATTCGGCGACCACGAGCTCCGCGGTATCGGCGTCGATCGCCTGGTTGATGGTTGCCATCACGCCCATGCGCATCAGCGTCTTGATGACGTCGGCGCTGCGTTCGGCCATGCGGTTGGCGAGTTCCTGCACCGTGATATGCTCGGGCACCACGACGTCGCGGACGATTTTCGTTTGCTCCTGGAGCTGCTGCAGCGCGCGCTGCTTCTCGCGTTCGCGGTGACGGCGCAGCGAGGCGAGGCTGCGCTGGCGCTCCTCGTCGCCCTCGTTCAGCACCTTGGTGATGGTGAGCTTGCCGGTGCGGCGGCGCGGTTCGTCGCGGCGCGCCGGCGTCGGCGCCTTCTTGACCTCGGCGCGCAGGCCGCGCTTCGCCGGCGCTTCCTCTTCCTCTTCTTCGACGACCTTGACCTTGCCCGCGGCAGTCAGAGCCGCGACCTTGGCGGCCGCGGCCTTGCCGGCACGTTCGGCGACCTCGCGCCGGGAATCCTCTTCCGCCTTCTCGGCCTTGCGGCGCTCGTCCTCGACGCGGCGCCGGTCGTCCTCCTCGACCTTGTGGCGCGCCTCGACCGTGCGATCTTCCTCGGCGCGAACGGCCGCTGCCGCTTCGGCGCGACGCTCCTCCTCCTCGCGCTGGCGATCGGCATCGATCGCAGCTTGGCGCGCCACCTCATCCGCCTTGATCGCGCCCTTGAGCGCCCGGGCGCGATGCGCCCGCTCTTCCGGTGTCAAACCATGCGGCAACACCATGCCGCGCCGCTGCTGCGGCTGCGGCGCGGCGGGTGCGGCGCTCGCGGCCGGAGTGCCTTCCTTGACGGGCGCAGCGGCCGCGGCGGGTTCGCCGACGCCGGGCGCAGCGGCGCGCTTCTTGCGCACCTCGACCTGGACCGTCTTCGAGCGGCCGTGCGGAAAGCTTTGCCGAACCTGACCGGTCTCGATCGGCTTGCGCAGCTCGAGGCGGCCGCCGGCATGCGCCAGGCTCAAGGGCCGCTTGGTCTCTTGCTCGGTCTTTTCCGTCGTCTTATCCGTCATCGCACTCCGCTACCGCCGCTCGTCCATCCGCCCGCGCGAAAACCGCCGAGCCTTGCCGCGTCGGCGACCAACGCTTCCGCGAGCCGCCCCGGCGCCACCGCCGCATGCACGACATGCTCGCGCCCGAGGGCCCTGCTCAATTCGGCGCTCGTCAGACAATCGACGAGCGCGGCGCCGCGCGCGAGCCGCGCGAGCCTGCCGCGCGCATCGGCGCCGCCATCCGACGCTTCGACCAGCACCGCCGCGTGGCCCGCGGCCGCAAGGGTCCGAGTCTTCTCGAATCCGACGACCACTTGGCCGGCGCGCCGCGCCAAGCCCAGCAAATCGCCGCACCGTGCCGCCAGAAGCGCTTCGACGCGATCGCCGAGCCCATCCTCGACCACAACCGGCGCCCGCGCCGCCCGCGCGAAAAGACGCTTCGCCACCGCCACCGCCACTATATCGCGGCGCGCGCTCAACCACAAACCCCGGCCCGGCAGCCGACCAGCGACATCGGGCACGATCCGCCCGCCCGGATCGACGACGAAGCGGACGAGCTCGGTCTTCGGCCGGACCGCGCCGGTGACGATGCAGCGGCGGCAGACGCCGTCCTGGCTCTCGGCCGCCGCCGGCTCTGCGCCGGCATCGATCGTCGCCGCTGCCGCCATCCGATCAGCCACCCGGTTGCGCCGCGCCCTCGGTCTTCTCGTCGGCGAACCAGTGCGCGCGGGCCGCCATGATGATGGCGTTGGCGTCGGCCTCTTCGAGCTTGACCGAGCCCTGGGCCATCTCGATGAGCTCGTCGGCGGCGAGATCGGCAAGATCGTCGAGGGTCTTGACCCCCTTCTCGCCCAACGCCACCAAGAGCGCCGGGGTTACGCCGGCTATAGCGGCGATCTCATCAGAGACGCCCAATTCGCGGCGGCGCGCCTCGAAGCGCTCGTTCTGCTCCTTGAGGAAGGTGCGCCCGCGCTGCTGCAGCTCGTTGGCGATGGTTTCATCGAAGCCTTCGATGCCGGCCAATTCGGCGAGCGGCACGAAAGCCACTTCCTCGACCGAGGTGAAGCCTTCGGTGACCAGCAGATGGGCAATGACATCGTCGACGTCGAGGGCGTCGATGAACATTTTGCTGCGCGTGCGGAACTCCTCCTGCCGGCGCTCGCTCTCCTCGGCCTCGGTCAGGATGTCGATGTCCCAGCCGGTGAGCTGCGAGGCGAGGCGAACGTTCTGGCCGCGCCGGCCGATGGCGAGCGAAAGCTGATCGTCGGGCACCACGACCTCGATGCGGCGCTGCTCTTCGTCCATTACCACTTTGGCCACCTCGGCGGGCGCCAGCGCATTGACGACGAAGGTCGCGGGATCGGGCGACCAGGGGATGATGTCGATCTTCTCGCCCTGCAGCTCCGCCACCACCGCCTGGACGCGCGAGCCGCGCATGCCGACGCAGGCGCCGACGGGGTCGATGCCGCTGTCGTTGGAGATGACCGCGATCTTGGCGCGCGAGCCGGGGTCGCGGGCGACGGCGCGGATCTCGATGATGCCGTCATAGATCTCCGGCACCTCCTGGGCGAAGAGCTTGGCCATGAATTGCGGATGGGTGCGGGAGAGGAAGATCTGCGGCCCGCGCACCTCCTGGCGCACGTCGTAGATATAGGCGCGGACGCGCTCGCCTTGGCGGAAGCTCTCGCGCGGCAGCAGCTCGTCGCGCCTGAGGATCGCCTCGGCGCGGCCGAGATCAACGATGACGTTGCCGAACTCGACCCGCTTGACCAGGCCGTTGACGATCTCGCCGACGCGGTTCTTGAACTCGTTGTATTGGCGCTGGCGCTCGGCATCGCGGACCTTCTGCACGATCACCTGCTTTGCCGTCTGCGCCGCGATGCGGCCGAAATCGATGGGCGGCAAGGGGTCGGTGAGGAAGTCGCCGATTTCGGCCTCGGGATTGATCCGCCGCGCCGCGGCGAGCGCGATCTGCGTCGCTTCGTTCTCGACGGGATCGGCCACTTCGCGGAAGCGCATCAGGCGGATCTCGCCGTTCTTGCGGTCGATCTCGGCGCGGATGTCGTAATCCTGGCCATATTTCGAGCGGCCTGCCTTCTGGATCGCCTGCTCCATCGCCTGCAGCACCTCGTCGCGGTCGATGCCCTTGTCGCGGGCGACGGTGTCGGCGACCTGCAGGAGTTCGGGCCGGGGATAGCTGGTCATGGTCTGCATGGAACCGTCCTCGGATTTCACGTGCGATGTTGCGGATCTCGCGCGGCGATGAGCGCGTCGGTGAGCACGAGCTTGGCGCGAAGGATCTCGGCGAGCGGCAACAGAACCGGTCCCGCCTCGCCTTCGAGCTTCGCCGCATCGCCCTCGATGCCGATGAGCCGGCCGCGGAAGCGGCGCCTGCCCTCGCGCGGACGCTGCAGCTCGATCTTGGCCTCGAAGCCGGCGAAACGCTCGTAGTCCTCCCGCTTGGTCAGCGGGCGGTCGATCCCGGGCGAACTCACCTCGAGCAGATAGGCCGAAGCGATCGGGTCGGCGACGTCGAGAAGCGCGGAGACTGCATGGCTGATCGTGGCGCAATCCTCCACCGTCATCGCCGCCTCGTCGCGGCGCTCCGCCATGATCTGCAAGGTCGCGCGCCGCCCGCCGGTGAAGGCGACGCGCACCACGCGATACCCCAACGCCTCGATCGAAGGCGCGATCATCGCTTCAATGCCGTCGGTTTCGCTGCTTCCCGTCAAAATCCGTACGCTCTGAGGCCGGCAGGGACTTAAAACAAAGGGTGGGCCGTCGGCCCACCCCTTCGTCGGCCCGACCAGCGGCCGGGCTATGGGTTTTGTGGGAATATAGTGAATTTGGCCGCCGCTGCAAGGCTCATCGCGCGCGTCGTGCGAAGCGCAGATAGATGGGCTTGCGCCCGGCCGTCACCGCCTTCGTCTCATAGCGCGTCGCCGGCCAGTCCTCGGACCGCTTCCGCCAATCCTGCGGACCGCGCGCGAGCCAGGTGAAATCGCGATGCGCCGTAATGCTGGCGAGCATCGCTCGCGCATAGTCCATATCGTCGGTGGCGAGACGCAACTCGGCCCCGTCCGCCATGACGCGCGCGAGTTCATCCAGCGTCTCGGCCGTGACGATGCGCCGCTTCTTGTGGCGCTCCTTGGGCCAGGGATCGGGAAAGAGAATGAAGATGCGGGCGAGGCTCCGCGCCGTCAGCGCCGCCAGCAAGAGCCGGGCGTCATCGACGAAGAGCCGGACATTGCCGAGGCCGCGCCGCTCGATCTCGGCGACCAGCTTGGCGATGCCGTTCTCGAACACCTCGGCGCCGATGAGACCGATCTCGGGATGCGCCGCCGCCTGCGCCGCCAGGTGCTCGCCCGCGCCGAAGCCCACTTCCAGCCAAACCGCCGCGGGCGGCCGGGGAAACAGGCTCGCCGGATCGAGCGCGCCCACCGCGGCAAGCGCAATGCTGAGTTTCGGCAGCAAACTCGCCATGAGCTGCCGCTGATGCGTACGCAACGCGCGGCCGCGGCGCCGGCCATAGACGCGCCGCTGCGCGCCGTCGCTCGCAGGGCGATGCGTGACGTCGTGGTCCGGTATCGGCGCTGCCATGCGAAAGTTGTGGCGAGCAACCGCGCGCGCCGTCAAGCGCCGTTCCCGGCCGGCGCGCTGACGGCCGATCCGGCTCAGTCGCTGTAGGCGTTGGCGATCGCCTTGGCGAGATCGAAGAGCCGCCGCCGCGTCTGCGGATCGGCGATGCGGAGATAGGCGCGCACCAACTCGAGCGTCTCGCGCTTCACCACCGGGCTGCCGTCGGCCTCATAGGCCTCCGCCGGCGCCTCGCTCAGCCCGCCGCGCCGCGCTGTCGGCGCCGCTTCGGCCGCGGCAGCGAAATCCTCGAAGAAGAACGAGACCGGCACGTCGAGCACGCGGCTCAGCTCATAGAGCCGGCTGGCGCCGACGCGATTGACGCCGCGCTCGTATTTCTGCACCTGCTGAAAGGTGAGGCCGATCGCCTCGCCGAGCTTTTCCTGGCTCATCCCGAGCAAGGTCCGCCGCAGGCGCAGCCGCGCCCCAACATGGACATCGACTGGATTCGGCTTCCCGGACGCACGGCGCCGGGAAACCGCCGAGGGGTCAATTTGCATCGGTGATCGCACTATCCAACCTGCCACACCATAGTATGCAGATTCCGGCATAAGTACCATGAACTTGTCCGTGATCCAACGCACATTAGTCGCATTCGGAACGAGTCTGGGAATCCAGCGCGGCGGCGCTCTATGCGGCTCGATCCTGGTGCGGCGGCGCCGGGCGTTCGATCCGCGGCAGCACCGCCGCAAAGACCAGCAGGACCAGCAACAGGCCGGCAAAGGGCGCGTCGTTCAGCCGGCTGTAGGGCGTCGGCGGCAGCGCGCGCGGCAAGGGCGAATCCAGCACGCCCACGACGTCGAGATCGAGCCGCTGCAGCACCCGGCCAAAGGGATCGACCACGGCGGAAATGCCGTTGTCGCCGCTGCGCACCAGCGGCAGGCCCTCTTCGACCGCCCGCACCCGGGCGATCGCGACGTGCTGGAACGGGCCGGAGGTGAAGCCGTACCAGGCATCGTTGGTGACGTTGAGAAGCCAGTCGGGCCGGTGCAGCGGATCGACGACCTCGCCCGGAAAGATCGCCTCGTAACAGATCAGCGGACTGACCGGCGGCAGGCCGGGCAGGATGAGCGTGCGCGGTCCCGGTCCGGCCGAAAGGTCGATGAGCCCCGGGGTGATCTTGTGCATCGGCAGGAGGTTGCGCAGCGGCACGAACTCGCCGAAGGGCACCAGATGGAACTTGTCATAGGTCGCGATGATGCGCGCATCGTGATCGATCGCGATCAGACTGTTCCACAGATGTTCGGCGCGATCGGGCGGCGGGTCGGTGCGCACGCTGCCGACCAGCGCGAGCCCGCCCGCCGGCAGCGCCGCGGCGATCGCCTCGCGGAGCGCGGGCGAACGGTCGAGGAAGGGCGGCGCCCCGGTCTCCGGCCAGATCACCGCGGTGGGGAGCTGCGCCGCCGGCGCCATGCTGAGCGCGAGAAGGCTGCGGAAGTTGGCGGCGTCTTCGGCGGCATCGTTCCTGAGCCGCTGTGGGATCGAAGGCTGCACCAGGCGCAGGCGAACCCCCGGTACGGTCGCCCGCGTGTCCCCGGCAAGCCGGAGCGCGCCGCCCGCGCCGGGCAACGCGACCAGCAGCACGGCGGCGAGCGCCGGCCAGCGCCGGCGGCGGGTGAGATCGCCGAGCCGCGCCGGCAACATGGCCGCGAGCACCGTTCCCAGGCTGAGCCCGTAGATCCCGACATAAGCGGTCGATTGCAGCATGGCGAGCCCGCCGGGAAAGGCCCCCGACCAGGCATAGCCGATGAGATTCCAGGGAAAGCCGGTAAGGATGTGCCCGCGCAGCCATTCCGCCGCCGCCCAGGCCGCCGCCAGCACCAAAATGCGCGCCGTGCCGCCGAGATCGAGCCCGCGGCAGAGCAGCCGGCTCGCCGCCAGCGCGGCGCCGGTGAAGATCGCGAGCCCGGCGGGGATGCCAAGAACGGCGAAGGGCATGAGCCACCAGAACGCCGCCACATCGACCAGGAGCGCCGCGCCGATCCAGTAAAGGCCCGCGAGGAAGAAGCCGAAGCCGAAGCTCCAGCCGAGCGCGAAGGCGGCGGCGAGCGTCACGCTGCCATCGGCGAGCCAGACCAGGCCCATGAAGGAAACCAGCAGCATCGGCGTCAGATCGAAGGGCGGCAGCGCCACCGCCGCCAGCGCGCCCAGGAGTGCCGCAAGGAGATAGCGCCGCCAGCCCGCGACCCCGCCCGTCCACAAAGCGAGCCTTTGCAACGGCGTCAGCGGACCGGCGGTCCGGAACAAGAGCGTGGCGCCCTGCTCAGCCATCGCGGGGCTGCTCCGGCGGCAAGCCGCGCACGCGCAGGCGCTTGATCCGCCTGGGATCGGCGTCGAGAATTTCGAACTCGAGGCCGGCGGGATGCTTGATCACCTCGCCGCGCGTCGGAACGCGGCCGGCGAGGGCGAAGACCAGGCCACCGAGCGTCCGGACCTCCTCCTCTTCCGCCGGCGGCAGCAGCGGTGTGCCGGCGCGCGCGGCCAGCGCCGCAACCGGCGTGCGCGCATCGGCGATGACGCTGCCGTCACCGCGGGCGATGAGCTTCGGCTGGTCGGCGTCGTCATGCTCGTCCTCGATTTCGCCGACGATCTCCTCGATCAGATCCTCGATGGTGACGAGCCCGTCGATGCCGCCGAACTCGTCGACGACTAGCGCCAGGTGAACGCGCGACAGCCGCATCTGCAGCAGCAGGTCCAGGACCGGCATCGAGGGCGCAGCGAAGAGCACCTTGCGCACGAGCTGCTCCAACGGAACGCTGCGGCCGTCGACCGCATAAGGCAGCACGTCCTTGAAATGAATCATGCCGACCGCATCGTCGAGCGTGTCGCGATAGACCGGCACCCGCGAGTGGCCATGCTCGACCATCTGCCGGGCCGCCTCGGCGAAAGGCGTATCGACCGAGATCGCAACGATGTCGCCGCGCGGCACCATGACGTCGGCGGCGGTGAACTCGTGCAGCCGCAGGATGTTGCTGAGCAGCCGGCGCTCGTGCGGATCGATGGGCGTGCTTTCCTGGTGCTCCTCGATGAGTTCCTCGAGCTCTTCGCGTAGGCTCGGCTCCTCGGGCTTGCCGCGCCGGAGCTGGCGCAGCCAGTGCCGGAGACCCTGGAAGGGTCCCTCGTCCTCGGGCTCCGGCCGGCCGGCGATGGCGTCAGCCATGCGCGCCCTCCCGCTGGGCGTAGGGGTCAGCGATGCCGAGCCCGCCCAGGACGCCCCGCTCGAGCGCCTCCATGCGTTCAGCCTCGGCATCCGCCAAGTGATCGAATCCCAGGAGATGCAGCACGCCGTGCACGACGAGATGGCGAAGATGATCGGCTAGGCTCTTGCCTTGCGCCGCAGCCTCTTGGCGCGCCGTCTCGAAGCTCACGACGACATCGCCGAGGAGCTGCGGCAGCGGCCTGGACGCGGCCTCTTCGCTGGCGAAGGCGAGCACGTTCGTCGCCTCGTCGCGCCCGCGCCATTGGCGGTTGAGCGCGCGCACCGCCGCGTCATCGGCGAGGACGATCGCGAGCTCGGCCGCAGGCGCGAGCGCGACGCCGCTCACCGCCAGCGCCGCCCGCGCCGCCGCCCGCGCGAGACCGGGCGCGTCGGGCAGAGCGCCGCGCCAGAGCGGGCAAGGCTCCATGACCTCGATCTCCACGCTCGCTGCGCCGTCACGACCGGTCTTCATCGGCTTTCCTGCGCCGCGCGCCGCGCGCCGCATGCGCCGTGCCGCGTTCCCGGTCGCGCCGGTCATAGGCGGCGACAATCCGCGAGACCAGCCGGTGGCGCACTACATCCACCTCGGTGAAGTCGATCCGCGCCATGCCTTCGATGCCGGTGAGCGTCTCGAGCGCGTCCAAGAGTCCCGACCGTGTGCCCGGCGGCAAGTCGATCTGCGACAGATCGCCGGTGACCGCCATGCGCGAATCCTCGCCGAGCCGGGTCAGGAACATCTTCATCTGCCCAGGCGTCGTGTTCTGCGCCTCATCGAGTATGACAAAGGCGTTGGCGAGCGTCCGTCCGCGCATGAAGGCGAGCGGAGCGATCTCGAACTCGCCGGTTTCGAGCCGCCGCATGACCTGCTCCCCCGGCAACATATCGTAGAGCGCATCATAGAGCGGTCGAAGATAGGGATCGACCTTCTCGCGGAGATCGCCGGGCAGGAAGCCCAACCGCTCGCCGGCCTCGACCGCCGGCCGCGACAGGATGATGCGCTCGACCGCGCCGCTCATGAGCAAGTCGACCGCCATGGCGACGGCAAGATAGGTCTTGCCGGTGCCGGCGGGCCCCAATCCGAAGACCAGCGCGTGCGCGCGCAGCGCCTTGATGTATTGCGCTTGCCGCGGACCGCGCGGGACGATGCGGCGCTTGCGGGTGCGAATCTCCTCGCCCTCGTCCCACTGCGCGCTGGACTTGCCGCCGTCATGCTGTGCCAGGCGCAGCGCCGTATCGACCGCCGCGGCGTCGACTTCCAGGCCGCGCTGCAGGCGCTGATAGAGCGATTGCAACGCCGTCCGCGCGATCTCGACATTGGCCGGGGGCCCGGAGATGGCCAGGCGGTTGCCGCGCGAGACCACCGAAACGTCCAACTGCCGCTCGATCAATTCGAGATTTCGATCGCGCTCGCCGAAGAGCTGCGGCAGCAGCATGTTGTCGTCGAACTGCATGTGCACGCGGCGACCATCGGATGACGCGCGCGGCGTCGGCGCGCCGGTCATGCCGCACCCGCCGAGGAAGCCGCGGCGATTTCGCCGGCGAGGCTGTTGGGACCCGCGGCGCTGAGCCGCACCGGAACGACCGCGCCGATGAGCCGCGCCGCGGCAATTACATGGACGGGCTGAAGATATGGGCTGCGCCCGACGAGCTGGCCGCGGTGCCGGCCGGGCTTCTCGAACAGCACGGGCAACACGCGGCCGACCGTCGCCGTATTGAAGGCGCGCTGCTGCTCGGCGAGCAGCGCTTGCAGCCGTTCGAGCCGCGCGGCCTTCACCGCTTCCGGGATCTGATCCGGCAGCGCCGCCGCCGGCGTGCCCGGGCGCGGGCTGTATTTGAAGGAAAAGGCTTGGGCGAAGCCGATCCGGCGCACGAGATCGAGCGTCGCCGCGAAATCCGCCTCGCTCTCGCCGGGAAAGCCGACGATGAAGTCGGAGGACAGCGCCAGATCGGCGCGCGCCGCGCGCAGCCGATCGACCGTCCGGCAATAATCCGCGACGGCGTGCCGCCGGTTCATCGCCGCGAGCACGCGGTCCGAGCCCGATTGCACCGGCAGATGCAGGAACGGCATGAGCTGCGGCACGTCGCGGTGCGCGGAAATAAGCTCGTCATCGATATCGCGGGGATGCGAGGTGGTGTAGCGGATGCGCGCGAGATCCGGGATTTCCGCCAGCGCGCGAACGAGGCAGCCGAGCCGCCATTCGCCGCCATCGGGCGCCTGGCCATGATAGGCGTTGACGTTCTGGCCGAGGAGCGTGATCTCACGCGCTCCGGAATCGGCGAGGCGCCGGGCCTCGGCGATGATCTCTGCCGCCGGGCGCGAGTATTCCGCGCCCCGAGTATAGGGCACGACGCAAAAGGTGCAGAACTTGTCGCAGCCCTCCTGGACGGCGAGGAAGGCGCTGACCC
>DATNIY010000120.1:0-19821 GCA_035604195.1 Allostellaceae bacterium
CTCATCACCGACCGTATTGCCCTGTTGAAGCGCGACCTCGAAACCGTGCGGCGCACGCGCCAGCTGCATCGCGGCGCGCGAAGGCGCGTGCCCTATCCGGTGGTGGCGCTGGTCGGCTACACCAATGCCGGCAAATCGACCCTGTTCAACCGCCTGACGCATGCCGAGGTCACCGCGGTGGATGCGCTCTTCGCGACGCTCGATCCGACCATGCGGCGGCTGCCGCTGCCCTCGGGCCGACAGGCGATCCTGTCGGACACGGTAGGCTTCATCTCGGACTTGCCGACGCATTTGGTCGCCGCCTTCCGCGCCACGCTCGAGGAGGTATCAGAGGCGGATCTCATCGTTCACGTCCGCGACATCCATCATCCCGAGACCGAGGCGCAGCGCGAGGATGTCCATGTCGTGCTCGACGAACTCGGGCTCGCCGACGCGGTCGAGCACGGGCTCATCGAGGCGCTCAACAAGATCGACCTGCTGACGGAAGAGCAGCGCCGCGTGCTCGCTAATCAGGCGCAACGCAATCGCGACGTCATGCCGATCTCGGCGGCGACGGGGGAGGGGTGCGAGGCGCTCGTGGCGCTGCTCGACCGGCGGCTCGACGGCGACCGGAATCTCGTGCGGCTCGACGTTCCCCTGAGCGACGGCGCGGCGCTGTCATGGCTTTATGCCCATGGCGAGGTGCTGCGCCGGGCCGATGACGAGCAGGACGCCCATGTCGAAGTGCGCCTGAGCGATGCCGATCTCGGCCGTTTCCGCGGCCGGCGCATCACGCAGTGAGAGGGAGGGTGGCATGAAGCTGGCATTTCTAGGGCTGGGCGTGATGGGCTATCCGATGGCGGGGCATCTCGCCAAAGCCGGGCATCAGGTCACGGTCTATAACCGGACCGCCGCCAAATCCGCCGCTTGGGTCAAGGACCATGGCGGCGCCAGCCGGCCGAGCCCCGCCGCGGCGGCCGAGGGCGCCGACATCGTCTTCATGTGCGTCGGCAACGACGCCGATGTGCGCGCGGTCGCGGCCGGCGCCGAAGGCGCGTTTTCGGGCATGAAGCCGGGCGCGATCCTGGTCGATCACACCACCGCCTCGGCCGAAGTGGCGCGCGAGCTCGAAGGCATCGCCAAAGGTAAGCGTTTCGGCTTCCTCGATGCGCCGGTCTCGGGCGGGCAGGCGGGTGCGGTCAACGGCAAGCTCACCATCATGGTCGGCGGCGAGGCGGCGGCTTTCGCGACGGCCGAACCGATGATGCGTCATTACGGCCAGGCCGTGACCCTGATGGGCGCGGCGGGCAGCGGCCAACTCACCAAGATGGTCAATCAGATCTGCATCGCCGGCCTGGTGCAGGCGCTGTCGGAAGGATTGAATTTCGCCCAGCGCGTCGGGCTCGATGCGAAGAAGGCGGTCGAGGTGATCTCGAAGGGCGCGGCGCAGTCCTGGCAGATGGAGAACCGCGCCTCGACCATGCTCGACGGCAAATTCGAGTTCGGCTTCGCCGTCGATTGGATGCGCAAGGATCTCGCGATCTGCCTCGCCGAGGCGCGGCGCGCCAAGGCGCCGCTGCCGGTGACGGCGCTGGTCGATCAGTTCTACCAGCGCATCCAGGAGCGCGGCGGCAGCCGCTGGGACACTTCGAGCCTCATCCATCTGCTGGCGAAGGCGTAGGGGCGAGCTGAGAGCTACTCTTCCGCCTTCGCCGCCTGCCATTCCGCCTCCATCGCGTCGAGCCCGGCGGCGTCGGGGGTGAGGCCGCGCGCGGCGAGGCGTTCTTCGATGCGGCGGAAGCGGCGCTCGAATTTGCGGCAGGCGCCGCGCAAGGCTTGCTCCGGATCGGCATCGAGCCGGCGCGCCAGATTGACCACGGCGAAGAGCAGATCGCCGACCTCGTCCTCGATCCGCGCGGGCGCGGCGCCCGCTGCCAGCTCCGCCTGCAACTCGCCGATCTCCTCGGCGATCTTGTCGAAGACCGGCGCCACATCGGGCCAGTCGAAGCCAACGCGGGCCGCGCGGCGCTGCAGCTTCGCGGCGCGGGTTAGCGCCGGGAGCGCCGCGCCCACGCCGTCGAGCGCGCTCGCCCGGGCACCGGAAGCGGCCGCCTTGGCCTGGCGCTCGGCGGCCTTGGTCTCTTCCCAAGCCACGGTCTGCGCCGCCGCCGAGGCGACGGTGGCGTCGGCGAAGACATGCGGGTGGCGCCGCACCATCTTGTCGGCGATGATTTTGGCCACGTCGTTGAAGGCGAAGCGGCCTTCCTCCTCGGCCATGCGGGCGTGAAAGACCACTTGGAGCAGGAGGTCGCCAACCTCCTCCTTGAGCGCGTCGCCGGCGCCGCTCTCGGCGGCCTCGGCGACTTCATAGGCTTCCTCGATGGTATAGGGCGCGATGGTGGCGAAGGTCTGCGCGACATCCCAAGGGCAGCCGGTTTTGGGGTCGCGGAGCCGCGCCATGATGTCAAGCAGGCGTCGCAGATCGGGCGCGTCGGTCATCTCGGCTCCGGGGTCAAATATCGCATAATGTATATTATGAGAAATTCAAACTGGTTTCGTAGGGTTTCGGCGCAGGCATCTGAAAAAATGGAAGTTTATTTATCACAGATCGATCACCAACCCGTCATATCCCGGCTCGGTCCCCGGCGGCAATTCGCGAGACAGCGTGGCGTAATCGAGGCTTTCGTCCATATGCGTGAGGATGGCGCGCCGCGGCTTGAGCCGCGCGATCCAGCCCAGCGTCTTGGCGAGATGGCTGTGCGTCACATGCGGCTCCCGGCGGACGCAATCGACGATCCAGACCTCGACCCCCGCCAGCGCGGCAAAGGCGTCGTCGCTGAGCTCGATCACGTCGGTCGAATAGGCGAATTGGCCGAAGCGGAAGCCCAAGGTCGTGGAGAACCCATGGTCCTGCGCGAACGGCGTCACCGGGATGCAGGCGACGGTGAACGGCCCCTCGATCACCACGGGCTCGAGCACGGGCTTGTAGAAGCCGGGACCGGCAGGGCCCGGGCTTGGCGTCAGGACATAGCCGAACCGCTGGCGGATCGCGGTCAGGGTCTCGGCATCGGCATAGATCGGGAGTGCCTTCTTCATCAGGCGATTGACCGACCGAAGGTCATCTATTCCATGAAGATGGTCGGCATGCGCGTGGGTGAACAGCACGGCGTCGATACGGCGGACACCGGCATCGAGGAGCTGCGCGCGCAAATCCGGCGAGGTGTCGATCAAGAGCGTGGTGCCGCCCTCCTCGACCATGACAGAGACCCGTCGGCGCCGGTTCTTGGGGTTGGTCGGATCGCAGGCGCCCCAGATCCCGCCGATCCGCGGCACTCCCCAGGACGGGCCGCAGCCCAGCATGGTCACGCGCATCAGCGCCTGCCGGGCGGGGTCGCCTTGGCGAACAGGCGGAAGAAATTTGCCGTAGTCCGCTCGGCCAGCTCCGCAACGCCGATCCCCTTCAGCCCGGCGACGAAGGCGGCGGTATGAGCCAGGAAAGCCGGCTCGTTCCGCTTGCCGCGCATCGGCACCGGCGCCAGATAAGGCGCGTCGGTCTCGATCAGCAGCCGATCGAGCGGCAGCTCGCGCGCAATCGCACGCAGGCTCTCCGCGTTCTTGAAGGTAACGATTCCAGAGAGCGAGATATAGAACCCTAGACCGAGCGCTTTTTCAGAGAGTTCCCGCCCTGTACTGAAGCAATGGATGACTCCGCTTAGGGGGCGTTCTTCGTCTAGAATATCAGCCGTCTCGGCATCGGCGCCGCGGCTGTGGACGATGAGCGGCAGGCCGGCCGCGCGCGCCGCCGCGGCATGCGTCCGGAACGACTGGGCCTGGCGCTCGCGCGGGCTGTGCTCGTAGTAGAAGTCGAGCCCGGTCTCGCCGATGCCGACGACTTTCGGGTGCTGCGCCAGTTCGGCAAGACGCAGGGGCGTGACGTCGGGCTCGGCGGCGGCCTCGTGCGGGTGGATTCCGACCGAGCACCAGATGTCAGGCTCGGCCTCGGCGATGGCGCGCACCGTCGCGAATTCGCCAAGCTTGGTGCCGATGGTCAGCATCGTCGCCACCCCTGCCCGCCGCGCCCGCGCGATGATCGCGGCGCGCTCCTCGGCCGGGGCGAAATCGAGGTGGCAATGGCTGTCGACCAGGAAGGGCGTGTCCGTCGGCGGGGTCATGCGTGGGCATGGCCGAAGAATTGGAGAATTCTTTGCCGCATGACGGCGGCGAAGCCCATCTTCTGCAACTCCTCCCGCTCGTCCGGCGACAGGTTCTCGGTGTCCATGTTCGCGGTCATGCGCGCCGCTTGGATCTCGCTGAGCCGCAGGATGAGCGCGGGGTAAGCGTTGAGGATCGGCTCGAGGGTTTCCTTGGTAATCTCGGCCAGCGTCACCGGCGTCACCGCGGTGATCGTGGCGCTGCGCGGCGCGCCCGTGAGCAGAGACATTTCGCCGAACGCATCGCCCGCGACCAACCGGCCGATCGAGCGTGGCCGGGTCGCGAGGCCGCGCCGCGACACGTCGAGCAGGCCGGAAATGACCACGAACAGCGAATTCCCCGGTTCGCCTTCGCCGACGATCACGGCCGCAGCCGGATAATTCTGCGGCCGGGCCTTGCGCCCGAGTTCGGCAAGCGAGCCCTCGTCGAGCACCTTCAGGAGCGGCACCCGGCCGAGCAGCGCCGGCAGGTCCATCCCGTATTCGATCTGGCGCTGCGGCGCTTCCAGCAGCGCGACGTCGCGCTTGGGATAGGCCGGCGCGAACCCCGCCTGATCCAGAAGCCGGAGCGTGTTGACCATGAGCTGCCGGCTGACGACGAAGGATTCGGGATAATCGGCAACCCAGTAATTGAGGCTGTAGACGACGCCGCTCTCGCCGCAGCTTTCGAACTGCACGATCGGCGCGGGAGTTCTCAGGACGCCCTCGGTCATCGCCATGGCGGTCTCGAGAATGGAGACGGCGCGCTCGCCGGGAATGCTGTATTCGAGACACATCGGCTCGTGCAAGCGAAAGTGCCGCTCGGGCGCGTTCAGATTGATGATCTGGTTGCTAATCAGCATGCTGTTGGGCACCACCACCGACCGCCCGTCGATGGTCACGAGGTGGACGGCGCGCCAGGTGTGTTCGACGACCTTTCCGGTGATCCCGGTCGAGGTCACCAGCCAGTCGCCGATGGCGAAGGAATGCTCGGCGTTGAGCGCCATGCCCGAGAAGATGTCGGAGAGCGTCCGCTGCATGGCGAAGCCGATCATCGCCGCCAGCACGCCGGAGGTCGCGAGCAGCCCGCCCAGGGATTGATTGAAGACATAGGCGAGGATGCCGACGATCGCCGCGACGAAGATGACAAGGCCGCCGACATCGATCAGCAGCTTGGGCACGCCGCTGGCGAGCACCCCCGTCGTGCGGGCGCGCCGCGCGGAATAACGGAGCACGGCGAGGACGAACACATTCCTGACGAGCCAGGCCGCGCTGAGCCAGAGGGCGATTGCGGCGGCGAGACGAAGCGTGCCGCGAAACCCCGCCACTCCCTCCGGTCCCCCCGGCCCGACATCGCCAGCCAGGAACAGGTAGATGCCGCTGGTCACGAGCAGGGCGGCTAGGGGCAGAAAGAGGCGCATGGCGGCTTCGCGAGGTTGCAGGAAGGCTCGACAATAGCCGGCAATCCCGCCGGACGACAATGCGGCTGCGCGCCGCGCCGCAGCGGGAAGCTTTTGCATCCGGGCGGCGCCGCGCTATATCTTCTGGGAGTCTCACGGAGAGTTGGATGCTCAGAGAGGACGGCGGCGGCGGCGACGGTTCCGCCCGGAACGTTCTGGGCGGCCGTCTCGAGACCTGCTCGATCCGGCCGATGACCGGCTTTTTCCGCAACGGCTGCTGCGACACGTCCGCGGCGGATCTGGGCAGCCATACGGTCTGCGTCGTGATGACCGCCGAGTTTCTCGCCTTCTCCAAATCGAGCGGCAACGACCTGTCGACGCCGATGCCGGCCTTCGGCTTTGCCGGGCTCAAGCCGGGCGACCGCTGGTGCCTGTGCGCGCCGCGCTGGCAGGAGGCGCTGGAGGCCGGCCAGGCGCCCCGCATCGTGCTGCGCGCGACCCATGAGGCCGCGCTCGAATACTGCGCCCTCGCCGACCTCAAGCGCTACGCCGTCGATCTTTCCTGACCAGGTACCGGCTGCAAGACTGCGGTGCGTGCTTCGAGACGCGTTGCTTCGCAACGCTCCTCAGCATGAGGCAGACTTTTGATGGCACGAAGAAAGTTGCCTCAGCCTGAGGGGCGACCGCATGCGGTCGCCCGTAGCGGCCGTCTCGAAGGCCGCACTGATCTGGTCCAGCGGGAATCCGCTGTCGTCTCGGCCGTCACGCGGTCGTCGCCGCCTCGAGATAGCGCGGAAAGATGCCTTCGGGCTTCGGCAGAAGCGTGTCCGGCGCAAGGGGATGCGCGGCGAGCGCCGCGAAATCGCGCCGTTCGGGGGCTTGCGCGAGCTGGTCGAGCAGCCGCGCCGCCGCCGCCGGCACGACCGGCTGAGCCAGGATCGCGAGGTGGCGGATCGTCTCGGCCAGCACATAGAGCACCGTCGCGAGACGCGCCGGGTCGCTCTTGCGCAGCGCCCAGGGCGCCTGCTCATCGACATAGCGGTTGGCCTCCGCCACCACGTGCCAGATGAGCTCGAGCGCCCGGTGGAACGCTTGTTCCGCGAACTCGGCGCGGAGCTTCGCCAACAATCCGCGCGCCGCAGCGAACAAAGCGTCATCGGCCGGCTCGAGCGGTCCGGGCGCGGGCACCCTGCCCTCGCAATAGCGCTGGACCATCGACAAGACGCGCTGCGCCAGATTGCCGAAATCATTGGCGAGGTCGCCGTTGATGCGGCTGACCACGGCGCGGTGCGAGAAATCGCCGTCATTGCCGAAGGGCAGCTCGCGCAGCATGAAATAGCGCACGGCATCGACGCCGTATTCCGCGACGAGCTGTTGCGGCGGGATGAAGTTGCCGAGCGACTTCGACATCTTCTGGCCTTCGACCGTCCACCAGCCATGGGCGAAGACGCGTTTCGGCGGGTCGATCTTGGCCGCCATCAGGAAGGCCGGCCAATAGACGCAGTGAAAGCGGATGATGTCCTTGCCGACCATGTGCAGATCGGCCGGCCAGAAGGCGCGGAAATCAGCGCTCTCCCGATCGGGATATCCCACTGCCGTGATGTAGTTGGTGAGCGCGTCGAGCCAGACATACATGACATGCTTGGGATCGCCCGGCACCGGCACGCCCCAGGCGAAGCTGGTGCGCGAGATCGACAAATCCTTGAGCCCGCCCTTGACGAAGCTCATGACTTCATTGCGCCGGGCGCGCGGCGCGATGAACTCGGGATGCCGCTCGTAATGCGCGATGAGCCGGTCCTGCCAGGCCGAAAGCCGGAAGAAGTAATTCTCCTCCTCGACCCACTCGACCTCGGCGCCCGACGGCGCCTTGCCGTCCTTGATCTCGCTCTCCTCGTAGAAGGCTTCGTC
Organism: Allostellaceae bacterium; assembly: GCA_035604195.1. Lineage (GTDB taxonomy): Bacteria > Pseudomonadota > Alphaproteobacteria > ATCC43930 > CGMCC-115725 > DATJLY01. Next base: position 7,478 of record DATNIY010000120.1, read on the forward strand.
GCGCACCGAGTACCAGCCGGCGAAGCGGCCGAGATAGATCTCGCCGGCGCGCTCCAGCTCCTCCCAGATCGCCTGGCTCGCGCGGATGTGGCGCGGCTCGGTGGTGCGGATGAAGTCGTCGTTGCTGATGTTCATCAGCCGGCCCATCTCGCGGAAATTCTCCGAGACCTTGTCGCAGAAGCTCTGCGGGTCGAGCCCGGCGGCGCGCGCGGATTTGTCGACCTTCTGGCCGTGCTCGTCAGTGCCGGTGAGGAACATCACCCGCCTGCCGTCGAGCCGCATGAAGCGGGCCAGCGCGTCGCAGGCCACGGTGGTATAGGCGTGGCCGATATGCGGCGAATCGTTGACGTAATAGATCGGCGTCGTCAGGTAATAGGGCGTGCCGCCGCTCATGGCTGCTCCTCAGGCCCGTCCGCTCAGCGCGCGGCCGCCTCAAGCGCAAAAAAGGCATTCAGCACGACCTGCTTGCGGTCGAGATTGATGCTGTCGGCCTCGGCGAAGAGATGGGTCAGGTTTTCCCACACCTCCACCCACTGATCAAGGCTGCGCCGCGGCGCGAGAGTGGTTGTCCCCTCCCCCTCTATCCCGGCGGCCGCGCGCGTCACCATGTGGGCGAGCCAGCCCGGCAGCAATTCGCCCAGAAGCGCGAACCGGTCCTCGCCCTCGCCCCTAAGGACGCCATCGGCAAAGCCGTGCAAGGCTTCATCGTCAATCTCAGGAAGGCGCTCTAACAGACTTGAGAGGTTGCGATAAAGCTCCAATCCCCCGGCCGAGGCCAGGGCCAGCGCGCGGCCGATGCTGCCTTCGGCCAGGCGAGCGAGCGCCGCCGCATCCGCCGCCGGCAGATCGGGCCGGTAGCGCCGCAGCGCTTCCTCGATCAGCGCCTCAGGCAGCGGCCGCAGGGCGAGCCTCCGGCAGCGCGAGCGGATGGTCGGCAGCAAACGTCCCGGATTATCGCTCACCAGGAGGAGGACCGCGCGCTCAGGCGGCTCCTCAAGAATCTTCAGCAGCGCGTTGGAGGAATTTCGATTCATGGCATCGGCGCCGTCCAGGACGACGACCCGCCAGCCGCCCTCCGCCGGGGTCAAGCGAAGGAAGCCGGCGATGGCGCGGGTATCGGCGACGACGATCTCGCTTCTAAGACGCCGCCGGCGCGGATCGAAGCCGCGCTCGACCACCAGCAGGTCGGGATGCCCGCCCGAGGCGACGCGGCGAAAGGCCGGGTCGTCCGCGGCGACGAAGAGCGAGGCGGGCGGCGCGGCAAAGAGCGCGCCCCCCGCCCCACCTTGGGCGAAGAGGAAGCGGGCGAAGCGGAAGGCGAGCGTCGCCTTGCCGATGCCGCGCGGTCCGGTGATGAGCCAGGCATGCGGCAGCCGGCCGCTGCGGTAGGCCCCGAGTAGCGCCGCCTCCGCCGCGGCATGGCCCGAGAATTCCGGGTTCGCGCGCGGCGGCGGCACGTCCGGGCCGACTGTCGGCTCCTCGGCTTCCTCGATCCCGTCCGGCTCGTCGCTCATCGCTTGCCGTCCCCGGCGATGGCGATGCCCAGGCGCTCGGCCACCGCCGCCGCCACGGCGCTCTGCGTCGCGGCGATTGTGCCGCCGGCGTCGATCACCACGCAGCGCTTCGGCTCGCGCCGCGCGATGTCCAGGAAGCCCTGGCGGACGCGCTGATGAAAGGCCGCATCCAGCCGCTCGAAGCGCTTCTCCGCACCGGGGCGGCGGGCCGCCCGCGCCAGACCGGTCTCGACCGGCAGGTCGAGAATGAGCGTGAGATCCGGCGCGAAATCGCCGGCGATGAAGCGATGCAGCTCCTGAAGGCGGTCGCGCGGCAGGCCGCGGCCCCAGCCCTGATAGGCCTCGGTCGAATCGGCGAATCGGTCGCACAGCACGGTGCGGCCCTCGGCCAGCGCAGGAAGGATGGTCGCGACGAGATGGCTGCGGCGCGCCGCGATCATCAGCAGCGCCTCGCTTTCGGCATCCCAGCGCTCGGCCGCGCCGGTCAGCAGCAGCTGCCGGATTTCCTCCGCGCCCGTCGATCCGCCCGGCTCGCGCGTCGTCAACACAGCGATCCCGGCGCGACGCAGGGCCTCGGCGAGGAGCCTGACTTGCGTCGATTTGCCGACGCCTTCGCCGCCCTCGAAGGTGATGAAGCGGCCGCTTCTCAGTGCCTTCCCCAGAGGAGATAGCCCGCCGCCATGGCGACGCGCTCGATCGGATTGAGCTTCGCGACCGGCTGCGCCGCGACCAAGGGAAATTCGACGGCATTCATGTCCGGCGCGGTGACCACGAGCTTGCCGACCTGCTGGCCCTGCGCGACCGGCGCCTTGCTCGGCCCGTCATAGGCGGCGATCACTTTCATGTCGTGGCGCGAGCGGCGCGGCATCGTGACGACCGCATCCTCCTTGGTCGTCACCGGCACCTTGGTCGCGACCCCCATCCACACCGGCGCATCGTCGACCGGCTCACCGGCCTTGACCAGGCGATAGTCGCCGAACTCGCGATAGGCCCATTCGAGCACCTTCTCGCTCTCCTGCCCGCGCTCCTTCATGCTGGACATGCCCGCGAGCACCATGATGACCCGCCGCTCGTCGCGGCTGGCCGAGACGGTGAGCCCATAGCCGGCCTCCTCGGTATGGCCGGTCTTGAGACCGTCGACGCCGAGAGTCTTGTAGAGCAGCGGATTGCGGTTGCCCTGCTTGATGCCGTTGTAGGTGAAATCCTTCTCGGCATCGTAATGGTAGTATTCCGGGAAATCGGTGATGAGGTGGCGCGCGAGCAGCGCGAGATCGCGCGGCGTCGTGTACTCGTCGGGACTGGGTAGGCCATCGACATCGGCGTAATGCGTGTCCTTGAGCCCGAGCGTCTTCGCCATGGCGTTTTCCTGCTCGACGAAGGCCTGCTCGCTGCCGGCGAGACCCTCGGCGAGCACGACGCAAGCGTCATTGCCGGACTGAATGATCATGCCGCGCAGGAGATCCTCGAGCTTCACCTGCCCGCCCAGCGCCACGAACATCTTCGAGCCGCCGGTGCGCCACGCCTTCTCGCTCACCGACAGCATGTCGTCGAGCTTCGCCCGCCCCTTCTTGAGGTAGTCGAAGACGACATAGGCGGTCATGATCTTCGCCATCGAAGCCGGCGGAATGCGCTGGTCCGCGCCCTTGTCGAGCAGCACGGCGCCGGTGGCGAAGTCGACGACGATGGCGTTGCGCGCCGAGGTGTCGATGGTCGGGGGCGCAGCGATGGCGGAGCCCGCAACGCCCAGCCATGCCGCGGCGCCGAGGCTTGCTGCGATCGGTCGAAGAATGGCGCTCATGACTGCACTCTAAATTCGACGATGGAAAAGGACCGTCGCAGCATACAGGGAAAAGCCGCAAAAAAATATTGCCGCGCATGCGATTCGCCAGGCGCGAACTCAATCGACGATGATGCGCGCCTCGGGCAGACCGCTGTCGACGATCCGGTTCAAAAGCCGGTCGGCCTCATCGACCGAGAGCACCGGACCGATCCGCACGCGATAGAGCGGCACGCCGTTGACGGTCGTGTCGCTGACCTTGACGTTGCCGAGCCTTTCGAGCCGCGCCTTGAGCTGATAGGCGTTGATCGCCTTGGTGAAGGCGCCGGCCTGGACGTAGATGCTGCTGGCCGCCGGGACCTGCACGAAGCTCACGCGCTCCGGCAGCCGCGGCGCCGCATCGTCAAGCGGCGGAACTTCCGGCGAATCAATCCGCGCTGCCGGTGCCGCGGGCGCCGCCATTGCCGCCGGCACCAGCGGCGGCAACCGCAACGCAAATTGCCGCGGCGGCGGCGGCGGCGGCGAAACCGCGGGCTCGGGCGTTGCGGCCTGAACAACCCGCACATTCTCTGCGGCGGCGGTGTCGGGCGCGAAGGGAAGCGTCTGCGCCAGGATTGGCGTCGGCGCGGGCGAAGCTGGCGCGGCGGGCGGCGGTGCTTGCGCGACTTGGACATCGCCGGCGATGCTGCGGCGCGCCAGGCTCTGCGCCACTTGCGTCTCCGGCACCAGGAGCTTGACCCGAACCTTGGCGGTACCGGGGATCTCGAAGCCCAGGAGCTGCGCCGCGCGGCGCGAGACATCGATGATGCGGCCGCGCACATAGGGTCCGCGATCGTTGACCCGGAGACGTAAGGTGCGGCCATTGTCGAGATTGGTCACTTCGACGATGGTCGGCAGCGGCAAGGTGTCGTGGGCCGCGGTCAGCGCGTTGAGATTGAAGATCTCGCCGTTGGCCGTGTACCGGCCATGAAATTCCTCGCCGTACCACGAAGCGAGGCCGGACTCGTCGTAGGCCCAATCCTCGTGCGGGTAATACCAGACGCCGCCGACCTGATAGGGCGCGCCCACCTTGTAGAAGCCCTCGCCGGCGGCGGGGCCGGTGCCGTGGCTAGCCGCGCCCGGCGGCGGCGAGCGCGATGCGCAGCCGGCAATGGCCAGCAAGAGGCCGCTCAAGGCTACGGCAAGAAAGGGGCGCCCGACCATCCCAAGGTGCTTCCAAGACCCCGCGCCAAGCGGAACGCAAATTCCGCGGGAACTCTATAGTTATTCAAGGCTATCGGCAAGGTAGCCGACGGCCGTGGCGAAATACTTGGAGTTGTTCCACAGTAGAAGTGTACGAAAATTGCTGTAAACGAGGATCGCGGGGCCGCCGGAACCGCCGGGCAGGAGGAGCGAAGCATCGAGCTTGGCCGCGTTCGGCAGCGCTCCCCCGTCGACTCGCCGGACGCCCACCGCCGCCCATTCCGGCAACCGGCGCCGCGTCTCCAGCCCGGCGAGCGCGTCGTCGAACCGCGCCGGCAGGCTGACGCGGCGGCCCCAATTCTCGTCGCCGCGCCAGCCCGATTGCGCGAGGTAGTTGGCGATCGAGGCAAAGACATCGTCCCGGCGGCGCCAGATGTCCGGCGCGCCGTCGCCGCGGTAGCTGACGGCGTAGCGCAGGAAGCTCGAAGGCATGAATTGGCTCTGACCCATGGCGCCCGCCCAGGAGCCGAGCATCGCGCTCGGGTCGATATGCGTGCGGTCGAGGATGACCAGCGCGTTCATCAGCTCGCGGCGAAAGAACGCCGCGCGCCGCCCGTCATAGGCCAGCGTCGCGAGCGCCGCGATCACGGGATAGCTGCCGATGAGCCGCCCGAAATCGGTCTCGATGCCCCACAGCGCCACGATGAAGCGCGGCTGCACGTTGTAGCGGCGGGCGACCTCCGTCAGCAGCGCGCGGTTCTCGTCGAGCCGCTCGCGCCCGGTCTCGCGCCGCTGCGGCGTGACCACGCGCGCGATGTATTCATCGAAGGTGAGCGTCGTCTCGGGCTGACGGCGATCGAGCTCGAGAACGCGCGCGATGGGCGCGACGCCGGCAAAGGCGCGGTCGAGCGTCGCCCCGCCGATGCCCTGCGCCAACGCATCCCGGCGCAGGCCGGCGAGCCACGATGCGAAATCCTCCTCGCCGGCGGCGCGGCCGATCCGCGGCAGCAAGGCGATCGAGGCGGAAGCGAGAAGCATGCGGCGGGACAGCGGCCGGCAACCGAACGAGATCATGCATGATGCATAACCGATGCGGCGCCGAAGGAAAAGGCATTCGCGGCTCAGCCGCTTCCCGCGCTCTGCAACGCCAGCAGCTTTTCCTTGATCTCCGGCGGCAAGGGCGCCGAGCGCCGCAGCTCGATGTCGAAATGAGCCCCGGCCTGATAGAAATGCGCGAGCGGGCGGCGGCTTCGCGACTCGTGGAGGCGGTGCAGCATGCGCAAGGACGAGGTGCCGGCGTGCAGCACCGCGCTCTCGACGACGACCCCCTCCCCGACATTCGCCGGCGACTCGACCGCCAGACGGCTTTCGAAAGTGGAGAAGCCGCGCTGCGTCCGGCGGCGATAGGCGTCGGTCATGCCGATGGCGTCGAGCACATGCAGGCACGCCGCCGAGCAACGGTGCAAGATCCCGGTCAGCGAGAGCTGCCCCGCGGTGTTGGCTTCCCAGGGCTTGACCCGATCGCGGCCCGAGGGGATCGGCCCCGGCCCCGCCGGCAGCTCGATCGGGCCGAAGGCGGGAGCCTGCCAAGCGACGGAAGCGGCGGCGAGCGTGTCGCGCAGCTCGGACCAGCCCTCGGGCTCGGCAGGGCTCAGCACATGCTCGGCGATGGTGGTGCGCGCGCCGGTCGCGCTGTTGGTGGCCTCATGGCCGAGCCGCAAGGTGTCGCCGCCGACCGCGATGATGCCGCTTCGGATGGCGATGCCGTCGCCCGCGCGCAGCTCCTGCTCGTAGCTTGTGTGGACGACGAGCGTGCGCCAGGAACGTTCGGGCGCGTACCGCTCCATCAAATCGCTGGCGGCGTCGGCGAGGCGCCCGACGTAGAAGGCGATGTTGAAATGGTTCATGACATCGCATTCCCAGGGCGAGACGCCGCCGCGATAGGTTTCGACCAGGCCGGTTTGTGCGCTCACCTTCTTCTCCTTCGCTCGAGGCCGCCGGACTATGCCACGAGCCCGGCGCAGCGGCGAGAGCGCGGTCGCGCTTTCGCCTGCGCCGTGGCACAATCGGCGGCTGACGGGACGGGCAAGAATCGGAGGAGCCTATGCAAATCAAGCCGTCGCACGTGGTCTTTCTGGCGCTCGCCGGCGCATTCGGCGTGCTGCTCTATCTCGAGGGCTGGACCCTGCCGCTTAAGATCGTGGCGGGGATGCTGCCGTTCGCGGGATATCTGGTCTTTGCCTGAGATCGATTTCAGGAGCGACAATGTCACGGCTGCCGCGCCGGAGATCGCGGCGGCGCTCATCGCCGCCAATAGCGGCACGGCAACACCCTATGGCGCGGATTCGATCACCGAGCGCCTGACGCACTGCTTCGCCGAGATTTTCGAGCACGCGGTCGCGGTTTTCCCGGTGGTCACCGGCACCGCCGCCAATGCGCTGGCGCTCGCTGCGCTGACGCCGCCCTGGGGCGTCGTCTATTGCCACGAGGACGCGCATGCCGCGATCGATGAATGCGGCGCGCCCGAATTCTTCGCCGGCGGCGCCAAGCTCATTGGCATCGGCGGCGAGCGCGGCAAGCTCACGCCGGCGGCGATCGCGGCGCATTTGACCGAGCCCAACTTCGTCCACCACGCGCAACCGGCGGCGATCAGCCTGAGCCAATCGAGCGAGGCCGGCTGCGTCTATACCGGCGCGGAAATCGCCGCGATCGGCGAATTCGCGCGCCGCCATGGCCTGGCGCTGCACATGGACGGCGCCCGCTTCGCCAATGCGGTCGCGGCGCTCGATTGCGCGCCCGCGGATGTGACCTGGCGCGCCGGCGTCGATGTTCTCTCCTTCGGCGCCAGCAAGAACGGCGCCTTCGCCGCCGAGGCGGTGGTGTTCTTCGATCCGGGCAAGGCCGCGGATTTCGCCTATCGCCGCAAGCGCGGCGGCCATTTGCTGTCGAAGATGCGCTTCCTCTCGGCGCAGCTCGAAGCCTATCTCGCGGACGGGCTGTGGCTCAGGAACGCGCGCCATGCCAACGCCATGGCCGCCCGTCTCGGCGATGGGCTGCGGCAAGCGGGCGCGCGGCTCAGCCATCCGGTCGAGGCCAACGAGGTCTTCGTCGAGCTGCCCGATGCCGCCATCCGCGCGCTGGCGGCGGACGGCTTCCTGTTCTATCGCTGGGGCGGCGCCGATGCGAATTGCATCAGGCTGGTTGCTTCGTTCGAGACCAAGCCGGACGAGGTCGCGCAGTTCACCGCCGCAGCGGCGCGGCATCTGGAGCGGAGCGGCTGAGCCATGCGCGCGGCCGAGAACGATGCGTTGCTGGTGGTCGATGTCCAGAATGATTTCTGCCCGGGCGGCGCGCTCGCGGTGTCGCGCGGCGACGAGATCGTGCCGCTCATCAACCGGCTGGGCGAGCGCTTCGCGCATGTCCTGCTGACCCAGGATTGGCATCCGCGCGGCCACCGCTCCTTCGCCAGCGCGCATCCGGGGCGGCGCCCGTTCCAAACCATCGAGCTCGCTTACGGCCCGCAAACGCTGTGGCCCGATCACTGCGTGCAGGGCAGCGCGGGCGCCGCATTTCATCCCGGCCTCGCGCTGCCGCAGGCCGAACTCATTCTGCGCAAGGGCTTCCGCGCCGAGATCGATTCCTATTCGGCCTTCTACGAGAACGACCGCCGGACGCCGACCGGCCTCGCGGGATATCTGCGCGAGCGCGGCCTCGAGCGGCTCTTTCTCGCCGGCATCGCCACGGATTACTGCGTCGCCTATTCCGCCCTCGACGCGCGGCGCGAGGGCTTTGCCGTCACCGTGATCGAGGATGCCTGCCGCGGCATCGATCTCGAAGGATCGCTCGCCGCCGCGCTCGCCCAAATGAGACATGCGGGCGTCGCCATCGTCGCCAGCGCGGACCTGTCGTTGTAGGCGCAAGGAACATGGGCAAGAGCCCGCGTTTCCTTGCCTTGTGGCGCCGCAGTGGCAGATCGGATAGGCTCGGCGCCATCGCGTTGACAAAAATTCCAGGGGGAGTGAAACGACATGGCTGCAGCGGTCAATGTCGGCCCGCGCCTCGACCGGCTGCCGATCTCGGCGTTTCATCATCGCATCTTCTGGCTCATCGGCGCCGGCATGTTCTTCGACGGCTACGATCTCTATGTCGGAACGAATGTGCTGGGCTCGACCGTGCAAAGCGGCTTCTCGAGCTTGGCGCAGAATGCGCAATTCGTGTCGCTGACCTTTCTCGGCCTCACCCTGGGCTCGCTCGCCGCGGGTTTTCTCGGCGACCACTATGGCAGGCGCTTCACCTATCAGTTCAATCTCATGATCTTCGGCATCGCCTCGCTCGCCGCCGCCTTCGCGCCGGACATGACGACGCTCAATCTGTTGCGCTTCGTCATGGGCCTGGGATTGGGCGCCGAGATCGTCGTGGGATATTCGACCCTGACCGAGTTCGTGCCGCCGAAATCCCGCGGCCGCTGGCTTGCCTTCATGGCGTTGATCGTGGTCTCCGGCCTGCCGGCGACGGCGATCCTCGCCACTCTCATCATTCCCAATCTGGGCTGGCGGCCGATGTTCATCATCGCCGGCATCGGCGCGCTCATCGTCTGGTATCTACGCAAGGCCCTGCCGGAATCGCCGCGCTGGCTCGAGGCCCACGGCCGGAACGAGGACGCCGAGGCGCTGATGCAGTCGATCGAGCGCGAGGCCGCGCGCGCCGGGACGCTGCCGCCGCCCGCCCCGGCCGCGCCGTTGCCGAGCTGGAGCCTGGCCACCCTCCTCGGCCCGACCCTGCTGCCGCGCATGATCGTCGGCAGCGTCGTGCTCATCGTCGTCAACACCCTGATCTTCGGCTTTGTCGTGTGGCTGCCGACCTTCTTCGTGCAGCAGGGACTCAGCATCACCCGCTCCTTCGCCTATACGCTGGTGATCGTGCTGGGCTCGCCGATCGGCTGCGCCATCGGCGCATTCAGCTGCGATTATTTCGGCCGGCGCCGCACCATTCTCGCGGCCTCCGTCGCAACCATCGTCTTCGGCGCGATCTATCCCTTCGTCGCGGTGCCGGGCCTGATGCTCGCCGACGGCTTCCTGCTGATCGTGTCGATCTATGTCCAGGTCGCCATTCTCTTCGGCGTCTACACCCCCGAGCTGTTCCCGACCGAGGTGCGGCTGCGCGCCAATGGCATCTGCAATACCTTGGGGCGGGCCGCGACTATCGTCTCGCCCTTCATCGTCGTCGCGCTCTTCCGCGCCTACGGCGTCGCCGGCGTGCTGGGATTGATGATCGGGCTCTTGGTGATTCAGATCATCGTCGTGGCCGCCTGGGGCATCGAGCCGGCGCAGCGGCCGCTCGAGGCACTCGAGGCGGTGCCGGCAGGCGCGAAACGGCCGGCGCCGGCCTGACCGCCGGGCGCGCCCTGGTCAGACGGCGCTCGGCCTCTTCGCTGCGATGCTCGGACCCGGTGCCGCCGCGCTCGCGCGAGCGGGCCGGTCCAGCGCGGATTCCAGCACGGTGACGCCGAGGAGCATGTCGACATCGCGGCCGTTCCGCGCCAGCGGCATGATCAGCCGCTCGATCTTGATGTAGTCCTTCTTGATCACATAGGTCGGCGGCCCGCTGTAGAAGGCCAGCACCCCTTCGTTGGCGACCGCGCAGAATTGCGGGAAGGCGATCGAGTCGACGAATTTCGGATGCGCCTGATCGAGCCAGAGGCCGGTCCCGTTCCACCCGGCGGCCTCGACGTGAACGGTGCCGATGAGGCGATACTTGAAGCGCAGGGGATCGTGGATCACGTCGATGAGCCAGAGCCACGGCAAGAGCCGCGGCACCATCATCGGATCGAAATGCTGGCGGCTCGGCAGATCGCCGGGATGCGGCGCGATGCTGCGCCAATAGCGATGCAGCGCCGTGATCTTGCCGTCGCAGGGCGGCAGCTCCGCGTCGCGCTGCAAGAGCCGTGGCATTCCCTCCATGCGGGCAACCGTGTCACTGTTGCGTTTCGGGAAAGTTAAGGCATACGCGGGCGGTCAGCACGCGCCTGCCGCCGCGCGCCGCTGCTGCGCTGGCGGCTCGGCGCTCGCCTGAATCGTCGGCCGATAGAGCGAGAGCGCCAGCAGCATGTCGACATCGCGCCCGTTCTTCGCCATCGGCAGAAAGATGCGCTCGAATTTCATGAAATCCTTGGGCACATGGAGCACCGGAAAGCCGCTGCGATAACACACCTTGCCGTGCTCGGCCGCCGCGACGAAATGCGCGAAAGCCGAGGTGCAGACGAAACCCGGAAATTCCTCGTCGATCCATTTGCCCGTGAGGTCGCGGCCGATGATGAGCACTTGCTCGGTGCCGAAAAGCCGGTAGCGGAAGCGCAGGGGATCGCGCTGAACGTCGAGCAGCCACAGCCAGCGCAGGAGCCGCGGGATGGCCAGCGGATCGAAGTGCTGGCGTCCCGGCAGCAGCCCAGGCCCCGGGCTGATGCTTCGCCAATACCGGTGCAGCTCGTCGATCCTGGCGTCGCAAGGCGGCAGGACCGCGTCCGGCGCCAGGACGCACTCTACGCGCTCCATGCGCGAATATTCGCCAATCCTCGTTAATTTTTGGTCTAGCCGCCGGTCGGCCATCCTTGCCCGCGACCGGCCGCGCCGTTCCCTATGCCGCGGCGCCGTCCACTCGCCCTAGCGAATGCCCGTGGCCCTCGCCCGCTGACGATTGCGCTTCGCCTGCCGTTTGGCCTTGCGCCGATTGGCGCGCAGCTGCTGACTCGATTTATTGGATTTTTGCATGACGTCTCCGGGTGCCCTGGATGAAATCGAAGTCTAGCAGACTTCGAGAAGCCGCGCGCAGGCTCGCGCGCGCCTTTTCGATCCGGCGCAGGAAAGGCGAGAGGTCGCCCTTGATCTCGGATAACGGGCCCTCGCTCGCGCCGGACTTCCGAATTGCGTCAGCCGCGATTGAGCCTCCGATTTTGCCGCGCAAATCCTGCGGTCCTGGGCGCGGATCGTCGTGCCACGGCGACGCAGGTCGTCGGCACCTCGCCCCGCTGTCGTCATCCCAGCGGCGGCGGAGGCATCTCCTGCAAGGCTCGATTTCGAGCGCCGCTTGAGGCTTCGATTCCGCGGCGCTGTGGTTTTTCCGAGTAACCATAATGTATTAGTCGATGACCCTTAATAAAACAATGGTAAATTATTATTTTGTTATCGTTTAGCGTGCCGTTACACAGAATTAACGTCAGGATTTCTTACACAGCAGCGAACAATGACCAATCTCTGCGGCCGCCCGAGAGCGATATAGCATTGCGAATATTGTGAAAAATTGGCCGTGGCACGAAAACTGCTTCCCAATCGGGACAAGCGACTCAATTCGATCTAAACCGGATTCAAATAAATTAGGGACATTCTATGAAACACAACCTTCTCGCTACGGTGAGCACGATCGCTTTAGGAGCGGCATTCGGTATGGGATCTCCCGGGGCAGCCAATGCAGCGCTTGTCTGCTCTGGCCCTGGTATGACGGGTCTCGGAGCCGGTGCTTGCACTGAGACCGTAGTCGGAGCGAATGATCTGACCGGCACCAACCAAAACCTGGTCCTCGATCAGTGGACCGCCGCCAACCTGGGCGGTGGTCTGACGCAGGAGCTGGGGAGCGCGTCGTACACTGCCACGGGCACGCTGAACGTCAACGGCACGGTCAAAAACAATTCGGAAAGCACGGCTACCGGAAGTTTCTTTCTCAGTGGCGAGATGTTAAGCTTCAACAGTACCGGTGCTCCGAGCGCATTCCTGAGTCCGACCCTCAATATCAGCCCGGTGACCACAAGCGTGCCCGTTACGATCGCGGCTGGCGCGACCCTACCATTCGCATTCACGACAAGCCTGGGGCCGGCGACA
>DATNIY010000121.1:0-42743 GCA_035604195.1 Allostellaceae bacterium
GAATGAGACATATCCATCGCTTACGCTAGAAGAAGTTCAAAAAGCGCTCGCACGACGGCTTTATTACGAATTGGAGCGTCTCGATCCGAGTAACGAATTCCGCTCGTGGGATGAGATTGATGGTGCTGAGCAGGACATCTATCTACTTGCGTGTAAGACGCTCGTAAGGTTTGAGTCGCGCGCGATCATGGCGGTACTTGCCCACGATGGCTTGATAGATGGGGGCGCCAAGATCAGCAAAAATTCGAACCCGCACGAGAATAGGCTGCTGTCTAGGAACCCAAATGTTTCCGACGACGGGTCTCGTTCCAACAAGCCTTGAATCCATTAGATGCCACGGGCATTTCTCCCGTGGTTCTACGCGCGCCTCTCCGCCTATGAAATAAAAGGGATAAGGAAAATCCTTACCCAGAATAAAATCTGCTAAAAACGGATCGAATCCTTCTACTCCGTGCCGAAAAACAGCATAAGCATGTGCGATTTTTGCAATTAATTTCGCAAAGGCCGGAATACTGAATTCTGTCTCAACGTATACGGGGTTTTGAGGCTCTGTTTCAGATAGCTCAGAAAGAATCCAATTACCGAGAAACGCATCAGCCATGCTTGCTTGTTGGGAAAGCCCGCGAAGAAATCCTGCCGGCTTGAACCGCGCTAAAACGAGCAGGCTTAGGTGTTTTTCATATGGAACGTCTCGCCATTCCCAACTGCCTTCCGGGCTCTTAGCTGGAGGCTGCACATTTGAAATATCGCCATCCCAACTTGTGAGTTCTTGTTGACGAAGGACTTTTGGCCGTTTCCTGACGCGCCGAGTTCCCAGTTTTCTCCGGTATCTGATGTCGCGAAACATCCGTTTCATACAGAGATTTTCGATATGTTTGTTGATCTCGCATTGGCAATCGCCGCAGCTGGCGTCCACAAGAATTATGTTACCACCTAGGCCAGCGGGGACGATATGCTCGTCGGTAAGCGGCTTTGTATCGGACAGGCAATAGATGCACCGCCCCACTGGTCCGTAATAAGTTCCCTTCGTCTTCGACATAGCGAGATTCGGATGATCCAAAAAATCGTCGATGTCCGCGGCCAATACAGCCCCGAAGAAACAGCGCTCCGCCGCGACAAGGCAATCCGCTATGCTCTCGGGACGCCTCCGAAGCCGAACAGTGCGTTTGTCGGCAAGAGCAAGCGTGCCAAAGCGCGCAAGCGGAGTCGAGTCACTCAGTCGCGTCGATCAACGCCAAAATGAGCCGCAGTTTCGCTCGGCCTAATTCACGCCTAAGCCGGTTGCGCTGAACGAGGTTGTTTATAGGTTAGGCGCTTGCCTTCCGCTCCTTTGATCGCGCGCATTGTCCGCAGCACGTCATCGACGCCGGCCGCAACACGGTTGGAATAGCGAAAATCGAACTCGTCTAAGTAACGTTGCAAATCGGCATCGCCGCAATGCTCGACCAGCGACACAACCTTGCGCTTGTGCTGTCCACCCCCGCGCTTTTTCACTTTGCCCGCTTCGGTTCCAATGAACGTCTCGTCAATCTCGACAGACTTTCCTTTCCCGCCTAGCGGTTCCGCATCGACGCGGCGCATCGCTTCGCGAATACGATGCTCCATGAACCATGCCGACTTGTAAGTGATCCCGAGCATCCTATGAAGCTGGTAGGCCGAGACACCTTTCTTGCTGGCGGCCACAAGGTGGAATGCGAGCGCCCACTTGTGCATGGGGATATGGCTCGACTCCATGACGGTGCCGACCTTGACCGTGAAGGGCTCGCGGCAGGCATTGCACTGCCACATGCCCAGCCGATGCGATTTCCCCTGTACGCTAGTTGCTTCGCCAGCAACGCCGCAGTGAGGACATACAGGACCATCCGGCCAGCGGATCGCCTCGAAGTGTGCGATGGCCTTTTCTTCGTTCTGAAAGATCGGGTTAGTCAGGTTCGCGGTCATCTTGGGCTCCATCAATGAGCCTAATATGGCGCGTCCTGTCTGTTATGTCAAGTATATAATCACCAAGAAAGGCCCTCATCCTGAGGGGCGACCTCAGGCGGTCGCCCGAAGCCGGCATCTCGAAGGACGCAACAAATTCATCCAGTCCGGATGCGGAGTGACGCGCCCGCTCAGGCGCGTTGGATCAACTCGATCCGATAGCCGTCCGGGTCTTCGATGAAGGCGATGTGGACGGTGCCGAATTTGAGCGGCCCGGGCGGGCGCGGGATCTTCACCCCTTCCTTGGCGAGCCCGGCGCAGACGCCATAAAGATCGGGCACGGCGACGGCCAAATGACCGAACGCCGTGCCCAAGACGTAGGGCTCTTTCTGGTCCCAATTGTAGGTGAGCTCGAGGATGGTCCCCGTCTCCTCGGTATCGTAGCCGACGAAGGCGTTCGTATAGCGGCCCTCCGGCACTTCGCGCCGGCGCAACAGCTTCATCCCCATGAGGCGCGTGTAGAAGTCGATCGAGCGATCGAGATCGAACACGCGCAGCATGGTGTGGAGAAGCCGGAGGCGGCCGGCGCCGATCGCCGCCGTTCCTTCAGACTGCGGTGCCGTCGCCATCCCGCGCCTCCGCGATCATTTCGCTGGCGGCGGCGGCGGCGGCTTCGGCAGGCCGTTGTAGACATCCGCCGGCAGGACGGTCATGACGAAGACATCGACCTTCTGGTCCGGGCCGAAGGGACCGGGCACGGCGTGACTGACCGGCTTCAGGCTCTGCAAATAGGCCGCGATCGCCACCGCATCGGAATGCTTCAAGTGCTGGTATGCTTCGTAAGGCATGATCGGCGCGAGCATGCGCCCGTCCGGCCGCTTGCCGGTGGTGAAGGCGGTGATGATCTGCGCGCGCGTCCATTTGCCGAGGCCGGTCTCTTTGTCCGGCGTCAGATTGCGGCCGACGAAAACGCCGAGGCCGGGAATGGCGAAGCCGACGTCGGAGCCGCCGAGAAAGCGCGCCATGTCCGGCTTGCCGAAGAAACTGCCGGGCGTGTGGCAGTCGGTGCAGCTCCCCACGGTGACCAGATATTTGCCGCGCTCGACCAAGGTGTCGGCGGCCTTGGCCTGGTGAAGCGCCAAGCCGAGCGTGGCCGCGAGCGCCGCCGCAAAAACGAGACGTGACCACGTGCTGAGTTTTGTCATTTTTTCCCTCCCCAAGATGCGAACCGGCGCCGCTTCTACCACGCCGGTCACGCCGGCGACAATAGCGGAAGCGAATTGGCTTCTAGCCGCTCGCGCCCTGCGCGCGCGCGATGATCGACAGCACTTCGTCGGCGGCGCGGGAAGACGGCGCGGTCCGGCCGTAGCCGAGCATGCCGAGCGCGGTCTGGCAGCCCGCGATTTGCACCGCGCGCGCGCTGCGGTCGTCCATGAGCTGCGCCACCGCCGCGGCGAGGCGCTCCGGCGTGCAGTCTTGCTGGATCAGCTCGGGCACCGCCTCGTGACCCAGGATGATGTTGAGGAGATGCGCGTGCTCGACCTTGACGATGCGGCGCACGAGCGCGTGGGTGAGCGGATTGACGCGATAGGCGATGACTGCCGGCAATTTCGCCAACGCCAGCTCGAGCGCAACCGTGCCGGAGGCCGCGAGCGCGACATCGGAAGCGGCGAAGGCGTCGTATTTTTCGCGTGAGCCGCGCACCACGATCGCCGGCACCGTCCAGCGCGCGACAGCGGCCGTTACTTGCTCGGCCACGGTCTCGGTCGTCGGCAGCACGGCGCGCAAGCCGGTGTAGCGCCGCGCGAGTTGGCGCATCGCTTCGGCGAAGATCGGCAAGAGCCGGCTCACTTCGCCGCGGCGGCTGCCCGGCAGCACGGCGATGAGCGGCGCATCCTGCGCAATGTCGTGGCGTTGGCGGAAGCCGACGCCGTCGCCGCGGTCGGCGCCGCTCTCGACGACGGGATGGCCGACATAGCTGCAGGACATCCCGACCGCGTTGAAATAGGGCGGCTCGAACGGCAGCAGCACCATGAGGTGATCGTACCACCGCGCCATGCGCCGCGCGCGGCCCTTGCGCCAGGCCCACACCATCGGCGCGACGTAGTGGATGAGCGGCACGCGGTCGCCGGCGCGGCGCAAGCGCTGTGCGATCCGCCAGGTGAAGCCGGAGCTGTCGATCGTCACCACCGCATCGGGCTTGAGCCGGCGGATCTCCGCCACCGTCTCGGCGACGCGGCGCAGGATGCGGCGCGCGCGCGGCAGCACCTCGGCCACGCCCATCACCGCGAGATCGGACAACGGCACCAGGCTTGTGAGCCCCTCTGCCGCCATCGCCTCGCCGCCGATGCCGGCAAAGCGCACGGCGCCGCCGCTGCGCTCCTTGAGCGCGGCCATGAGCCGCCCGCCCAGAAAATCCCCGGACGGCTCGCCCGCGACGATGTAGATCAGAAGCTCGCGCATGCCCGGAGCCCGTTGTGCGTCCTTCGAGACGCCGGCTGCGCCGGCTCCTCAGGACGAGGAAAAAGCGCCCTCATGCTGAGGAGCGCTGCGAAGCAGCGCGTCTCGAAGCATGCAATCACGACGGCGCGACGCCGGTGACGAAGAGGCGGGCTTCGTCGGCGGCGGCGGCGATGGCGGCGCGGTCGAGGAGCAGGCATGATCCCGCCTCGACGGCGATGCCGCGCAGGCCCGCGGCCGCCGCGGCCGTCACGGTCGCCGGTCCGATCGTCGGCAAATCGGCGCGGCGCTCTTGACCCGGCTTCGCGATCTTGACGAGCACGCCGCCCGGCCCCGCGCAGCCGAGGCCGCCGCAGCGCGCGATGAGCGCGTCGGTGCCGTCGGCCGCCTCGACGCCGAGGACGATGCCCTGCTGCACGACCACGGCCTGGCCGACATCGAGCGCGCCCAGCGCGCGCGCCACTTCGAGACCGCGGGCGATGTCGCGCTCGGCCTCGGCGTCGGGCCGAACGGCGCCGAGCGGCCCGAGCGGCGCCAGCTCGCCGCCCAACACGCTGTCCACGCCGACGACGCGGAAGCCCTCGCCCTCGAGCTCTTGGATAAGGGCCCGCAGCAAGCCGTCATCGCCCAGGGCGCGCGCGCCGATGCGGGCGAAGAATCTGGCGGCGCGCCAATCCGGCAGGAGCGATCTGAGCGAAGGCCGCGACACCGCGCCCGCCATGACCAGTTCCTCGACGCCGTTCTCGTGCAGCAGCCGCAGGCCCTCGCCCGCGGCGCCAAGCCGCACCACCGCATGCGCAATGCCATGAAAGCGGGCGGGATCGGCGATGCCTTCGAAGGCCAGGACGAAGACCGGGCGGCCGGCGGCGCGGCAGGCCTCGACGATACGCAGCGGCAGCTCGCCCGATCCCGCGAGAATGCCGAGCTTAGCCGCCATCGGGCTTGGGCTGGGTGAGCCCGCGCGAGGATTCGGCGCGAATGAAATCGAGCATTTCGCGGACCGGGCGGATTTCGGGAAAGCGGCCCTCGACGGCGTCGAGGCGCTCGGCGAAGGTGCCGTTATCGCCGCCGAAGAGAACCTGATAGGCGGTCCGCATCGCCTGAATCTCGTCGCGCGAGAAGCCGCGGCGCTGCATGCCCACGATGTTGAGGCCGACGAGGCGCGCGCGGTCGCCCAGCACCGAGCCATAGGGGATGACGTCGCGCTCGACGCCGGTGACGCCGCCGATCATCGCGTGCTGGCCCACCCGCACGAACTGATGCACCGCGGCGAGCCCGCCCAGCACGGCAAAGTCGCCGACCACGACATGGCCGCCCAAAGTCGCATTGTTCGCCATGATGACCTGATTGCCGATGCGGCAATCATGCGCGATGTGAACGCCGACCATGAACAGGCCGCCGTCGCCGATCGTGGTCACCATGCCGCCGCCGGTCGTGCCCGGGTTCATCGTCACGTGCTCGCGGATGATGTTGTCGCGGCCGATGACGAGACGCGACGGCTCGCCCTTGTATTTCAGATCCTGCGGCCGATGGCCGATCGAGGCGAAGGGGAAGATGCGCGTGCCCTCGCCGACCGCGGTGCGCCCGGCGACCGCGACATGCGAGAGCAGCTCGACCCCTTCGCCCAACTCGACCTCGGCGCCGATGTGGCAGAAGGGGCCGACCCTGACCGTGTCGCCGAGCCGAGCGCCGGGTTCGACGACCGCCGTGCGATGAATTTCCGGCATCGTCGGCGGCTCAGCTGTCCAAGATCATGGCGGCGAAGGTCGCTTCGGCCGCGAGCTTGCCCTCGACCGTTGCCTGGCCCTCGAATTTCCAAACATTGCCGCGGTTGCGCTGGCGCGTGACCTTGACCGCGAGCTGATCGCCGGGAAACACCGGCCGCCGGAAGCGCGCATTGTCGATGGCCATGAAATAGACCAGCTTGCCCTCCGATTCGGGACCGAGCGTGCGCACGACCAGAACCGCCGCGGTCTGCGCCATCGCCTCGATGAGGAGGACGCCCGGCATGACCGGGCGGCGCGGAAAATGGCCCTGGAAGAAGAACTCGTTGATGCTGACGTTCTTGATTCCGGTAGCGCATTCGCCGGGCGTCACGTCGACGACGCGGTCGATCATCAGGAAGGGGTAGCGGTGCGGGATCATCTCCATGATCCGCTGAATGTCGATCGCCTCGCCCGCCGCCGGCTTCGTCCCGTCCATCCTAGTTGCCCTTTTTCGCCGCCAGGCGCTTCAGCGCCGCCACTTGGCGGAAAAACTCGCGGCTCGGCACTGCCGGCGCGCCGACCACCTGCTCGCCCGGCGCGACATCGCGCATCACCCCTGCCTGCGCCGCGATCCGTGCCCCGCTGCCGATGGCGAGATGGCCGGCCAACCCTGCCTGGCCCCCGATCATGACGTAATCGCCGAGCCGGGTGCTGCCGGAAACGCCGGATAGAGCCACCAGAACGCAGCCGCGGCCCATCTGGACGTTGTGCCCGATCTGCACGAGATTATCAATCATCGAGCCGGCGCCGATCACGGTGTCGGGGCCAGCGCCGCGGTCGATGGTGGAATTGGCGCCGATCTCGACGTCGTCGCCGACGATGACGCGGCCCAGTTGCGGCACCTTGACGTAGCCCTCGGGATCGAGGGTGAAGCCGAAGCCGTCTTGGCCGATGCAAACGCCGGGATAGAGCTGGACGCGCGCGCCGATGATGCAGTGGCTGAGGCTGGCGTTGGCGCCAACGCGCACGTCGTCGCCGAGCACGCAGGCCTCGCCGATGACGGCATTGGCGCCGATCCGGCAACGCCGGCCGAGCTCGGCCCGCGCGCCGATCACGGAATTGTGTTCGATCCGGCAGCCCTCGCCGAGCCGCGCGCTGGGATCGACGACCGCGCTCACGGCGACGCCCGGCGCGAACGCCGGCTCGGGATAGAAGGCCTGCGCCGCCAGCGCATAGCCGCGATAGGGCGTCTTGGTGAGGAGAAGCGTCACGCCTGCGGGCGCATCGCCGGCCAAATCGGGATGGACGATGGCGCAGCCGGCGCGGGTGAAACGGAAGGCCGCGAGATATTTGCGGTTGTCGAGAAAGGTTATGTGCTCGGGCCCGGCGCTCTCGAGCGGCGCCACGTCGGTGATGACCCGGTCGCGCTCGCCCGCGCCGGCGATCTCCGCTCCGGTCCGCGCCGCCAACTCGGCTACGGTGAAAGGCCCGGCGACGGAGAAGAAGCGCGGATCGGGCATCGCCTCACTTCTTCGTTGGCGTCTGCGGCGCTGGCCCCGGGCCTGGCGCGGCGGCCGCAGGCGGGGGCGTGTCCTTCGGCAAATTCACGGCCAGCGCGGGCAATTTGTCGTCGAGCCGGCGGATCACCTCGGCCGTGATATCGAGGCCGTCCGCCATATAGATGAGCGCCGCCCTCTCCATGACGATGTTGGCTTTGCGGTCCTTGGCGATGTCCGTGATGATCTGGAGCGCGGTCGCGTTGATCTTGTCGCGCGCCTCGTTCAGGCTCTGCTGCAGCGCCTGCCGCTTCACCTGCACATCGTGGTCGAGCGCGACGTAGCGGCGCTGGAACTCCTGCGACCGCGCGGCGAAGACATCGGGCGACAGCACTGTGCGCTGGCGCTCGAGTTCGTCCTGCAGGCTCTTGAGCTCGCTCTCCTTTTGCGAGACTTCCTTGGAATAGACGCTCTGCTGCTTCTCGAGCTGCGCCTGGACATCCTTCGCCGCCTTCGACTCCCGCAGGATCTGGTTGGTGTCGACGACGATGATCGCCGGAATGGGCAGCGCCGGCTGCTGCGCCAACGCCGGCGCCGCGGCGAGGCAGGCCAAGAGAGCCGCAAGCCGCGCGACGGTCCGGGCCTTGGCAATGGAGAACATCTAGAACCTCGTACCGAAGCTGACGCGGAAGATCTCGTTCTTGTCGAACGACTCTTTGATGACCGGATGGCCCAAATCGAGACGGATGGGCCCGAAGGGCGACGCCCAGGAAACCCCGATGCCGGCCGAGACGCGGATCGAGGCGATGTCCTTGACCGTCGGGCCGGTCTGGTCGAGGCCCCAGAGGCTGCCGAAATCAGTGAAGACGCGGCCGGTGACGCCGAACTCCTGCGGCAGGCCCAGGGGAAATCCTTGGGTCACGGAGCCGACGTAGTAGTTGTTGCCGCCGAGGGCGTCGTCCGACTGGATGTCGCGCGGGCCGATGCCGCCGGTCTGGAAGCCGCGCAGATTGTCGCCGCCGACGAAGAACCGGTCCTCGATCGCGACGCCCTCGCCGATGCCCTGGATACGGCCGCCTTCGCCGGTGAGGCTCCAGACGTATTGCGGCGCCCAGGAGTGGAAATAGCCGGCGTGCGCGGTGACGCGCACGTAGCGCGCCTGGCCGCCCAGTCCCGCGACATCCGTGGTCAGGCTCGCGAAATACCCCGCCGTCGGATCCTGCCGGTTATCGCGCATGTCGTAGAGCATCGACTGGCTGACGATCGAGGAATTGCGGGCGCCCACCTGGTCTTGAATAAAGTAGGAGGCGGTGCTTTGGACGTTGAAGATACGGTCCTGCCGCAGCGTGTAGCTGACGGTCTGGCGCAGCGGGTCGCTGATCTGATAGCCGGCGCGCAAGGTGCCGCCCATGGTGAACTGCTCGTAGCCGGCAAAGGAGGTGTTGTCACGCGTCAACGCGAAGAGGTCCCAGCCGGCCGCGAGGTTGCGGTACAAGAAATAGGGATCGGTATAGCTCAGATCGATCTGTTGCGTGCGGAAGGCGACCAGCGTGTCGAGCCGCAGATCGAGGCCCTTGCCCAGGAGGTTGCGCTCGTGGACGCCGATATCGGCAAGCGGCCCGTCGGTGGTGGAGAAGCCGACGCCGACGCTGAACTCGCCCGTCGACTTCTCTGACACGTCGATGTTGATGATGGTCTTGTCGGGCGCGCTCCCGGGCGTATGGGTGGTCTCGACCTTGTTGAAGAAGTCGAGATTCTTGATGCGCTGCTCGGAGCGCTGCAGCTTCGAGGAGTTGAAGGCGTCGCCTTCGACAAGCCGCAGCTCGCGGCGGATCACCTGATCCTGCGTGCGCAAGTTGCCGTTGATGTTGATGCGCTCGACATAGACCCGCGGCCCCTCCTTGATGTTGTAGGTGACGTCGATCGTATGCGTGTCAGGATGGCGCTGCGCCTGCGGCTGGATGTCGACGAAGGCGAAGCCGCGGTTCCCGAGCGCGTCGGTGAGCGCCTTGATCGAGGCGTCGATCGCGTCGGCGTCGTACCACTCTTGCTCCGTCGTGGTCAGCAGCGGCCGCAGCTGCTCCGGGTCCACGTCCTTGAGCTGGTTGGTGATGGTGATCTTGCCGAAATGGTAGCGTTGGCCCTCCTCGACGGTGAAGGTGACGAAGAAGCCGTCGCGCGAGGGGGCCAGCTCCGCCACCGCCGAGACGACGCGGAAATCCGCATATCCCTGGGACAGGTAGAATTTGCGCATAAGCTCGCGGTCGTAGGTCATGCGGTCCGGGTCATAGGTGTCGGCGGAGCTGAGAAACCGCCACCAGCGCGATTCCCTGGTCGAGATCACCTCGCGCAGCTTGCTGGCGCTGAAGTTGTCGTTGCCGATGAAATTGATGCTGTTGATGCCGGTGACCGGACCCTCGTTGATCTCGTAGACGAGATCGACGCGGTTCTGCTGGAGCTGGATCACCTTCGGGTCGACGGTAGCGGCGAAGCGGCCGTTGCGCCGGTAGAGGTCGAGGATGCGCTGGACGTCGCTCTGCACCTTCGGCCGCGTATAGACGGCGCGGGCCTTAAGCTGGATCTCGTCGTTCAGGGTCGAGTCCGAAAGCTTGCGGTTGCCCTCGAAGGCAACCCGGTTGATCATCGGATTCTCGACGACGCGGACGATGAGGACGTTGCCCTCGCGCTTCAGCGACACGTCGGAGAACAGCCCGGTGGCGAAGAGCGCCTTCAGCGAGCGATCGATGCGATCGCTGTCGAAGGGATCACCGGGCTGGACCAGAAGATAGGAGCGCACCGTCTCGGGCTCGACCCGCTGCGCGCCCTCGATGCGGACCTCTTCGATCGTGCCGCCGGACGGGATTTGCGCAACGGTCGACCCAAACGGCACCACCGCAGAAAGCAGGGCGACCGCTAGAGCCAGGCGGAGCGCCAAGCCGGCAATGATTCGCAATACTTCCCCCCGTCCCAAGAACAGCGCATCTGCGGCGGCCGTTCAGGTAATCAAGCCCTTGATGAACTCTACGACTCTGAGATGGACGAGATCGTTCCAGGTGGCGAAGACCATGAGCGTCAGGACGAGCGCGAAGCCGACGCGGAAGCCGTATTCCTGCGCCCGCTGACCCAAGGGGCGACCGCGGATCGCCTCGGCGGCATAAAACAGCAAATGGCCGCCGTCAAGGACGGGGATCGGGAAGAAGTTGATGAGCCCCAGATTGACCGACAGCACCGCCATGAACCAGAGCAGGGCGACGACGCCGTTCTGCGCCACCTCGCCCGACATCTGCGCGATGCGCAGGGGACCGCCGAGCTCTTCCGTCCCGCGCGCGCCGATCAGCATCTGCCACACGCCCTGGAGCGTGCCGGTGGTCAAATTCGCCGTCTCCTGCGTCGCGCGCCAGACCGCGGAGAGCGGATCGCGGCGGACGAAGTCGATGCCGCTGCGCTCGATGCCCAAGAGACCGATCACGTGCTGGTTGCCGAAGCGGTCGGTCAAGGTCGTGATCTTCGGCGTCGCCGCGAGCGTGTTCTCCTTGCCGTCGCGCGCGATCAGCAGGGTCATGGTCGTGCCGGTGTTGAGGCGGACCGCGCGCTGCACGTCTTCGAAGCGCTCGATCGGCTGGCCGTCGATGGCAAGGAAGGTGTCGCCGGGCAGGATGCCGGCCTTCTCTGCCGCGCTGCCGGCCTGAACCTGTCCGACTTGAGGCGGCGTAAACGGCTGGCCGACGGTGGCGAAGAGCGCCGCGAGCAACACGATCGCGAACAGGAAATTGGCGAGCGGGCCCGCCGCCACGACCGCGGCGCGCTCCGGCAGCCGCTTGTGGTGGAACGCCAATTGCCGCTCGGCAGCGGTCATGCGCTCGAGGCCTTCGCCGGGCATCGAGCTCGCCCCGGCGTCGCCGAACATCTTGACATAGCCGCCCAAGGGCACGGCGCTGAACTTCCAGCGCGTGCCGCTGCGGTCGTTCCAGCCGAACAACTCGGGACCGAAGCCGATCGAGAACACCTCGATCTTAACCCCGACCCGCCGCGCCACCAGGTAGTGGCCGAGCTCGTGGACGAAGACCAGGACCGTCAGGACGATGAGGAACGGCACGACATAGCCGATCCCGCCGCTGAAGAGCGCCATAGAGTGAAACCCGCTTTTGCTCTGCCGGCCGCGAGGATAGCAGGAAACTCTCGGCCATATTGGTGAAAAATTGGCGCTGTTGGCCCCGGCCACAAGGGGCTAGATCGGATCCCGTTGAAGTGTGATCACCCCTTTTTCGTCATTGCCGGGCTTGACCCGGCAATCCATCTGGACCCGCGGGCCAAGCCCAAGAAAGGGTGGTTCCACCTCATCGAATACCGCTCTAAATGGGCCAGGCGACGGGGCTCGATCCCGCGGCAACGGTGAGGGCGCCCAAGACCGCCGCCGCGGCCAGCATGCCGTCGAGGCGGTCGAGGAGACCGCCATGGCCGGGAATGAGCGCACTCGAATCCTTAACGCCGAAGCGCCGCTTAGCCAGGGATTCCGCGAGGTCGCCGAGCTGCGCCGCGAGGCCGAGCGCCAGGCCGGCCGGCACCAGGGCCGCCGCCGCGGCATCGCTCACGAGCGCGGCCAGCCAGCCCGCGAGCCCGGCCGCGACCATGCCGCCGAGGACCCCGGCCCAGGTCTTGTTGGGCGACAGCCGCGGTGCGAGCCGCGGCCCGCCGAGGGCTCTGCCCGCGGCATAGGCGCCGCTGTCGCTCGCCCAGACGGTCGCCAGCAGCCACAGAATGGTCACGCGCCCCTGGGGTTCGCCGGCGAGCCACAAGAAGGCGACACAGGGCAGCGCGATCCACCAGGTGCCGACCATGGCCCACACCGGCGCGCCGCTCCGCGACGCCGCGCCGGCCGCCGCGCCGCCGAGCAGCGCCGCGACGATCGCAAACACAGTGAAGCCGAGCGCGGTGACGAGAACCGCCGCAACCGCGGTCAGCACCATGACGCCGCCGGCGAGGCCGAAGCCGTCGCGGCCGCTCAATCGCGCCCATTCCCAGGCCATGCCGGCCGCGAGCAGGCCGACGAGCAATGCCAGCCACGGTGCGCCCGCCCAGACCGCGGCGAGTGCCACCGGCGCCATCACCAAGGCCGAGACGAGCCTCAGTCCGAGCGCCCGCCCTTCAACGAGAGCCAACGGATGTGCCGTAGCGGCGCTCGCGGCCGTGATAATCGCGCAGGGCTTCCGCGAGATCGTCGCGGCCGAAATCGGGCCACAGCGTCGGGGTGAAGACCAGCTCCGCGTAAGCCGATTGCCACAGCAGGAAATTGCTGATGCGCTGCTCGCCGCTGGTGCGGATCAGGAGGTCGGGATCGGGCATCCCCTCGGTCAGGAGATGGCGCGCAAAGCAGGCTTCGTCGATCTCCGCGGGCTCCAGCCGCCCGGCCTTCACCTCCTCGGCAAGACGGCGCGCCGCCTGCGCGATCTCGGCGCGGCCGCCATAGGAGAGCGCGATGGTGAGACAGATCCGCGCATTGCCGCTGGTCAAATCCTCGGCATTGTCGATGAGAGTCACGATATCGGCGGGCAGGCGCGCGCGCTCGCCGATGATTCGGATGCGAACGCCGTTGCGGTGCAGCTCGGCGATCTCGCCGCGGAGATAGTGGCGCAGCAGGCCCATGAGATCGTTGATCTCGCCGCGCGGCCGGCGCCAGTTCTCCGAGGAGAAGCCGAACAGAGTCAGGTATTGGATGCCGAAATCGGCCGCCGCCTCGAGCGTGCGCCGCACCGCGTCCGCGCCGCGGCGGTGACCGGCGACGCGCGGCAAGCCGCGCAGCTTCGCCCAGCGTCCGTTGCCATCCATGATGATCGCCACATGAGCCGGTGGCGGCGGCAAGATGTCGGAAGCGCTCTCCATGAACCTCAGACCTGAAGGATCTCCTTTTCCTTCTGCGCCAGCACGTCGTCCACCCGCTTCACGGTTTCGTCGGTCAACGCCTGAATATCATGCTGCAGCTTGCGGTGCTGGTCTTGCGTGATGGCGCCGTCCTTTTCCTTCTTTTTCAGCCCGTCGAGCCCATCGCGGCGCACGTTGCGCACGGAGACCCGCGCCTGCTCGGCGTATTTCGCGGCGACTCGGCTGAGCTCGTGGCGGCGCTCTTCGTTGAGGTCGGGAATGGGGATGCGCAACGTCTGCCCCTCGGTCTGCGGATTGAGCCCGAGGCCGGCCTCGCGGATCGCCTTGTCCACCGCCTTGGCCATGGCGCGGTCCCACACCTGCACCACAAGAAGCCGCGGCTCGGGTGCGCTCACCGTGCCGAGCTGGCTCAACGGCATGGTGCTGCCATAGGCCTCGACCACGACGGGATCGAGCAGACTCACCGAGGCCCGGCCGGTCCGGAGCCCGGCGAATTCCTTGCGCAAGACCTCGAGGGCGCCGTCCATGCGGCGGCGCAGTTCCTTGACCAGCGGATCCTCGTTCACGGCGCGCTCCTCCCCTCGCTGATCAGCGTGAAGCGGCCGCGCCCGGTCACGACATCGGCGAAGCCGCCATGCGTGTGGATGGAGAATATCAGAATCGGAATGCGGTTTTCCCGGGCCAAGGATATGGCCGCGGCGTCCATGACCTGGAGATCGCGCGACAGCACGTCGAGATAGGTGAGGCGGTCAAAGCGCGTGGCGCTGCGGTCCTTGGTCGGATCGGCGCTGTAGACGCCGTCGACCTTGGTCGCCTTGAGCAAGGCCTCGCAATCGGTCTCCGATGCCCTGAGCGCCGCCGCCGTGTCGGTGGTGAAGAAGGGATTGCCGGTGCCGGCGGCGAAGATCACCACCCTGCCCTTCTCCATGTGGCGGATGGCGCGGCGGCGGATATAGGGCTCGCACACCGACTGCATCTCGATCGCCGACTGGACGCGGGTGGGGACGCTCTGGCGCTCGAGCGCGTTCTGCATGGCGAGCGAGTTAATGACGGTCGCGAGCATGCCCATGTAGTCGGCGGTGGCGCGCTCCATGCCGGCGGCGGCGCCGGACAGGCCGCGGAAGATGTTGCCGCCGCCGATGACGACGCAGACCTGCACCCCCATCGCGTGCACCGCCGCGATCTCCTCGGCCAGGCGCAAGACGATGACGGGATCGAGGCCATAGGTCTGGCCGCCCATCAGCGCCTCGCCCGAGAGCTTCAGGAGGACGCGGCGATATCTGAGGGCGGGTGCGGCGGCGGGTTCCGCAGGCGCGGCATTTACCATGACGGGCTGACCGGCGAAGGCGGCATCCTGGACACACCGATCATACATCAAGCCGCGGCGTCCGTCTCTGCCCGCGCGACGCCGGCTGGTTAATGCTTGAGCTGGGCTGCGACCTCGGCGGCGAAGTCGGTGGTGCCCTTGTCGATGCCCTCGCCGAGCGCGAAGCGCGCGAAGCCGGCGACGCGAACCGGGGTGCCCAGTTCCCTGGCCGCCCCCTCCACCACCTGGCGCACGCGGCTCTCGCCGTCGATGACGTAGATCTGCTCCAAGAGCACGACCTCTTCATAGAACTTGCGCAGGCGGCCCTCGACCATCTTGTCGATGATGGCATCGGCCTTGCCGCTGGCGCGCGCCTGCTCCTTGAGCACGTCGCGCTCGCGCGCGAGCGCCGCAGGATCGACCGCGGCGATGTCGAGATAGAGCGGATTGGCCGCGGCAACATGCATGGCGAGCTGCCGTCCCAAAGCCAGGAGCTTGCCGCCATCGCCGCCCGATTCGAGGGCCACCAGCACGCCGATCTTGCCGAGCCCGGGCGCCAGCGCGTTGTGAACGTAGGAGGCGACGACGCCCTGGGTCACGCGCAACCGGCGCGCGCGCCGCAACGCCATGTTCTCGCCGATGGTGGCGATCATGTGCGTGAGTTCGTCGGCGAGGCTGCGGCCGGTGCCGGGGAAGGACGCGGCCTTCAGCGCCTCGACATCGTCGCCGATGGCGAGCGCGAGCTCGGCGGTCTTGCGCACGAAGCCCTGGAAGGTCTCGTTGCGCGCGACGAAATCGGTCTCGGCGTTGACCTCGACGACCGCGCCCGCGCTGCCCGCGACCGCGGTGCCGACCAGCCCTTCGGCCGCCACTCTTCCGGCCTTCTTCGCCGCCGCCGCCAGGCCCTTTTTGCGCAGCCAATCGACCGCGTGCTCGACATCGCCCGCGGTTTCCGAGAGCGCGCGCTTGCAATCCATCATGCCCGCGCCGGTCTTCTCGCGCAGTTCCTTGACCAGGGTTGCCGTGATCTCGGCCATGCTCGCCTCCGCTGTTCAGGCCGTCGCGGGGTTCGCGGCCGCGGGCTCGCTTTCGACCGCCGGCGGGCGATGGGCCGGCGGCGTCGCCTGCGCGCCGATGTCGACGCCGGTGGCCGCGAGCTCCGCCTGCAGCCCATCGAGCACCGCGCCCGCGACCAGTTCGCAATAGAGGTGCACGGCGCGCATCGCGTCGTCATTGCCGGGGACGGGATAGGCGATGCCATTGGGCGATGAATTGCTGTCGAGGATGGCGACCACGGGGATCTTGAGCTTGTTCGCCTCCTGGACGGCGATCGCCTCCTTGTTGGTGTCGATGACGAAGAGGATGTCCGGCAATCCCGCCATCTCCTTGATGCCGCCCAAGGCGCGCTCGAGCTTGTCGCGGTCGCGGGTCAATTCCAGAACCTCGCGCTTGGTCAGGCCGCCGATCGGCTGGCCGATGCGCTCGTCCAAATCGCGCAGCCGCTTGATCGAGTGCGAGATGGTCTTGAAATTGGTGAGCATGCCGCCGAGCCAGCGGTGGTTGATGTAGTACTGGCCGCAGCGCTTGGCGGCCTCGGAGATCGCCTCTTCCGCCTGGCGCTTGGTGCCGACGAAGAGCACGCGGCCGCCGCCCGCGGCGACGTCGCGGATCGCCTGCAGCGCGCGCTGCAGGAGCGGCACGGTCTGCTCGAGATCGATGATGTGGATGCCGTTCCGGACGCCGAAGATGTAGGGCGCCATCTGCGGGTTCCAGCGCCGTGTGTGATGGCCGAAATGAACGCCGGACTCCAAGAGCTGGCGCATGGTGAACATCGGCATAGCCATGGAAAGAACTCCTTCTCCGGTTGAGCCGCCGCGGGGGCTGATCGATTGGATCGACACCGGAGCGGCCCCCGGACGAGAAGGCCGCATCCCCGCGTGAGGTTTAGGGCGCCTTAGATAGGGCGCGGCGCGGCGTTTGGCAAGGGCGGGTTCGGCGCGCTCTTCGCCGATCCCGCCCGCATCGCCGTTAGCGTTATTCCGCCGGCACGGCCTCGAGGTCTTGGGCGCGCGTCTCGTAGAGCGCGGCGAGAGTCAGGAGCTGGGCTGAAAGCGTCGGCGATGCGCGGTTCGCGGCGAGACGGATCTCGCGCGACTTGCGCACGAGATCGGCGAGATCAAGGCCCGCGAACGGATCGGACCGGTTCATCCTCTCGCTCCGAGCTGAATTTGGCTGCGATGCTTCTGCCATGCCGCCGTTGGGTCGACGCCATCGAGGCAGGAAGCGAGATCGTCGAGCAGCGCAGCGAGCGTACGCAGTCGTCTCACTTCGACACTTCGCCGGCCGCGCCGTGGATTGCGGTCGATCGCGCGCGGCGACATCGAGATTGAAATGGCGTTCATCACGGCACCGGATTGCGTGGGATCTCTATTCCCGCAGCGTGGCAGGACGCGGCGCACGCGAACAGCCCGGAATTGTACTTAGTGGAATCTACATAGAGCGCGGAGGTTGCGGGAATGCCGGACTATACCGACTTCGAGGCCTATAATGACGCGCGCCAGCCCGCCGCCAGGGAGACGCCATTTGCCCGTCGCGGAGAATCGACGCTGAGACGCCGTCGGAAGGTTGCGGACCGGCGCGGGATCAGCCGGTGGCCTTCAGCGCGCGCTCGCACCCGTCGGCGAGGCGGTCGAGGGAATCGGCATGCTTAAGGCGCCATGCCTTCTCGCCGGTGTGCCCGACTTCGGCCAAGGCTCGGTATTTGCGGGCCAGCTCGCGCAGCGCCTCTGCTCTCTCCATGGCGCCCTCCTGAAGCGGCCACGAACGATGCTTCAACGGCGATAATTTGATCTTGGCAGGCGGGTGAAACAATACGGATTTTTCCTTATGAGGCTGCGACGAGGACGGGCCGTTAACGCTGCAAGGGCCGGGCCTCGCTGCTAACTCCGCCCGTTCGATCGCGGCTTTGTGTCGACCTCTTTCCCTGCGCCTTGCCTCGCCTCGATCTCGTCGAGCCGCGTCTCGGTCTCGGCGATCGCCTTCAAATAGGCGTCGGCCACATGAACGTCGGCCCCGGCGGCCAGCAGCCTCCGGTACATCGCGAGCCTCTCGCGCAGGGTTCGAGCGGTGTCTTCCACGCCGCGATCATGGCACAAGCATTTCCGCGAACATTGATCCAGGTCAAAAACGCGGCGTGAACCGCGGGGCCGGCTTTGGCGGGGCCAGCCCGGCAAGCCGACATCATTCCGGCTTGGCGAGAGCCGCGATTCGCGCCTGGAGCTTCTCGCGCGCGCCTTGCCCCTCCTCGCGGCGCCCTTCCGCGGCGCGTTCGGGATCGCCGGCGAAACGGCGCAGGTCCAAGAGGCCCAAATGCCGCGCCAAGAGCGTCAGCGCGCGCTGCTTGTCATGGAGGCGGATGCGCTGCGCATGCGTTCCCTTGCGGCCGCCGACCGAGACCCAGGCGACCGCCGCCGCGGCGTCGTCGCTGACCTCGGCCGAGGATTTGAGCGTGACGCCTTTGGGTCCCCATTCGCTCACCCGGCGCAGATCGGAAAAGCCGATGCGCGCCAATTCCTGCAAGACGCGGTCGGCGGTGATCCGCGTCCGCTCGGCGCGCACCGCCATCGCTTCGCGCACCGCGGCGCGGACGTCCTTGCGATAGAGCAGCTTTGAGCCGCGCACCGCCGCGGTCTTGGCGGGATAGCCGCAGCGCCGCGCCGCCGCGGCGGCGTTGAGATCGACGAGATACTCCTCGACGAACCGCTTCAATCGGTCGTGCATGGCAGGCCTCAAGGATGACATGAAAAATGCCCGCCGCGGGAGCCCGCGCGGGCATTTGGGAGGATCAACATTTATAGCAGATTTATCGGGATTGGGGAAGGGGGAATGTCGAATACGCCTTTGCGATCGTGAGATTGATCACCAGGTGACATATCCGGCTGAGCCCGTGAAGAGCCTGAGCCTCTCTGCAAACAGGCCAGCCGTGAGCGTGGAGCCGAGCCAGGCTAACAGCACACGCCGGCTCCTTAAAGGCGCTTAGCGGCGCCACCGGAATTGAGTGGCATCCCCGCCGAGGCGGTCGGTGAGAGTGACGGCCATTTCGCGCAAAAGCCGCTTGACCTTGGCGACCAGGTGTCGATCGAAGCGCGACAGCGGACCCGAGACCGAGAGCGCACCCAAGGTCCGGTCGCCCGAACCAAAGATCGGTACCGCGATCGCCCCGAGGTCGGGCACATCCTGGCCCAAGACCACGACTGGAAGCGCCGCGAGCAGACGGCGGCTCGCTCGCGCGGCACCGTTTTCGAACAGTTTGAGCACGCGTCCGGAGGCGCCGAGGCCGAGCGGACGGAGCACGCCAACGTCAATGTGATGGCGCAGAGGGCGCGGCGAGTCGACGCGCAGCAGACAGAGCCGCTCATTACCTTCCCGCACGAAGAAGCCGACGCTTTCGGCCGTCTCATCGACGATGCGCTGCAGCACCGGCGCAATTTCGTCCTCCAGCGCAGCGCTGCGCTCGTACCCGTCAGCGAGCCGGTGGATGGTCGAGCCAAGGCGATACCGACCATCTCGGTCCCGAGTGGCGAAGTGTGCGCGCTCGAGCGAGGCGAGGAGGCGCAATGTGGTACTCTTGTAAAGCCCCGTCGCGGCCGCGGTTTCACTCAGTGTCAAAGGCCGCCGCGCGTCCCCCAGCGCCCCCACGATCGACAAAGCGCGATCTACGGCAGCAACGCCCTTTTCAGTCACGCAGCAGCTCCGCCATTCGCCGTTGGTTGCCCGGATCGGTCCATTGACACACCCATCGCCTCGGGTGTTAATTATATAGAACGGCTGTTCTGCTGGACAGAACAAAAGCGACGGCCCACCGTCGCGCCAGCCGCCAAGCGGTGGTACGCGCAAGCTGATGGCTATGTGGACGGCAGCGCGCCCTCGACCGCGATCCGATGGCTTCGCCGATGGATACAACTGAGGAGGAAAAGCCCATGACCCGTAGACGCTTATCCATTGTCTTTGCGCCCTTCGTTTTTCTGGCGCCGATCCTGATAGCCCCAGCGATAGCCTCTCCGGCAAATGCCCAAAACACCGGGTATGCAACCCAATCTCCGGGCTATGCGTCACGGATGCCCGTTTGCGCCGGCGCTACCAAAATTAACCCGTGGGGAGCGCTCTGTGACATCGTCGCAACGGCGGTCGCACCCTACGGCTGGAACGTTAAAGTCTGCTACAATTGCGCCGGGGGAATAAAAGAGGTCATCGACGTAGAGACTAAATTGGACACCAGCACTGTGACAGCGAATCCGGCGTCGCTGGTGTCGGACGGCATTCCCCTGAGCATTGCCGAACTCATCGACCCGCCGCCGCCGGGGGGCCCGGTGGATTTCGGAGTCGCAGCGCCGAATTTCATTTGGTGGGCCTACGCAGGAACGCAAGCCCTGGGGGGCGGGTCCGCAACCGCCGCTCCATATACGGACTTGCGTTTGGTCGCTACGATCGTCAAGCCCCTTTATTTGGTCGTCGCAGCGACGCAAGCGTCGGGATACACCGACCTCAGTCAAGTCGCCAGCGCAGTCGCCGCCGGAAAAGCGGTCCACGTCCTTTGGGACAATGGCATAACGAGCGACGCAGCCCAAGCAGTCTTGGCCTATTACGGCCTGACAAAAGCTTCGATAACAGCCGTCG
Source organism: Allostellaceae bacterium (assembly GCA_035604195.1). Taxonomy (GTDB): domain Bacteria; phylum Pseudomonadota; class Alphaproteobacteria; order ATCC43930; family CGMCC-115725; genus DATJLY01. The sequence goes on from DATNIY010000121.1 coordinate 20,445, forward strand.
GCGGAGCGGTGACCGGCAATAGCACAAAAGCTCAAGCGGACTTCGACGTGATCATCTATACCGCCGACCTGTCGGAGGCGCCTGAGTTCAACGTTTTGTATATCGTCACTCAGACAACCCCTCTCACCTTCATACCGTTGCCGGCCGCCCTGCTCACACAATTGGAGCAGACCTACGACATGGTTCCTTTCACGGCGCCGATCGGCTTTGTCAAATGGATGTGGCAGCCGTACGTGACCGTCGGATTCAACGGCGATTCGGTTTTCGGCCGAAGCGACATGCCCGATCAGTTCGCCTACGATCTCGCGAAAGCGATTGACGAACGCAAGGACCTCTTGGAAACCGCGTATGAACATTGGGCGTATGACCCAAGTCAGGTCTGGAAGGCTTATGGCGTGCCGCTCGCGCGCGGGGCAGAGCGTTACTATCGAGAAAAAGGGTACATAACGTTCGACAACGACTTCGACCAAGACCATTTCTTCTGGGATCGACACTGACCCGCTAGAAATGCGTAGGGCCATCCCAACCGGATGGCCCTATCATTTTCAGGCGCAATCCGGACCGACGGCCGCTCAACGCATTCGTCTCGGACGTGCCAACAGCGAACACGTCACCCTCCGATAAAACTTACTTATTAGTTTGGCACAATCTGAACGCGAATCTCGGGGGCCATCGCGGCGCCAACATCGAAGAAGTCACGGGGAGGACGTCATGCGGTTTCTCGTTCGCGCGCTCGTGCTCGCATTCGCTTTTGCCATGCTCCTGGCCGCTCCCGCCCGCGCCGCAAACACCTATGACATCCCCGTCATTGCGTCGCTCACCGGCGGCGGGGCCTTCCTCGGCCAAGAAGAGCAGCAGGCGATCCGGATCCTGGAGAAATTCGTCAACAACACCGGCGGCATCCACGACCACAAGGTCAGCTTCATCTTCCACGACGACCAGTCGTCACCACAGCAGGCGGTCCAGCTCGGCAACGAAGTGCTAGCGGCGAAGCCAATCGTCGTGCTCGCCACAACGCTCGTCGCCGGCTGCAACGCGATGGGACCGCTGATGCAGAACGGCCCGGTGATGTACTGCTTTTCGCCAGGCATCCACCCGGCCGCTGGCGGCTATGTCTTCACCGGCAGCGTCTCGACCTTCGACCAGGCTCAGGCGCTGGTCAACTATTTCCGCGGCCGAGGCTGGACTAGGCTCGCACTTATGACCTCGACCGACGCCACCGGTCAGGACGCCGACCGGGGCTTCGCTAAGCTCCTGGCACAGCCCGAGAACAAGGGTATCACCATCGTCGCGCACCCGCATTTCAATGCGACCGACGTGAGCGTCAGCGCCCAGATCGAAGAGGTCAAGGCGGCGAACCCGCAGGCTTTCATCGGCTGGGCGACGGGCGCGCCCTCGGCCACGATCTTCCGCGGCGCGGTGCAGAGCGCCGTCACCGTGCCGATGGGCACCACAGGCGGCAACATGACCTACGCCCAGATGCACAGCTTCGCCGCCTTCCTGCCGCGCGAGCTTTACCTGCCCTCCTCGGTCTGGGCGCTGCACGGCGATCCGCGCGTTAAGCTCGACCCGGACGTAGTGAAGAAGCAGGAGGAGCTCTTCGCCGCCTTCGCGGCCGACGGCAAGAGGCCGGACGAGGGCTCGATCCTCGGCTGGGATCCGGCGACGATCGTCGTCGACGCGCTGCGCAAGCTGCCATCGACGGCGACAGCGCAGCAGCTCCGCGACTATCTGCTGAAAGTGAAGGGCATCGCCGGCGTCAACGGCGTCTATGACTTCGATGCCTCGCCGCAGCGCGGCCTGACACTCAAGAACATCGTCGTCTCGGTCTGGGACGCGAAGGCCGATACGTGGAAGGTGATGGCCGCGCCAACAGGCATTCCGCTGACAAAGTGAACGCGGCGCGGAGTGCCCGCTACGGGGCTGACGTAGCGCCGCGCATGGAAGGTCCCTGTGGACCCACCCTGGGCGAGGCATAGCACGGCATCGCCCAGCAGGAATACGACGACGGCCGCGTCGGCACCCTGTTTCAACAACGCGCCGGCAAGGCGCAATCCTACCCCGCCTTCTCCAACTCGAACTCGAACACCCCGCCCTCTTCGCGGCTGCTGAGCAGCTTCGCGCCGGTGGTCTTGCAGAAATGCTCGAAATCGCTGACCGCGCCGGGATCGGTCGCCAAAACCAGGAGCCGGCCGCCCGGCGGCAGCGCCTTCATCGCCTTGCGCGCCTTCAAGACGGGCAAGGGGCATTTGAGGCCCTTCACGTCGAGCGTCACCGCGCTCATGCCGCGCCGTTGTCGAAGCGGTTGTTGGCGGGGAAGCCGCGCGGCGCGGCGCGGCCGCTCGTCGCGCGCTCGCCTTGCCAGGGCGCGAGATCCATTTCGGTGCGGGTGCGGCTCTCGCCCTGGCGCCAGGCCAGGCCGTCGCCGAGCGCGAACACCTTGGCGTCCGCAAGCCCGCCTTGGTGGTAGCGCTGCAGGATCACGCCGCGGCCGCCGGTCATCTCCGGCACTTGGCCGAGCGGGAAGATCAGGAGCTTGCGGTTCTTGCCGACGATCGCGACGCTGTCGCCCTCGGCGGGAACGCAGACCCGCGCCTGCGCGCCCGCGCCCGGCTTCATCACCTGCTTGCCCGCGCGGGTCTGGCCCAAGACCTCGTCCGCCGGCACGATGAAGCCGCGCCCGTCGCTCGCGGCGAGCAGCAGCTTGGCGCCGGGGCGATAGGGCAGGATCGCCACCACCTCGTGCTCGTTGTCGAGCTCGATCATCAGGCGCAGCGGCTCGCCATGGCCGCGCCCGCCCGGCAGCTTGTCGATGCTGAGCGTGTAGAAGCGGCCGTTGCTGGCGAAGACCAAGAGCTTGTCGGTGGTCGTGGCGGGCACGGCGAAGCGCGGGCCGTCGCCCTCCTTGTATTTGATCTCGCCCAAGGCGAGGTTGTGGCCCTTGACCGCGCGGATCCAGCCCTTCTGCGAGCACAGCACGGTCACGGGCTCGCGCTCCACCAGCGCCTCGACCGGAACCTGAACCGCCGGCGGCGGCTCGCCGATCTCGGTGCGGCGCTTGGCGAGCGGGTTCGCCGGCCCGAACTCCTTGCGGAGAGCGGCGATCTCGGCGCCGATGGTCTTCCATTGCTTCTTGTCGTCGGCGAGCAGCGCCGTCAGCTCCTTCTCTTCGGCGCCCAAGGCTTCGAGCTCCTTGCGGATCGCGATCTCCTCGAGCCGGCGCAAGGCGCGCAGGCGCATGTTGAGGATCGCCTCGGCCTGCGTCTCGCTGAGACGCCAGCGCTTCATCATGCGCTCCTTGGCGTCGTCGTGCTCGCGGATGATGCGGATGACCTCGTCCAGGTGCAGATAGACGATCATCTGCCCCTTGAGGATCTCGGCCCGCCGCGCGATCTCGGCGAGGCGGAAGCGGGAGCGGCGCTGCAGGACGGTGCGGCGGTGATCGAGGAAGGCTTGGAGGGCCTCCTTCAGAGTCATCACGCGCGGCACGCCCTGGGCGTCGATCACGTTGAGGTTCAAGCCGATGCGAACCTCGAGCTCGGTCGCCCGGAAGAGCGATTCCATGAGCACGGCGGGATCGACGTTGCGCGTCTTGGGCTCGAGCACCAGGCGCACCGTGTCGGTCGATTCATCGCGCACATCGGCCAGCAGCGGCAGCTTGCGCTCTTCGAGCAGCGCCGCGATGCGCTCGATGAGGCGCGACTTCGGCACCTGATAGGGGATCTCGCTCACCACCACCTGATAGAGGCCGTGCGCGAGGCGCTCGGTCTCCCAGCGCGCGCGCAGGCGGAAGCTGCCGCGGCCGGTGGCATAGGCCTCGCGGATCGCCGCCGCGGATTCGCCGAGGACGCCGCCCGTCGGAAAATCCGGGCCGGGCATGAGTTCCACGAGATCATCGACCGCGGCGCGCGGCTTGCGCACGAGATGCGCCAGCGCATCGCACAGCTCGACGATGTTGTGCGGCGGAATGCTCGTCGCCATGCCCACGGCGATGCCGGCGGCGCCGTTCGCCAAAAGGTTGGGAAAGCGCGCCGGCAGCACCACGGGCTCGCGATCCTCGCCGTCATAGGTCGGCCGGAAATCGACCGCATCCTCGTCGAGGCCTTCGAGCAGCGCCTCGGCCACGGCGGTCAAGCGGCTCTCGGTGTACCGCATCGCCGCCGCATTGTCGCCGTCCACATTGCCGAAATTCCCTTGCCCGTCAACGAGCGGATAGCGCTGCGCGAAATCCTGCGCCAGGCGCACCAGCGCGTCATAGACCGCGACCTCGCCATGCGGGTGAAACTTGCCGATGACGTCGCCGACGACGCGCGCGCATTTCTTGTAGCCCGAAGCCGGGTCGAGCTTGAGCTGGCGCATGGCGTGGAGGATGCGCCGGTGCACCGGCTTCAACCCGTCGCGCACGTCCGGCAGCGAGCGCGAGATGATGGTCGAGAGCGCGTAGGAGAGATAGCGCTCGCCCAGGGCATCGGCGAAGGGGACATCGCGGATATTGCCGGCGGCGGATTTGCTCATGCGACTCCGATCGGTTTCACGGCGCCCGCACTCTCTATCGCGAAGCGGCCGAGCGCGTCAACGAAGCGGCTGCGTGCGGGCGGCAATTTGCGATTCTGCGGCACCAGCACCCGGCGCTCGAGGAAGAACCCGGTGAGCGCGAGGCCATCGAGCACATCTTGCAGGCTCGGCTCGGCGTTCGACTCGGCGGCGTGGAGAAAGGGCGGAAAGGCGAGCAGCCGGTCGCGATAGCGCGCCCCTGCCGTCGCCGACACCGCCTGGCCCGAGCGCGGCGAGACATAGACGAGATCCTCGGTCGTGCCGGTCGCGGCGCAGCGCGCGAGATCGAGACCGAAGCCGAGCTCGGCCAGCAGATCCAACTCCCAGCGCACATAATCCGCGGCCCAGCCAGCGTCGCGCGCGAGCGCCGCGAGCAGCGCCGCCAATCCCGCATGCGCCCGCGGATGCGCCTCGCGCTCGGGCAGGGTCGCCTCGGCCACGGCAGCGGCGGCGGCAAGGCAAGCGAGCCGCAGGCGATCCGCGATGAAGCGCGCGGCATAGCCTGCGATCGGCTCGCCCTGGAGGAGGCCCAGATGTTCCGCGAGCCGCGCGTTCCAGGTGACGGCGAGAATGTTGCCGATCTGCCAGGCGCCGCGCGCCTTCGGCCGTTGGCCGCCGCGCACCAGCCCGGCGTGGCGGCCATGCTCGCGCGTCAGCAGATGAACGAGGAGCGCGCTCTCGCCGTGGCGCCGCGCCGCGAGCACGATGCCTTCATCGCTCCAGCGCATCGTCTAGGTCTCGAAATCGAGCCGCATCGCTGCGTAGCGCTCGCGGTCTTCGAACCAATCCTCGCTCACGCGCACGTGGAGAAAAAGGTGCACGCGCCGCTCCAGGAAGCGCTCGAGCTCGGCGCGGGCAGCGCTGCCGATGCGCTTCAACTGCGCCCCGCCCTTGCCGAGAACGATGGGCTTCTGGCTGTCGCGCGCGACGTGAACGGTGGCGCCGATGCGGACGCTGCCGTCCTTGCGCTCCTCCCATTCGTCGGTCTCGACCGTGATCGAATAGGGCAGCTCCTGATGCAGTTGCAGGAACACCTGTTCGCGCACCACCTCGGCGGCCAGGAGGCGCAAGGGCAAATCGGAGATCTGGTCCTCGGGATAGAGCCACGGGCCCTCCGGCGCGCGCTCCGCAAGGTGATCCGCCAAATCCGCGAGCCCGTCGCCGTCAAGGGCGGAGATCATGAACACCGCATCGAAAATCCCGGTCTTGACCAGGCTGTCGGCCAGCGGCAGCAATGTCTCGCGCTTGACGCGGTCGATCTTGTTGAGCGCCAGCACGGCGCGTTTTCTTGCCGCCTTCAGCCCTCCGACGATGCGCCGCGTGTCGTCGTCGATGCCGCGCGCGGCATCGACCACAACCACCGCCATGTCGGTCTCCTGCGCGCCGGCCCAGGCCGCCTTCACCATGGCGCGCTCGAGCCGACGCTTGGGCGCGAAGATGCCGGGCGTGTCGACGAAGATGAGCTGCGCCGGCCCGCGCAGGGCGATGCCGAGCATGCGGGCGCGCGTCGTCTGCACCTTCGGCGAGACGATCGACACCTTGCTGCCGACGAGGCGGTTCAGGAGCGTCGATTTGCCGGCATTGGGCGCGCCCAGGATCGCGATCGTGGCGCAGCGCCGGGCGGCGCTCATGCCGTGGCGTCGAGCGCCGCGAGCGCGGCTGCCGCGGCCGCGGTTTCGGCGGCGCGCTTCGAGGCGCCGGTCGCCGTTGCCGGCGCCAGGCCCTCGACGGCGACGGTGATGGTGAACTTCCGGCGATGCGCCGGGCCTTCGGTCGCGACGGTGCGATAGGCGGGCAGCGGCAGGCCGCGCGCCTGCGCCCATTCCTGCAGCGCGGTCTTGGGATCGCGCGGCGGCGCGCCCGAAGCGGTGAGCCGCGCCCCCCACCAGCGGTCGATGAAGCGCGCGGCGGCCGGCAACCCGCCGTCGAGATAAAGCGCGGCGATCACGGCCTCGCAGACATCGGCCAGCACGCTCGGGTTGTCGCGCACGCCCGCCGCCTCCTCGCCGGCCGAGACCATGACACGCGCGCCCAGCCCCACCGCCCGCGCCACCTCGGCCAGCGCCTCGCGGCGCACGAGATCCGTATGGCGGCGGGTGAGCTCGCCTTCCGCCTCGTCGGGGAAGCGCCGCCACAGCATCTCCGCCACGACCAGGCCCAGGACCCGGTCGCCGAGGAATTCGAGCCGCTCATAAGCGCGCCGCGCGCTGCCGCGCCGGCGCACCGCGCTCGGATGCGTGAGCGCCTCGACCAGAAGCTCGCGGCGCGTGAAATGATGGCCGAGAGCGTCGGCGAGGCTGGCCGATGCGGCGGCCTGGTCATCCATCTCAATGAATCGCCGTGAGCAGCCGGTCGTAACGGATCGTGAACGGCCACTTCCAGATCTCCCACCAGCGGGCATAGCCGTCGGTGGAAAAGAAGATGAACTCGGCGCGGCCGACGAGATTTTCCGCCGGCACATAGCCGACGCCGCTGCCGGCATCGCGGCTGTCGGCCGAATTGTCGCGGTTGTCGCCCATCATGAAATAGTGCCCGGCCGGGACGGTGAAGACCGCGGTGTTGTCGAGCGGCAGCGTGGTGCCGAGCTCGATGATGCTGTGCCGCCGGCCGTCGGGCAGGGTCTCGACATATTGGCTGAAGGTGCGCATGCCGCCCTCGTTGTCGAAATAGGGCTCGACCTTCTGCATCTTTACCGGCGTGTCGTTGATGGAGAGGACGTTGTCCTTCACCTGGATGCGATCGCCGGGCAGTCCCACGACGCGCTTGATGAAATCGATCGAAGGGTCGCGCGGCAGCTTGAACACGATGACGTCGCCGCGCGCCGGCGAGCGGAAGAAGACCCGGCCCGGGCCGGGGATGAGCGGCAGCCCGAAGGGCAGCGAGTAGCGGCTGTAGCCGTAAGAGAATTTCGCAACGAAGAGGTAGTCCCCAACGAGCAGGGTCGGCACCATCGAAGCCGAGGGAATGCTGAAGGGCTCGTAGAAAAAGGTGCGGATGAAAAGCGCGATGACCACCGCATAGACCAGCGTCTTGATCGTCTCGGCGAGGCCGCTCGAGGTCTTGGTGGCCATGAAAAAGGTCCGCTAATGCCTTGATAAAGCGTATTTTACCGGGAAGAGCCGGTCGGGCGACCGGGGCGCGGAGATCAAGCCAAGCCGGCGGGTGGAAGTCAAGCGGTCAGACCGGCTCGGCGCTGATGATGACGAACGCCTGAGCGAGCGCTTGTTCGTCGGTGAGGGTGAGCGCGATGCGCGCCGCCATGCCCTCGGGCGTCATGCGTCGAAGCTGCTCGAGCGCGCCGCCGGTCAAAACCAGCGTCGGCCGGCCCGAGGCGAGATTGAGGACGCCGAGATCGCGCCAATACACCCCGTTGCGGAAGCCGGTGCCGAGCGCCTTGGAGCAGGCCTCCTTGGCGGCATAGCGCTTGGCATAGCTCGCCGCGCGGTTGGCGCGGCGGTCGGAGCGCTCGCGCTCGACCTTGGTGAAGACGCGGTCGAGAAAGCGCTCGCCGAAGCGCTCGATGGTGCGCTCGATGCGGCGAATGTCGATGAGATCGCTGCCGATGCCCAGGATCATCATGCGCCCAGCGCCGTGAGCGCCGCCGGCCGCGCCTGGTCCATCAGCGCCCGCATGCGCCTGATCGCGCTCTCGAGACCCGAGAAGATCGCCTCGCCGACAAGAAAATGTCCGATGTTGAGTTCGACGATGGTCGCAATCGCCGCCACCGGACCGACCGTGTCGAAGCTCAGCCCATGTCCGGCATGGCATTCAAGGCCGAGCCCTTCGGCGACGGCAGCGGCGGCGAGCAATCGTTGGAGCTGCCGCTCGCGCGCGGGACCAGCGGCATCGCAAAAGGCGCCAGTATGAAGCTCGACGACCGGGGCGTCCAGCCGCTTCGCCGCCTCGAGCTGGCGCGGCTCGGGGTCGATGAAGAGCGAGACGCGCACGCCGGCGGCGGCGAGATCGCCGATGACCGGCGCCAGCGCGCTCCCGCCGGCGGCAGCATCGAGCCCGCCCTCGGTGGTGAGTTCCGCCCGGCGCTCCGGCACCAGGCAGACCGCGTGCGGGCGGTGGTGCAGCGCAATCTTCGCCATCTCGGGCGTCGCCGCCATCTCGAGGTTCAGGGGCAGCGCGATCTCGTGCATGAGCCGGGCGATGTCCTCATCCCGGATGTGGCGACGGTCCTCGCGCAGGTGTGCGGTGATTCCGTCGGCGCCGGAAGCGGCGGCGACCCGCGCCGCCCGCAAGGGATCGGGATGCCGGCCGCCGCGCGCGTTGCGCAGGGTGGCGACATGGTCGATGTTGACGCCGAGGCGGAGCGGCGCGGCTCCCTGCATGGCGGCTTGCGGCGCGTCGCTCACCCCCGCGCCCGCTCGACCGAGTTGATGACCGGCGTCGCGCGCAGCCCGGCGATGATGTTGGTGAGGTGGCGGACGTCCTGCACCTCGACATCGACGAGGATCTCGAAGAAATCCTCCGAACGGTTGGTGATCTTGAGGTTGGTGATGTTCCCAGCGAGCTTGCCGATGACGGTGGTGAGGCTGCCCAGGCTGCCGGGCTCGTTGCCGATGGTGACGTTGATCCGGCCGACATGGGTCCCCGCGGCATCGCCCTGACTGGCCCAGGCGACGTCGAGCCAGCGCTCCGGCATTTCGGCGAAACTCGCCAGGGTCTCGCAGTCGATGGTGTGGACGGTGACGCCCTTGCCGGTGGTGACGATGCCGACGATGCGGTCGCCCGGAAGTGGATGGCAGCAGCCGGCGTAATGTACGGCCATCCCCGGAATGAGGCCGCGGATCGGCACCGCATTCTCCAAGGCGGTCTTGCCGCGCGCCGGCGCCAGGGGCACGACCTTGGCGGAGCGGGCGCCGGGCTTCGGCGGGAAGATGGCATGCACCACCTCGCGCCCGGTATGCAGCCCTTCGCCGACGGCGACGCAGAGGTCCTCGACGGTCTCGCAATTGAAACCGCGCCGGACTTCCTCGAGCGCCTTTTCGGTGAGCTCGTGGCCCTCCTGGCGGAACGCCTTCTGCAGGATCGCCTTGCCGAGATCGAGGTACTGCTCGCGCTGCTGCGTGCGGATGAAGCGGCGGATGCGCGCCCGCGCCTTGCCGGTGACGACGAAGCGCTCCCAGGTCGGTGACGGCGTCTGCGCCTTCGAGGTGATGATCTCGACCTGGTCGCCATTGGCGAGCTGGGTCCGGAGCGGGGCGATCCGGCCGTTGATCTTGACGCCGACGCAGGTGTCGCCGATCTCGGAGTGAACGGCATAGGCGAAATCCACGGGCGTCGCGCCCCGCGGCAGCTCGATGAGATCGCCCTTGGGCGTGAAGCAGTAGACCTGGTCCTGGAACATCTCGAGCTTGGTGTGCTCGAGAAACTCCTGCGGGTCCGGCGCGTGCTCGATGATGTCGAGAAGCTCGCGCAGCCAGCGGTACTGGCGGCCCTCGGTGCGCGGTGCGCCTTGCTTGTAGACCCAGTGCGCGGCGACGCCGAGCTCGGCCACCTCGTGCATGTCGCGGGTGCGGATCTGGACCTCGATGCGCTGGCGCTCCGGGCCGATGACGCCGGTGTGCAGCGAGCGGTAGTTGTTGGGCTTCGGCGTCGAGATGTAGTCCTTGAAGCGGCCGGGCACGACCGGGTAGTGGCTGTGCAGCACGCCCAGCGCGTGGTAGCACTGCTCGACCGAGTCGACCACGATGCGGAAGGCCATGATGTCGGAAAGCTGCTCGAAGCCGACGTTCTTGCGCTGCATCTTGCGCCAGATCGAATAGGGCGTCTTCTCGCGCCCCGACACCGCGGCGGGCACGCCCGCATCCGTGAGCGTCCGGTTGAGCTCGGCCATGACGCGGCTGGTCAGATCGCCGCCCTTCTCGCGCAAGAAGGCGTGACGGGCCTTGATGCTCTCGCGCGCATCCGAGTAAAGCTCGGCGAAGGCCAAATCCTCGAGCTCGTCCTTCATGCCGTGCATGCCCATGCGCTCGGCCAAGGGCGCGTAGATCTCCATCGTCTCGCGCGCGGTCCGGCGCCGCTTGTCGGCGTCCTTGATGAAGCGCAGGGTGCGCATGTTGTGCAGCCGGTCGGCGAGCTTCACCAGGAGGACGCGGATGTCCTCGGACATCGCCAAGACCAGCTTGCGGAAGTTCTCGGCCTGCTTGGTCTGGTCCGACTGCAGCTCGAGGCGCGAGAGCTTGGTGACGCCATCGACCAGGCGCGCGATGTCGCCGCCGAAGCGGCGCTCGATGTCCTCGAGCGTGGCCAGCGTGTCCTCGACCGTGTCGTGCAGGAGCCCGGTGACGATCGACGAGGTATCGAGCTTCATGCCCGCGAGGATGCCCGCGACCTCGACCGGATGGGAGAAGTAGGGATCGCCGCTGGCGCGCAACTGCTTGCCATGCGCCTTCATCGAGAAGACATAGGCCCGGTTCAGCGCATCCTCGTCGGCCGAGGGGTCGTAGGCCCTAACGCGCTCGACGAGTTCGAACTGGCGCATCATGGCGAGCCAGCCCGGCGCCGCCGCCGGCGCCCTTGCAAGGGACGGCGCGGGGCGAGCGGCGCGGTCGAGGAGCGCCTCGCCGCTGCCGCCATCGCGTCAGCGCTTGGTCTCGCCGATGTCAGGTCCGTCCTTCTCGAGATCCGGCAAGGCGTCGTCGGGAATGTCCACGGACTCGTCATCGGCGACGAGCAACACTTCGTCCTCCGGCAGCTCCTCCTCACCCTCTTCGCCCGTGACCTCGCCCTCTTCGCCGGAGACGTCGTCGAGGCTCGGCCCGAGATCGCCCGGCCAGCCGGTTGGCGCGCCGATCTCGATGTCCTGATCCTCTTCCGGCTCGTCGATCTCGACATGCTTCTGCATGCCCTTGATCAAATTGTTTTGGAGGGCGTCGAACGCAATCGATTCGGCGGCGATCTCGCGGAGCGCCACGACCGGGTTCTTGTCGTTGTCGCGATCGAGCGTGGGATGCGCGCCCGCGACCATGTCGCGCGCGCGTTGCGCCGCCAGAAGCACGAGTTCGAAGCGGTTGGGGATCTTGATGACACAATCTTCGACGGTGACGCGCGCCATTCCCGCAAATCTCCTGGAGGCTGGAATAGAGCCTGTCAATATATGGTGCGCCGGGCCTTGCTGCAACCAGCCATTGCGAGCCAAGGCGCTGATTTGGCTCAGCCGCCGAGCGCCTCCGCCGTCTGACCGGGCGGCAGCGCCGCGAGCAGCTCGTTAACCGAACGCCCGAGTCGCGGATGGCGCCAGTCCGGCGCCACCTCGCGGAGTGGCAGCAGCACGAAGGCCCGCTGGTGCAGCTGGGGATGCGGCAGGATGGGACCCTCCGGTCCCGCGCGCACGAGGTCGTCATAGGCGAGCAGATCGAGGTCGAGCGGCCGCGCCTCATTAGGCTGCGCCCGGCGGCGGCCGAAGCGCGCCTCGATGCGATGAAAGAGCGCGAGCAGCGCCGGCGGATCGAGCCCGGTCTCCAGCACGGCGACGGCGTTGACGAACCAGGGTTGATCGGAGCGCGGCTCGGGCGCCGACCGGTAGAGCCGCGAGCGCGCGCCGATGACGATCCCGGCCTCCGCGAGTGCCGCAAGCGCCGCCGCGATGGTCGCTTCGGGCGGCCCCGCCGCGCTCGGCAGGTTGGCGCCAAGCCCGACCAGGATCATGACGGCGCCGGCGGACCGCTTGACGCCGTCCGCGGCTTGGCGGCAAATGCGGCGGGATTGGAGGGTGCGACGGCATTGGTATTCATGGAGCAAGCATAATGTTGTTTTATCCGGGGGAACGCATCGCATTGTTCATCGACGGCGCCAATCTCTACGCGGCGGCTCGGGCATTGGCCTTCGACATCGACTACCGGCGGCTGCTCGAGCTTTTCGGCAGCAAGGGTCGCCTCATCCGGGCCTTCTATTATACGGCGCTGCTCGAGGACCAGGAATATTCGCCGATCCGGCCGCTCGTCGACTGGCTCGATTACAACGGCTACACCATCGTGACCAAGCCGACGAAGGAATTCACCGACGCCATGGGCCGGCGAAAGATCAAGGGCAATATGGACATCGAACTCGCCATCGATGTCCTGGAGATGGCCGACCGTCTCGACCATATCGTGCTCTTCTCGGGCGACGGCGATTTCCGCCGGCTGGTCGAAGCGGTGCAGCGCAAGGGCGTGCGCGTGAGTGTGGTCTCCACCCTGCGCTCGACGCCGCCGATGGTGGCGGACGAACTGCGTCGCCAGGCCGATGTCTTCATCGAGCTGCAGGAACTGGCGCCGCAGATCATGCGCAGCCACACCCGCGAGCCCCACGCGGTGCCCGCCGCCAACACGTGAGCCCGTCCGCCGCGCTCGCCGAGCCCGGCCGCGATTGTCCGCTCTGTCCGCGGCTCGCTGCCTTCCGCGCGGCGCAGCGCGCGCGCTTCTCCGACTGGCATAATGCGCCGGTGCCATCCTTCGGCGGCATCGACGCGTGGCTTCTGGTGGTCGGGCTGGCGCCCGGGCTCAGAGGCGCCAACCGCACCGGCCGGCCCTTCACCGGCGATTACGCCGGCGAACTGCTTTATGGCACGTTGCGCAAATTCGGGCTCGCCCGCGGCGCCTATGCCGCCAGCGCCGATGACGGCCTCGCCCTCGTCGATTGCCGCATCACCAACGCGGTGCGCTGCGTGCCGCCCGAGAACAAGCCGGAGCCCAGGGAGATCGCGGCGTGCCGGCCTTTCCTCGCCGCCGAGATATCGGCGATGCCGCGGCTCCGGGCGATCTTGGCCCTGGGCGCCATCGCGCATCAGGCGGCGCTCGGAGCATTGGGCCTCAAGCGCGCGCCTTATCCCTTCCGCCACGGAGCTCTGCATCGCTTGCCGACGGGCCTGGCGCTCGCCGACAGCTATCACTGCTCGCGCTACAACACCAATACGGGCAAGCTCACGCCGGAAATGTTCGAAGCGGTGTTCGCCGAGCTGCGGCGGATGCTCGCGGGCGACGGCGCGGGTTGAGGCCGCACCGCCGGCGATCCCGCCGTCAGGGCGTCCTCAGCCCGAGATGCTGCACGAAGGGGTCGTAGTCCCTGTCGCTGTGCAACAGGACGTGACCGTGCTCGATGCAGAAGGTGGCGATGATGAGATCGATCGTCTTGCGCACGGTGATTCCCCGGCCGCGCAACTGGCGATAGTTGCCGGCGGCACGCGACGCCAAATCAGGATTCAGCATCGATGCAATGTCGAACCGCCGCAGCCCCGCTTCGACCAAGCGAGCTTCGCGTTCGCTGCGCAGACCCTGCAGCACTTCGCAGAGAATGAGGTCGCCGACCAGGATCGGCTGGCGGCCGACGATGCCGCGAAGCCGCCGAACCTCGGCGCTGTCGGCGTCGTTCAGATGGTCGATCCAAACCGAGCTGTCGACGACGATCATCGAGCTTTGCGGCCGCGACGACTCATGTTCAGATCGCCGTCCCAGCGCACCTTCCCTGGCAGACGCAGGATCTCCTCCTGCTCCTTCAACCGGACGAGGAGACGCAGCCCCTCCTCGACGACGCTTCGCTTGGTGTTGAGGCCGGTTGCGCGCATCGCTTTCGCCATAAGCGCGTCGTCGATGTCGATGTTGGTCCGCACGGCCGGCTCCTGATGTGTATAGATTTATGTAATATACACATAAGCCGCGCTCGCTTCAAGCTCTCCGCGCGCTCACGCGTTGCGCTCGCGCATGAGCCGGGCCTTGGCGCGCTGCCAGTCGCGCGCCTTCTCGGCCTGGCGCTTGTCGGCCTTGCGCTTGCCCTTGGCGAGGCCCAGTTCGAGCTTGGCGCGGCCGCGCTCGTTGAAATAAATGGCGAGGGGCACCAGGGTCATGCCCTCGCGCTTGACCGCGCCCAAGAGCCGGTTGATCTCGCGCCGCCGCAGCAGGAGTCGCCGCGGCCGCCGCGGCTCGTGGTTGAACCGCGCCGGCGGATAGACCGGGAAATGCGCATTGATGAGCCAGAGCTCGTCGCCGCGCTCGGCGGCATAGGCCTCGGCGATGCTGGCGAGCCCTTGGCGAAGCACCTTGACCTCGCTGCCCACGAGCTCCATGCCCGCCTCGATCGTGTCTTCGATCAGATAGTCGTGCCGCGCCCGCCGGTTCAGCGCGACGTAGCGCTCGTCGCCGCGGAGCGCCATGCCGCGCTCAGTTGAGGACGCCGGCCGTCCGCATCGCCTGACGCACTTTCTCCTGCGCCTCCGGGCTCGCCGGCTCCAGCGGCAGGCGGACCTCGGGCGTGCATTTCTCGAGGAGCGAGGCGGCGTATTTGACCGGCGCCGGGCTCGTCTCGATGAAGAGCGCGTCGTGCAGCGGGCCCAGGCGCTCGTTGATCCGCATCGCCCGCGCCCAATCGCCCTTCTGCCACGCCTCATGCATGTCGGCGCAGGCGCGCGGCGCGACATTGGCCGTGACGGAGATGCAGCCGTCGCCGCCTTGTGCCATGAAGGCGAGCGCGGTCACGTCTTCGCCCGACAGCATGACGAAATCGGGGCCGATCGCCGCCCGCGTCCGGAGCGGCCGCGCCAGATCGTTGGTCGCATCCTTCATGCCCACGATGTTCGGCAGCTTGGCGAGCCGCGCCATGGTGGCGACGCTCATGTCGACGACGCAGCGGGCAGGAATGTTGTAGATGATGATCGGCAGCTCCACCGCATCCTGGATCGCCTTGTAGTGCTGATAGAGCCCCTCCTGGGTCGGCTTGTTGTAGTAGGGCGTCACCACTAGCGCGGCGTCCGCCCCGGCCTTCTTGGCGTGACGCGTGAGCGCGATCGCCTCCGCGGTCGAATTCGAGCCGGTCCCAGCGATCACGGGCACGCGCCCTTTCGCCACTTCGACGCAGAGCTCGACGACGCGGTTGTGCTCGGCATGGCTCAAGGTCGGCGACTCCCCCGTCGTGCCGCAGGGCACGACCGCGTGCGTGCCTTCCTTGATCTGCCATTCCACGAACTTCTGGAATGCGTTGGCGTCAACCGCGCCGTCGCGGAACGGCGTGATGAGTGCGACGATCGAGCCCTTGAACATGGCGCCCCCTCCGGGTCGGCCTAGAAGCGCAGTCACCGCGACCATAACCCCGCGCGGGCACGCCGGCAACCGGCGCTGCCGCCGCGCCGCGCCGTGCGACCGTTCCGCTCCGGCAAACGGCAAGGAATCGTTAAAACGAATGCGGCCGGTAATGATGCGGCAAGATGTTGGCGTTAATCATTGGTCGCCATTACAATAACCGCTCGCGTGGCCGGGCATTTCGGAGTCGGGTATTGCAATTGTTGGGTCGCCGCCTCTTTGCCGCACTTGTCGTGCTCTTGGTCTCCGGGACATTGGCCGCGCGGGCAGCGGAGCTTTCGGAGAGCGACGCCCGGCTTTACGGCGCGGCCTTCGCTGCCGCGCGGTCAGGCAACTGGTCGAGGGCCTGGCAGGACGCCGACAACGCGCGCAATGCTCTGCTGCAGCCGGCGCTGCGCTGGGTTCAGCTCGCCGGCGGCGGCGATGCGGGCTTTTCCGAATATGCCGCCTTTCTCGCCAGCCACCCGGATTGGCCCAAGCAAAATCTGCTGCGCCAGCACGCGGAGACGCAGCTCTCCGGCGTGTCGGATGCGGTCGCCGCCCACTGGTTCGCCGACCATCCGCCGGTGACGCCGGGCGGCCGTTTGCGCCAGGCGGCGATCTGGCTGACGGAAGGCCACGGCACCGAGGCCACCGAGCTCATCCGCCGCGTCTGGATCGAAAGCGACTTCAGCAGCTTCGAAGAGAAATCGATGCTGCAACGCTTTCGCGGCGTCCTGCGCTCGGCCGATCATGTCGAGCGCCTCGATCACTTGCTGTGGGACGGGCAGGTCGAGGCGGCAAGGCGGCAGATGGCGCGGGTCGCTCCCGAATACCGCGATCTGGCCGCGGCGCGGCTCGCCTTGGCGGCGCTCTCGCCGGGGAGCGAGCGGCTGGTCGCGCGCCTGCCGGCGGCACTTCAGCACGATCCCGGCCTGATCTACGACCGCGTGCGCTGGCGCCGCCGCAAGGAGCATTACGACGATGCGATCACGCTGCTCGAGAGCCTGCCGAAAGAGCAGGATCACGCCGCCCAATGGGCGACGGAGCGCCAGGTGCTCGCGCGCTACGCGCTGGCCGAGGCCAAGCCGGCCTTCGCCTACGGCATCGCCGCGCGGCACGGGCTGACGAGCGGCGCCAATTTCTCCGAACTCGAGTTTCTCGCCGGCTGGACCGCGCTGCGCTTTTTGCATCAGCCGCAGGCCGCCTACAACCATTTCGTCCGGCTTTACGACGCGGCGGTGCTGCCCATCAGCATCGGCCGCGGCGCCTATTGGGCAGGGCGCGCCGCCGAAGCCATGGGCTATCGCCAGCTGGCCGAGACCTGGTTCGGCACGGCGGCCGAGCGCGTCACGACCTATTATGGCCAGCTCGCCGCGGCGCGTCTGAGCCAGGGCATCAGCACCGCCGCGCTCGCCGAACCGCAGCCGCGCCCCGACGAAATCGCCGCCTTCAACGGCCGTCAGCTCGTAAGGGTGACGCGCGGTCTGGCAGAGATCGGCGCCATTGACTACGTGCCGGCCTTCGTGCGGCGGCTCGCCGAGACCGCAGTGACGCCGGCGGATTATGAGCTCGTTGCGCGCTTCGCCGATCAGATCGGGCGGCCGGATCTCTCCGTCGCCGCGGCCAAGCAAGCGAGCTACAACGGCGTGACCCTGCTCGCCGAAGGCTATCCCGTGGTGGCGCTGCCGCCGGGCGGCGAGGTCGAGCGGCCGCTCGTTCTCGCCATGACCAGGCAGGAGAGCGCCTTCGACGAAGCGGCGGTGAGCAGCGCCGGCGCGCGCGGGTTGATGCAGCTGATGCCGGCAACGGCGAGCACGATGGCGCGCTCGCTGCGGCTGCCGTTCTCGCTGTCGCGGCTGACCAGCGACCGGCATTACAATCTGACGCTCGGGCGCGCTTATCTCGCGGGGCTCTTGGGCGACTTCTCCGGCTCCTATGTTCTGGCGGTCGCCGGCTACAACGCCGGGCCGGCGCGGGTGCGGCAATGGATCGATTCCTTCGGCGATCCCCGTCGCAAGGGTGCCGATGTCGTCGACTGGGTCGAGTCGATCCCGCTCGCGGAAACCCGCAACTACGTGCAGCGCGTGCTCGAGAATTTGCAGCTCTACCGCTTGCGCCTCGGCGACCATGATCTCGCCTTCTCATTGGCGAGCGATCTGAAGCGCTGAGGCGTCATGACCGAGGCAGGGCCGCCCGAGGTCGCCGATGTCCATGAAGCGGCGTCCCGGCTCAAGGGCCAAGCGGTCCTAACGCCGCTCCTCGAATCAGCAGTGGTCAACGCCAGGCTCGGCGGGCGCCTGCTGATCAAGGCGGAAACGCTGCAGCGCACCGGGTCCTTCAAGTTTCGCGGCGCCTTCAACGCGCTGGCGCAGGTCCCAAAGGCGCAGCGCCGGGCCGGCGTCGTCGCCTATTCCTCGGGCAATCACGCCCAGGGCGTCGCGGCGGCGGCGCGGCTCCTGGGCATGCCCGCGCTCATCGTCATGCCCGCGGACGCGCCGGCGATCAAGATCGCGAACACGCGGGAGCTGGGCGCCGAGATCGTCTTCTATGACCGCAACCGCGAGGAGCGCGAGACCATCGCCGCCGGCATCGCCGACGAGCGCGGCGCGCTTTTGCTGCCGCCCTTCGACGACGCGCGGGTGATTGCGGGCCAGGGCACGGTCGGTCTCGAACTCGCGGCGCAGGCGGCGGCGGTCGGCGCCAGGCTCGATGCCGTGGTGATCGCTTGCAGCGGCGGAGGTCTGGTCTCCGGCTGCGCCCTCGCGCTGGCCGAGGCGAGCCCGGGCACGCGGATCTATGCCGCCGAGCCCGCCGGCTTCGATGACATGCGCCGCTCGCTCGCCGCCGGCGAGCGACTGCGGAACGAGCCCGGGCGGCAGTCGATCTGCGATGCGCTGCTCGCGCCGATGCCGGGCGTCCTGCCCTTCGCCATCGCGCGGCGCCTGCTCGCCGGCAGTCTGACGGTGACGGACGACGAAGTCGGGCGCGCCATGGCGCTGGCCTTTGCCGACTATAAGCTCGTGGTCGAGCCGGGCGGGGCGGCGGCGCTGGCGGCGGTACTGGCCGGAAAGATCGCGTTGCGCGGTCGCACGATCGCCGTCGTCGCCTCCGGCGGCAATGTCGATCGCGAGGTCTTCTGCCGCGCGCTCGCCGGCGCGGCCGAAGGATCTAGTCGCCCTTGATGACCACGGCGGGTCGCGCCGGCTCGTCGGCCAACGGGCGCGGCGCCGGCAGCGACATCATCGCGGCCGCCGCGGTTTCGATCTGGTCGACCCGGCGGCTGTAGCCCTCGAGCGCGGCGCCCGGCTCGATTTGCATCGAGACATAGATGATGTCGGCGGTGACCTGCGCAGTCCGCCCGATCACCACCTTGGCCGCCGCCAGCCGACCGGCGAGCTGGCCATGGATGACCGCACTCTCGGCCCGGACATTGCCGTTGATCGATCCGCCTTCGCTGAGAGTCAGCTTGTAGGCCGTCAAATTCCCGGACAACGAGCCGACAACCTGGATCTCGCCGTCACTGATGATGTCGCCTTCGACCTTGAGGCCCCCGTTGAGGACGGAAACCGCGTTGCGCCACCTTGAAGCCTGAGACTTCTCGCTACTTGTCGCTGACTTGAACCACATTCTTCCCGACCTGCATGAACTTTGCGGGGTCCTGCGGGATGCCGTCGATGAGAATCTCATAATGGACGTGGGGGCCGGTGCTGCGGCCGGTGCTGCCGAGCTGCGCGATCTCCTGCTGTGCGGCTACCTTCTGCCCATGCACCACGAGGATGCGGTGCAAATGCGCATAGCGGGTCATGATGCCGTGGCCATGGTCGACTTCGACGACCCGGCCATAGGCGTCCTTGACGCCGGTGAAGCTGACGATTCCAGGCGCGGTGCTATAGACCGGTGATTTGTAGGCCGCCGCGAGATCGAGCCCGGAATGGAAGGCAGGCCGCCCATTGAGCGGGTCGATGCGCTGGCCGAAGCCGCTCTCGAGCTGGTAGTGCGGCAAGGGCGCATCCAGCGGCAACGTCTTGACCAGCTTACGCAGCTCGACGATGCGCTTCTGCTCATCGTCCGTGGCGCGCTTGACGCTGTCGAGGGCGACATAGGGACCGCCTTGGCCGGGCGGCTGCGACAGGCGCCCGAGGATTCGATCAATGTCAATGCCGGTCGAGGCGATCAAGCGCTCAAGCTCGCTGGATTGAGCGCGCCGACGCGGATCATCCGGTTGCGCGGTCGGTGGCTGCACGTCCTCGGCCGGTGCCGCCTCATCGGGCTCGAAAGCGGGAACCGCCGTGGCGCCCGCGGGAGCCTTGCCGCCCGAGCCGCGCAATCGGTCGCGCTCGAACGCCATCTCCGTCAGCTGGCGATCCATCGCTTCGACGGCGCGCTTCAGTTTCTGCGCATGTTCGTCGAGCGCCTTGACCTCGCTCTCGCGGTCTTTGATGCGATTGCGCAGAGCGGTTCGCTCCATTTCGCCACCACGCGCCTCGCTGTGCGCGTTGCCGCCCGCCGGCGATGCGGGTTGCTCCTGCTCCGCTGCTTTCTTAAGCGCTTCCTGCTGGCTCTTTGCGGCGGTCAACTCGTTGGTCGCCTGGGCGAGCTGGCCATTGGTCGCAGCGAGCTGCTGGCGCGCCTCGTCGAGCTGCTTGTGCGCGGCATCGAACTGTTGCAGCGCTGCTTCATATTGCGTGTTGGTCTCGGCAAAGCGCTGACGCAGGGCCTCGGCGCGTGCTTTGGCGTCGGCGAGCTGATGGCGCAGGTCATCATTGATCGCGCTGGCGCTCGAGGCCACCTCTTGAACGAGATCGGCCAGCGCCGTCGATTGATGCCGCAGCGTCTTGCGGGCGTGAACATAGCCGGCGGCGAGATAGCCCATGCCGGCAAAGACGGTGAGGGTCGCGATCAGTCCGACGACTTGAAGCCAGCCCGGAAGACCGACGCTGCGCACGCGCTCTTGGCTGCACAGCAACAAATGCCGATTGGGAAACAGCCTCCCGCCGACACCCCTGAACCGTTCGATCATTGCCCCCCGCTGCAGAACAAGTCCTTCGACCCCGTGCCAGGTTGGACGGCACGGCGCCGTCCGGGCTCGCAGCCCCCATGCAGAAATCCCGCAGAACGCGGCGACGGTTGCGGTCGCCTCCGCCCGCCGATCTTTGCGTCGGCTGGACGCCCCAGGTCATGCCGACCCGTGGAACGCTCACGGAAATTAAAGCTATATAGTAAATGCAGACCTGGCAAGATGTTTTGCTGGTCGGAAGCGAGGCGGTCGAGTCGATGCGGCCATTCTTTCGTCACAGCCGCAGTTCGGTTGTCTCGGTCCACTATCGCGCCTGGGCAGTTACTAGCAAATGACGCTGAAGTCTCCGCAGTGACTGTCGCGTTGTCGCGGCAGGTCTATGCCTGCGGTGCGGGATGTCGCTCAGACGAGAAAACCGAGCGATGGCGCCATCAGGATCCCTGCAACTGCGATCGGGATGCCATAGGGAATCGGCGTATTTTTCTGGGCGAAGGACGGCAATCGCCGCACCGTGGCGAGAAAGCTCGCTTGCGCGACGGGATGTTGGAGCAAGATCATGACAAGGGCAAGAAGGCCGCCGGCGAGCGCCGTGACGACCAAGAGCGCGAGCAGTTGACCGAGGCCAGTCCACAGCGCCGTCGCCGCCAGTAGCTTGGCATCGCCGCCGCCCATGAAACCGAAGGCGAAGAGCATGGCGGCCCCGGCAAAGACCGCGATGCCCGCGCCGAAATGAGAGAGCCAATCAACATTGTGCCCGAACAGCAGCGCCACCGGCGGGAACGCCGCGGCCAGTGCCGCCGTCAACCAATTGGGGATACGCAGACTGTGCAGGTCGCTGATCGCCGCCATCACCAGCGGAAAGACATAGATGGCCAGGCCGACCTCGCCGCCGATCGTCAAGGGAATGGTGCCGCCCCCGTACTCGTTGACGCAACTCTCGGCGTCGGCCGATGATCACCGCGGCACGCTTTCGGATTGGTAAAGATCAGCGCCGGGAAAATCTTGACGTTCCTGTCAAGAATGGTCTGTAATTTATTGATATTATTATATAAAAGAATGGGCCGCGAACAATCGCGGCCCAAGTTCAGGGAGGAAACGCCGATTAAGGCGTTCGCCAAAGATATGCGCATCGCACAAAAAATTGACACTGCCGCCTCGGCATGGCGGCTTTGCGCAATTCGCAGGCACCACGCCCCCTGTATGGCCCGCGCCGCCGATGGCAGAATGGTGGCATGGTGGAAGGCCGCGTCCAGCGGGTTGAGCTCGAAGCGTTGCTGCGGACGGAAGCGCGGATCTGGCTGCGGCCCTTGGGCCTGCTCGAGGGCGCCGCGGCGGAGGCCGCCATTGCCGCGGGCTGGGCATTGCGCCTTGCCGGCGGCGGCATTGCCTTCACTTCGGTGGAAGTCCTGGCACGTCTGTCCGACGGCGCCGTCGCCGCTGCCGTGGCGAGCCTGCCGCAGCTGCGCGTCTGGACCCGGCGATTGGACCCCGGCGCAGCGGCGGAAATCATGCACGGGCTGGAGCGACTGTCGGCGGGCCGGCCCGCCTGGGCTGGGCTTAGCCTCGACCGCCCGCTGCTCATGGGTGTCGTCAACGTCACGCCCGACAGCTTCTCGGACGGCGGCAAGTTTCTCGACAGCGAGCGCGCCATCGCGCAGGGACGCGCACTGGCCGCGGCCGGCGCCG
>DATNIY010000122.1:0-2484 GCA_035604195.1 Allostellaceae bacterium
CCCCCCGCTGCCGCTTCCGGCTGGGGCGCGGCCGCGGCTGGTGCCGCAGCGGGTGCCGGGCCGCCGACGACCTCGGCGAAGCGGGCGAAGAAGTCGTCGGCCATCTTGCGCGCCGTGGCATCGATGAGGCGCGAGCCGATCTGCGCGAGCTTGCCGCCGACATGCGCGTCGACCGTGTAGCTCATAAGAGTGGCATCGCCTTCGTCGGTCAGGCGCACCGTGGCGCCGCCTTTGGCGAAGCCGGCCGCGCCGCCGCTGCCCTCGCCGCTGATCTTGTAGCCGTTGGGCGGGTCGAGATCGGACAGCGTCACCTTGCCGGCGAAGCGCGCCTTGACCGGTCCGACCTTGGCGGTGACCTTTGCTGTCATCTCGGTGGCGGACAGCATCTCGATCTCCTCGCAGCCGGGAATGGACTGCTTGAGGATCTCGGGATCGTTGAGCGCCGCCCAGACCTTGTCGCGCCGCGCCGCGACCCGGTATTCGCCCTTCATGTCCATGCGGGCACTCCTCGTTCTTCTTGCGCGCGGACCGTAGCGCGCGAGGCTCGGGCGGGCAAGCGCGGGCAGCCTCGATCTCGCTTGGCGACGCGCTCGTCGCCGGCCATAGTCGCTTCATGGCCTTGCCTTTCGGTTCTGAGCTCGCCGGCCCTTTTGGGCTGATTTGGGCGCTCCCCTTCCTCGGCATGTTGCTGACCATCGCGCTGGCGCCGCTCGTGGCGCCGCGTCTCTGGCATCGGCATTACGGCAAGGCCGCCGCGTTCTGGGCCGCGGCGTTTCTCGTGCCGGATGGAATGCGCACGGGCGGACGCGCCACGCTCGCGAGCTTCCTCGACATGGCGCTCCACCAATACCTGCCGTTCATGCTGCTGCTCGGCGCGCTCTTCGTCATCGCCGGGGGCTTGCGGCTCACCGGGACGCCGCGCGCGACGCCGGCGGTGAACACTGCGCTCCTCGCCGGCGGCGTGGTCCTCGCCAGCGTCATCGGCACGATCGGCGCGGCCATGCTGTTGCTGCGTCCGCTGCTCCGTGCCAACCGCCATCGGGCGCAGCCGACCCACGTCTTCGTCTTCTTCATCTTTCTCGTCGCCAATGTCGGCGGCGCCTTGACGCCGCTCGGCAACGCGCCGCTGCTCTTGGGCTATCTCAAGGGCGTGCCCTTCTTCTGGCCGGCGATCCATCTGGCGCTGCCGACTTTGGTGCTGACGGCCGGGCTCCTCGGCACGTTCTATGCCCTCGACCGCATGACGCAGCGCCGCGCGCGCGAGGACGGGCAGCGCGTCATGGCGGAAATCGAAAAGCTCGGCATCGAGGGCGCGGTGAATCTGGCGCTCCTGCCCGTGGCCATCCTTGCGCTGATGGTGAAGAGCCTGCTGCCGCCGAGCGACGGCGTCGAGATCCTGGGCGTGCCGTGGAGCATGGCGGACATCGCTGCCGATGCGCTGCTCGTGATGGCGGCAGGCTTGTCGCTGGCGCTGACGCGGCCGGCGACGCGGCAGGCCAATGCCTTCGCCTGGGAGCCGCTCGTCGAGGTGGCGATCCTGTTCGCGGTGATCTTCGTCACGCTCATTCCGGTGACGGAGATGATGGCCGCAGGCCTGTCCGGGCCGGCCGCGCCGCTGTTCGCGCAGATCTATGCCGGCGGAACCGCGAACAATGCGCTCTACTACCGCATGACCGGGCTGCTCTCGGCGCTGCTCGACAATGCGCCGACTTATCTCATGTTCTTCGGCCTTGCCGGCAACGATGCGGCCAAGCTCGCCGGGCCCTTTGCCGGGACCTTGGCGGCGGTTTCGGCGGGGGCGGCCTATTTCGGCGGGCTCACCTATATCGGCAATGCGCCCAATCTGATGGTGAAGGCCATCGTCGAGAGCCAGGGGCTGCGCATGCCGAGCTTCTTCGGCTATGTTGGCTATGCCGCGGTGTGCCTCCTGCCGTGGCTTTTGGTCGTCGAGGCGCTGTTCTTCCATTGAGATCGTCGGGTCATCGAGGCGGCCATGTTCCTGCGCTCCTCCCTCATCGTCGCCGCGCTGCTGAGCCTGCTCGCCGTCGCGGCGCGGGCCGACCTCGCGAGTTTCGACAAATCCTCGATCACGCTCGACACCGCCGCAGGGCCGCAGCGCTTCTCGGTCGAGCTGGCGCTGACGCCGCAGCAGCAGGAGCAGGGGCTGATGTACCGGCGCGCGCTGCCGGCCGATGGCGGCATGCTCTTCGTCTTCCCGGCGGACCAGACCGCGACCTTCTGGATGAGGAATACGCTCATTCCGCTCGACATGCTCTTCATCGCCGCCGACGGCCGCATCGCCGACATCCACGAGCGCGCCGTGCCGCTGTCGGAGGCGACTATCAGCTCGAAGGTGCCGGTCAGGGCCGTGCTCGAGGTCAATGGCGGCACGGTCCGGCGGCTCGCCATCAAGCGCGGCGATGTCGTGCACAGTGCGGTCTTCGGCAACGCCGGAGGCTAGGATGTCGACTCTGTTGCCGCGTG
>DATNIY010000123.1:0-15308 GCA_035604195.1 Allostellaceae bacterium
CGCTACCGCGCCATGTCGCCGGCCGCGGCTACTCATGCGTGACGGCGCAGCGGTTTCGTCGCATGATCGG
Organism: Allostellaceae bacterium; assembly: GCA_035604195.1. Taxonomy (GTDB): domain Bacteria; phylum Pseudomonadota; class Alphaproteobacteria; order ATCC43930; family CGMCC-115725; genus DATJLY01. The sequence goes on from DATNIY010000123.1 coordinate 71, forward strand.
CGCCGCCTTAAGATGAAGAGGAGCGAGGCCGTGCGCCAGAAGAGCATCGACGTGGAGAACCTGCACCACAGCGCGCCCATTCCCGCCGCGAGCCGCGTCGGGCCGATCCTCGCGACCTCCGGGGTCGGCGGCCGCGATCCCGCGACCGGCAAGCTGCCAGAGGATATCGACGGGCAGGCGCGCTTCGCCTTCGAAAACCTGAAGCGGCTGCTCGCCGCGGGCGGGATGGATCTGGGCGACGTCGTCAAGATCACCTGCTTCGTCACCGACGACGGCTTCCGCACCGCCATCAACAAATACTGGACGCAATGCTATCCCGATGCGGCGCGCCGGCCGGCGCGGCACACGCTGGTGATGCCGCTGCGCGGCGGCATGCTGCTTCAGCTCGACGCGCTCGCCGTCGCCAAGGAGAGCTGAGCCGGCGCACCGGATCCCGCGACGACCGCGCCACGCCGGGGCCGCGCGGGAGGACGCATCGTGACGGATTGGGTACGCATCCTCGCGGCCACCTCGCTGCTGCAGACCGCGAGCGCCTTCCTCACGCGCATCGTGCCGACGCTCGCCCCGGTGCTCACCGCCGAGGCCGGGATCGAACCCGAATTCGTCGGCCATCTCTGGGCCATCACCATCCTTGGCACGACGCTCTTCATCATGTTCGGCGCGCCCTATGTCCGCCGCAGCGGCCCCATCCGCGTCCTCCAGATCGCCGGGCTCTTCGGCAGCGCCGGCGCGCTCTTCATCGATTTTCCCCATTGGACGACCTTGGCGCTCGCCTCGCTGCTTATCGGCATCGCCTACGGCCCGTCGCCGATCGCGGGCAACAGCGTCCTCGACCGGCACACGCCGCGGCGCAACCGCTCGCTCATGTTCTCGATCAAGCAGGCCGGCGCGCCCTTCGGCGGCGCGCTTGCCGGGCTGGTCCTGCCACTGCTCATGGGCTGGGTGAGTTGGCGGCTCACCATCGTCATCGCGGCGGCGCTGGCGGCGATTCCGGTGCTGCTGGTCCAGCCGCTGCGTCAGCGCATCGACGCCGAGCGCGACCCGCAGCAGAGCGTGTCGCTGCGCTACGTGCTGTCGCTCGCCAACATCGCGGTGCCCTTCCGCAGCTTGCGCCTCGCGCCGGAGCTGCCGGGGCTCAACATCGCGGCCGCCCTGCTGTCGGTGACCCAGGGCGTCCTCTTCGCCTTTCTCGTGACCTACGGCGTCCAGGAACTCGGCCTCGATCTGGCGCGGGCCGGGCTGATGTTTTCGGTCATGCAGGCGGTCGGCATTCCCGGCCGCATCCTGCTCGGTTGGATCTGCGACCGCCTGGGCTCGGCGACGCTGACTTTGCATGTGGTCTCCTGGACCGCGGCAGCGACCAGCATCGTGCTTGCCGTCGCGACGCCCGCCTGGCCGCTATGGGCGCTTTTGACCGTCTCCGGCCTCACCGGGCTCACCGCGGCAAGCTGGATGGGCATCTATCTCGCCGAGGTGGCGCGACTGGTGCCGACGGGCACCGTCGGCGAAGCGATGGCCGGCTCGTCGCTGCTGCCGTCCGCGGCCTATATGGCGGGGCCGACCCTGTTCGCCGGGCTGGTTGCGCTGACCGGCAGCTACCGCTTGGGCTTCATCGTCGGCGGCGTCATCGCGCTCGCCGCCGTCGCGGCGCTGGCGGCCGCCCAGCGCCGCGGCACGCAATCAAGAAGAGATTGACCTGACGCGGCAAAAGGCGAATCTTCCGGCTCCGAGGCTTGAGGTGGAGGCAGGGATGCGCTTTGGGCTATTCGGCGGTGCCAGGGCGTCGCATGGCGGTCCTTCCGGCGACAGCACGGGTTATGCCGACTACATCGCCTATGTCCGCGAGGCCGAGGCCCTCGGCTTCCACAGCCTGTTCATCGTCGAGCACCATTTCACCGGCCACGCGCAGGTATCGGCCTCGCTCAACCTGCTGAGCTATCTCGCCGCCTGCACCGAGCGGCTGCGCCTCGGCACGGCCGTGGTGGTGCTGCCCTGGCACAATCCGGTGCTGGTCGCGGAGCAGGCGGCGACGCTCGATCTGCTGTCCAACGGCCGCCTCGATTTCGGCGTCGGCAAGGGCTACCGCGATTACGAGTTCGCGGGCTTCTGCGTCCGACCGGAGGAAGCGACCGAACGCTTCGACGAGGCGATGGAAGTGATCCGCCAGGCCTGGACGAGCGAGGGCCGGTTCTCGCATCACGGCAAGCGCTGGAATTTCGAGAACATCGTCGTCGAGCCGGCGCCGCTGCAGCGGCCGCATCCGCCGTTCTGGCTCGGCGCCGGCAGCCCCGAGTCGATCCGGCGGGCGGCGCGCGAGGGCTACAATCTGCTGCTCGACCAGATCGGCTCGACCGACCTCACCATCGAGCGCGTCGCCATCTTCCGCGAGGAATGCGCGCGCGTCGGCCGTTCCTTCGAACCGCTGATGGTGGGCGCGACGCGCGGCCTGCAGATCCTGAACGGCGAGGCGGAGCGGACCAAGGCGCTCGACATTCGCCTCGAGGTCTTGAAGAACATCGGCGCGCTCGCGCGCGGGCCCGGCGCGGAACGCTTCGCCCAGCCCAGCCGGACCGCGGTCGAGAGCGACGACGCGCCGCTGCTCGGCACGCCCGCCGAGATCATCGCACGGCTGAAGCGGCTCGAGGCGGGCGGCGTCGAATACGTGCTCTTGGTCAGTCCGCATCCGACGATCGAGGGGCTGCGCCGCTTCGCGACCGAGATCATGCCGGCCTTCGCCAAGAGCCCTTCGCCGGTCGCGGCCTGAGCCATCCGGCGCCGGCCTTGACCTGGATTTGGCCGGTTTCGTATCGTCCACGGATGTGGCGCGGCGGCGGAAGCGGCGCCGCGACCGGGAGCCTCTAACGAGACGATACGAAGGAGGAAGCCGTGGCAGAAAGCACGTGGTCGCTCGAAGGCCGCTATTTCGAGACCTGCAATTGCAAGTATCTCTGCCCTTGCATCAGCTCCAACCTGACCGCGAAACCCGACGAGGGCGACTGCAAGGTCGCGCTGGCCTTCCAGATCGAACGCGGCAGCAAGGACGGGACCACGCTTGACGGCCTGTCCTTCATCGTCGTGGCGCGGACGCCGGGCGTCATGGCCGACGGCAATTGGACGGTCGGCCTCGTCATCGACGATCAGGCCACCGAGGCGCAAGGCGATGCGATCCTCGCGATCGCGTCCGGCCAGGCTGGCGGTCCGATGGCGCATCTGGGGCCGCTCATTGGCACCTTCGCCGGCGTCGAACGGCGCCCGATCAAGTTCGCCTATGACAGCTTGCGCTACTCGGTCGTGGCCGGCGAATTGATCGCCCAGGCTTGCGAGGGCGTGACCGGCGCCGCCGACCCGAGCAAGCCGATGGCGCTCGACAATACCGGCCATCCCGTGAACACGCGCCTGGCCCTTGCCCACGCGACACGGTCCCGCTTCAATGCCTTCGGCATCGTCTGGAGCGACGAGAGCGGCACCCGCAACGGCCACTTCGCGCCCTTCCGCTGGAGCGCGTGAGGCGCCGCCGCTCCGCGGCCGGCGGCAGGCAGTGACGAGCAACCTTCAGTAAACGTCCCTCCGGGAGAAACAGCGACGATGCCTGGCGCATCGCAACCGCGCTTTGCCTTCGGCGAGAACTGGCAATCCTTCGTCGCAACGGTCACCAAAGAGAGCATCGCCGCGGCAGAGCGTGGCCTTTGCCGGTTATTTCCCGATGGGACGCTTCGGGGATGCCGCTTTCTCGACATCGGCTGCGGATCGGGCATCACCATGCTCGCCGCGCATCGACTGGGCGCCGCATCGGTCCACGGCATCGATCTTGATCCGGCGTCCATCGAGGCGGCGCGGCGGCTGCTGTCGGCGCATCTCGACGGCGGCGCCTGGTCGCTCCGCGTCGAGAGCGTCTTCGATCTCGCGCCAGATCGGGACGGCAGATTTGAGATCGTCTACAGCTGGGGCGTGCTGCATCATACGGGCGATCTGTGGCGGGCCTTGGAGAAGGCGGCGGCGATGGTTGCACCCGAGGGGCAGCTCGCCGTGGCGCTCTATCGACGAACGCCGATGTGCCGGTTTTGGCGGTTGGAAAAGCGCTACTACGCCGCGGCGTCGCCTGCCGCGCAGAGCGTCTTGCGAGCGCTCTATCAGGCCGCCTATTTCGCCGGCCTTGTTGCGGCTGGCCGCAGCCCGGCGCGTTACGTCGCGGGCTACTCCGCCCGCGGCATGGCTTGGCGATATGATGTCCACGACTGGCTCGGCGGTTACCCCTACGAATCGACAGAGCCCCGCACGGTCGGCAACGCGCTCGAGCGGCTCGGCTTTTCGCTGGAGCGCGTGTTCGAGCGAAAGGCCCGCGCCAAAGGGCTGTTCGGCACGCATTGCGACGAATACGTCGCCCGCCGTCGGCCGTAATGGCGGTGCCGTGGGCAGCTTGCGGAGCGCCCCCTTTGTGCGCCTCAGCAACGCACGGCATGCCTCTGTTTCAGGCGATGACCGAAGAACCTCGTGCATATCGCTCTGACCGGGCCGGTTGACCCTCGCACCCCTGCGCCTTACGATCATCGTCGTAGCGGGGAGAAAGATCTGCCGATGGCCGATGTGTTCGTGTGTCGCGCGGGCGAACTCAAGGACGGCGACGTGCGCATCGTCGCGACCAAGGACATCGAGGTCGGGGTCTATCGCCACGCCGGCAAATTATATGCCTATCGCAACCTTTGTCTGCACCAGGGCGGCCCGGTCTGCGAGGGCGTGCGGCTGGGCAAGGTCGAAGACGTCATCGGCCCCGACCGGACCTTACAAAGCCAGCGGTTCAACATGGACGAGATGCACATCATCTGTCCTTGGCACGGCTACGAATACAAGCTCGAGACCGGCGAATGCGCCGCCGATCCGAAACTGCGGCTGCAGCGCTTCAAGGTCGTCGAGCGCGAAGGCGGCATCTATGTCGCGATCTGAGCCGAGCGCGGCGAAGGCCTGATCAAGAGACTGTCGAGCGTCCGGCAGGGCGCGCATCCAACGGGACGCACGGCGATGGATACATTGGAAATCAAGTTCCGCGATCCCTCGGTCGAGGAATTCGACACGCGGACGCTGCTTAAGCAGGCCGAGCGCCAAGCGCGACAGCGGCGCTACGAGGACTTTCTCATCGTCGATACCGACGCGCACCATTACGAGAGCGAGTCCTTCGACCAGATCATCGCCTATATCGAGGACCCGGTCATTCGCCATACCGCCCAGGCCAAGAAGGGCATGGGCGGCGGCCGGCCCGGCTTTCTCCATTCGCAGCCCGGCTTCCAGGACGTGGCCGGACGGATTCCGCGCTACACCGAGCGCCGCCTCGAGAAGACGCCGCCGACGCCGCACCGCGACATCACGCTGACCAAGCGATGGATGGACGCGCTCGGCGTCGACATGGTCTGCCTGTTCCCGACGCCGATGCTGCAATTGGGGCTGCATCCCCTGGTCGAGACCGAGGTCGCATTGGCGCGCGCCTACAATCGTTGGCTGACCGAGACCATCCTGTCCGCCGAGACGCGCTTCCGCTCGATGCTCTATCTGCCCTTCAACGATCCCGAGGCCGCCTACAGGATGGTCAAGGATTTCGGGCAGAAGCGCGGCGTCATCGGCTTCCTGGTGACGGCGGCGCGCTACAAGCCGGTCTATGACAACGCCTATATGAAGACCTATGCGTTGCTCGAGGAGATGGGCCTGCCGATCGGCTTCCATGCGGCTTACAATTGGAACGACCAGTCGCTGGCCATGACCAACCGCTTCATCGCGGTCCACGCGCTTGGCTTCACCTTCTTCAACATGGTCCATCTCACCAACTGGATCGTGAACGGCCTGCCCGAACGCTTCCCCAAGCTCAAGACCATCTGGATCGAGAGCGGCCTCGCCTGGGTTCCCTTCCTGATGCAGCGGCTCGACAACGAATACATGATGCGCAGCTCGGAATGCCCCTCGCTCAAGAAGAAGCCGAGCGACTATATGCGCGACATGTATTTCACCAGCCAGCCCATGGAGATGGTCAACAACCGCGAGGTGCTCGAGATCACCTTCAAGATGCTCAAGGCGGAATCGCAGCTCCTCTACGCCTCGGACTATCCGCATTGGGACATGGATCTGCCGAGCACGATCTTTGATCTGCCGTTCCTGAGCGAGCAGGGCAAGCGCAACATCCTCGGCGAGAATGCGCGGCGCCTCTTCAACCTCGAGCCGGTCTTCTCCGAGGCGAAGCTCGCCGCCCGCGCCGCGCGGCAAGCGGCGGCGAACTGACCACACCCATCGTCGGGGCCGCGGACGAGGCGCGGCGCGGCTGCGGCACGGTTCTTGCCGGCTGCGCATTGGTGTTGCCGTCGCTCGCGGTCATGGCGCCGCTCGGGCTCGCGCCGCTTCTGGCGGTCGTCGCGGTCGCGTTGCTCGCGCTCGACTTCCGGCGCGCCATCGCCGCGATCAAGTCCTTCTTGCCCCTCGCCGTTCTGCTTGCGGCGCTGGTGGCGTGGGGCTTCGCATCGGCGGCCTGGTCGATCCTGCCGGGGCACAGTCTTGCCGAGGGTCTGCGGCTGCTCGCGATCAGCGCCGGCGGACTGGTCGCCTTTGGCGCCGCCACGGCGCTGACCGCCGCCGAACGCGGCCGCTTGGGACTCATGGCCGTGACCGGCGTCGCGGCGGCGGTGGTTCTGCTGCTGATCGAGCGCGCCAGCGATGGAGCGTTGTCACGTTCCGCGCTCGACTGGCCGCGCGACCTGCCCCTGCCCCTGACGCGCTTCGACCGCGGCGCGACGACGCTCGTCCTGGCGCTCTGGCCCGCGCTCATGCTAGCGCCGCGTCGATGGATCGGAGCGCTGCTCGCCCTGGCGGCGACGCCGACGGTGCTGCTGATGGAAAGCACCACCGCCAAGCTCGCATTGCTGGCGAGCCTCATCGTCTTCGCCATCGCGCTCCGGGCGCCGCGGTTCGTGGCTGCAGGGCTGGCCGCCGGGATCCTGGTTGCGGCGGTCGCCTTGCCGCTGGCAATGCCCAGGATCGACGCCGCGGTGATCGACGCGCAAGGCGCGCCATGGCTCAAATTCTCGGCCCGCCATCGCGTGCTCATTTGGGGCTTCACGACGCAGCGCATCGCCGAGCGCCCGCTTCTCGGCTGGGGCCTCGATGCCTCGCGCGAATTGCCGGGCGGGCACGAGGACGTCAACATCCTCTTTCCCGGCGCCGGCCTGCCGCCGGGGACGGAGGTTTTGCCGCTCCATCCGCACGATGCTCTCCTGCAGTGGGAGGTCGAATTGGGCGTGCCTGGCACCCTCCTCTGCCTCGGCATTATCGGCTGGGGGCTGTGGCGCATCGGCTTCGCCGCGCAGCTCGACCGCGCCCAACGCGCCGCAGCGCTCGCCTGGGCAACGGCGGCGCTGCTCGTGGCCCTGTTGAGCTACGGCATCTGGCAGGAATGGTGGCTTTCCTGCTTGTGGCTCACCGCGGCGCTCAACGCCGGCGCAGCAGGCGCTTCGCCACCTGCCGCAGGGCCAGGTAGGGCCGGCCGATGACGGCATAGCGCGGCGCCTTGGTGCGATAGCCCAGGAGGATCGGCCAAGTCGCGACATGCGGCGGCGCGATTTGCGCGGGTTGCGCTGCCATGTAGATGCTGCCCGACCAGCGCCGCTCGAGGATCGTCGCGAAGCCGGCCAGAGCCAGCGCGTGGCGCAGCGAAGCCGCAATCGGCATGAAGCTGTGCGAATAGGATGGCAGGCTTGCCACGAAGGACGCCATGAAATCGGAGATGACGAGGCAAAAGAGACCGCCCGGCGCCAGATGCTCGCGCACCCGCCGCATGAAGCCCATCGGATCGGTCATGAAGTAGATCGCATGAGCGATGTGAATGATGTCGTAGCCGGCGGCGATATCGAGCGTCTCGAATTGGCCGATGCGCGAGCGGATGCCGATGTCCCGGTGGAACGGCAGCATGCCGGGGTCGGCGTCGATGCCCTCGGCGTCCCAGTCATGATCGGCAAAGATGCGGACGGTGTCGCCGAGGCCGCAGGCGATGTCGAGGAAGCGCTTGCCGCCGCGGCACAAGGGCGCGAACAGCCGATAGGACCGTTCGGCGCAGATCCGGCCGGCAAGCCGGCGGGACTCCCAGGCGGCCGCCACTTGCGCCGGATCGGCCGTCGCCACCGTTCGGGCGTCGTTCCAAATCCGCTGCAGCACCCGCAGGTCGGGCTGCGCCGAGGGATAGGCGTTGCCGCAGCGACGGCACAGCCGCCAGTCATAAGGCGCGGCATCGCCGATCTCGGCCCGCCAGGCATCGATCTGGCGATCCTGCCGAAACGGAATCGGCCAGCTTTCGGAGTGTCCGCAAATCGGACAGGCAGAAGCAGCCGCCGGCGGCGAACGATGTGCCATAACGCCCACGCTCATTCCGCGACGTTCCGCGCGACCGCCCCGGTTCGTGCTGCATGATCGCGCAGCGCCGCCAGGAAATTCTCCAGATTCTTGCGGCGCAGCATGGGCTCGCCCGCCATGCCCGGCGTGAAGCAGACGAAGTCGTAGCTGACGCTCAAAATCTCCGCGATGGCGCGAAGGATCTGATCGTCGCCCGGCGGCCGGGCCATTGCCTCGCGCAGTCGCGGCCCGAGCGCGTCGATCGGGCACGACCCGCCCAGATACTCCGCGATCATGTTCGGCCCCAGGGTCAGCGACGGCCGGCCGAGCAGAAAGGCCTCGAGCGTCGCCGTGCCGGTCACCGAGATCGTGCATTTGGCGCGCTCGATGAGGGCGCGGCTGCTCATGCGGTAATGCGCCACCACGATACCGGCGCGGCGCCGCAACGCGCGCACCACCGCAGTCGGCCGCACCTCGATCGCCGCGGGATGCTCCTTGACGACCAAGAGATGATCGTTCGGCATCGCCATGCGAATGGCGTCGATCGCCCGCAACTGATCGACGAAATAGGGGGCGGGCGTGTTGATCGAGGATTCCGGCGTCACTTGCAGCGGATAGTAGATGAAGCGCGCCGGCAAATCCTCGAGACGATCGCAATCAAAGGCGCGAGCGGCGATCGCCACCCGGCGCCGCCACCAAGCGTCGCGCACCGCCGGCAGGTTGTTGAGAAACGCGGCGCGCAGATGGTCGCGCTCGAAAAGCTCGGGGCGCGCCAGGCTGCGGCGTAGGAAGAACAGAGCGCGCGCAGCGAGGGGCCGGCGGAAATCCGCAAGCTGCTCGTCGCCTTCGCGCGGCGGGACGGGAGGCGCTGCCGGGATGCCGTCAGCGCGGAAGCGCTCGAGGATGGCGCGGGCCCGTTCCAGCAGCTCGGGACTTACGGAGCGATGCGGCGGCAGGCTTTCCTCGGCGCCGGCGCTGAAATAGCTGCCGCCCAAATTGCGGCCATTCACCGGCACCATGATTTGCGCACCCAACTCGCGCCCGACCGCGATCAGCGCCAGGCCTTCGAAGCCCTCGATCTGCGGCAGCAGCAGATGCGTCGGTCGGACGCGCCCGAGAAACGCCTTGTAGATGCGGTATATCTCGAAGGCTCGCGCCACTTGCTCCCAGGCCGGGCGATGCTTGAAGACGCGCTTTTCGGCTTCGATGTCGGCGAAGAAATTGCCGGCATAAGAAGCGAGCGCTGCGCCGTCGGCGAGCGGCCGAATGCGGCGTGCCTGATGCGCCTCGAGCGACAAAATGTCGTCGTCGCTCAGCACCTGGCGCATCAGCCGCAAATGGTGCGGCGTCGGCAGGATGGTCGCCCAGGCGATCTCGGGCGCCTGCACGCGCGCCAATTCCACCAGATGCCGGAGCGCTTGCGGATAGGCGCCGAAACCGTGCAGGACGATCTTCATGGCAGCAACGCCGCAAGCGCCGCGAAATTTCGCCGCGCCCCGGCGGCGCAGCGCTCTACCAAGGCGCGATCGGGCCGGCGGTCGAGCGCGCCCTCGGCCGCCGCGGCGAGGCCGGCACCGGTGAAGCCGCGCGCATCGAGGCAGGGCATGTCGAAGCGGCGGCAGATATCCCAGACTTTGTTGTCGTGAGCAAGGCCGACGAAGGGCCGCCCCAACGTGGCCGCGAGCACCAGCCCGTGAAAGCGCATGCCGCAGACCAGGTCGACATCGCCGAGCGCGGCGCTGATCGCTTTCGCGCTGGCGGTCGGGCGGCGAATCTCGACCGGCCGGTCACGGTCGATATGCGCGGTGATGCGGTCGAACAAGGCATCGTCGCCTTGCGTCACGCCCGCCCTCAGAAAGATCACGAAAACCACGCCGTGACCATGCGCCAGCCAGTGGCGGACCGCGTCGGCGAGGGCGGCGGCGGCGTGCTCGAGAGTTGCTCCGCGGAAGGCCGCAGGCACGACAGTGAGGGCGATCGTCGCCTTGCCGGTGGGCGGGCCGCGTTCGGGCAGGCCCTGCCAAGCGAAGACCAGATCGTCGCCTAAGCGTGCCGGCGTGCCGGCGCATTGCGCCAGCCCGGACTCGTCGCGCACCAGAAACAGCTCGGTCATGCCGATGATGCTCCGCAGCCACCGTCGCGCCGCCGGCGACGGCAAGTCGGAAACGCCGACGCCAAGCGCGGCGATGCGCACGCCGCGCGCTCGCGCGAGTGCGCAGATGATCCATTGGCTCTGCAAGGAGCGCAAGGAATCGACGGCGTGGAACACCGTGCCGCCGCCCAGCACGAGCCACCGGCTCTGCCCGAGCAGCCGCCACCAGGCGGCGAAATACCGCAAGACGCGCGCAAATTTGCCGCGCCGCCGATCCATCAGGATCATTTCGATGCCGGTGAAGGACACATCGGGACCGAGCGCGGCCAATCCTTCGTTGTCGCCGCAGTCGCGCACCAGGAAACGGCATCCCGGAAAGAGCGGGCGCAGGCCGGCAATGACGACGGTCAGGAGAAGGTCGTCGCCCAGATTGCCGCAGCCGTAGTAGCCGTGGAGGATGATCCCATTGCGCCGGCCGGCCGCGGAGCCTGTCGATTCGGCTCCTCGCGGCGCGGCGCCGGCGCGCAGATCGGATGGCGGCATGGTCGCGAACTTTAGAGGCTGCTCGCGCCGCCGGCAAATCGCTTTATCGTTGCCGGCGCGGATGCTATCAGGAGCCCCTCGCCCGCCGGCGATAGCTGGATCGCCGCGATGCCTCGGCGCATTTGCGGCCGGGCGTCCGCCAACACGGAAACGCGCGATTTGACGAAGCTCAAGCTCCTGGTCGTCCTCGGCACCCGGCCGGAAGCGGTCAAGCTCGCGCCGCTCGTGCTGGCCGCGCGCGCGCGTCCGGAATTCGCGGTGAAGGTATGCCAGACCGGTCAGCACGCCGAGATCGGCGCCGATGTCCTCGAGCTTTTCGGCATCGTGCCCGACATCGACCTCGAGATCATGAAGCCGCGTCAAACCCTGACCCAAGTCACGGTCGCGGTGCTGCGCGCGCTGCAGCCGCTGCTCGCGGGGGAGAGCGTGGATTGGCTCGTCGTCCAGGGCGACACGACCACGGCCTTCGCCAGCGCGCTCGCGAGCTTCTATGCCAAGATCCCGGTCGCCCATGTGGAGGCGGGGCTGAGGACCGGCGACATCTACGCGCCCTGGCCCGAGGAGATGAACCGGCGGCTCATCACGACGATCGCGCGGCTGCACTTCGCCCCGCTCGAATCGAACGCCGCGAATTTGCGGCGCGAAGGCGTGCCGGACTCCCGCATCCACGTCACCGGCAATACCGGCATCGACGCGCTGAAATTGCTGCTGCGCCGGCTCGAAGCGGACAAGGCGCTCGCCGCGCGGGCGCAGGCGATGCTGGATGCGGCCGGAATCGGCGGCACGGCGCCGCTCGTCCTCGTCACCGGCCACCGCCGCGAGAGCTTCGGCGCGGGCTTCCGCGCCATCTGCGCGGCGATCGCCGAATTGGCGCGGCGCTTCCCCGACCGGCACTTCGTCTATCCCGTTCACCCCAATCCCGCGGTTCGCGAGCCCGTCTTCAGCGCCTTGGGCGCGGGCAAGCTTAAGAATGTTCATCTCATCGAGCCCCTGGGCTACCTGCCCTTCGTGCTGCTGATGTCGCGCGCCGAGCTCATCCTGACGGATTCCGGCGGCATCCAGGAAGAGGCGCCGAGCATCGGCAAGCGCGTCATCGTGCTGCGCCAGGTGACCGAGCGCAGCGAAGGCATCGCGACCGGGCTGATCCGTCTTACCGGCACCGACCCGGCGCGGATTCTGGCCGACGCCTCCGACGCGCTCGGCGGTTTCTGGCCCGTGCCGCGGCACGGCACGGATATCTACGGCGACGGCCAGGCGGCGCAGCGCATCCTCGCCGCGCTCCTCGCACAATCCGCGGGGCGCGAAGGAACAACGGAGGCACGGCCTCTGTAGACCCGCATAGCGGCGGCGGACTACAATCGCGCGACTTTTCTCGCGCCCGATTCGACTCAGGGACCTCATCGTTGTGCTGGCTTCGATAACCGCCGTCTACGCGCTGATCCTGCCCGGTTATCGCCTGCGCTTCTTCGGCATTGCGGCGACGGCGATCCTGGTCGCTTTGCTCGAGACCTTCGGCGTCGCGTCGGTGCTGCCACTGGTCGCCGTCATCGTCGATCCGGAAGCGCTGACGCGAAGCCGGGTCTTCGGCGGTGTGCTGGCCGCGGTGGGCTTCGCCGGCAAGCTGCCGCCCGTGCACGTGGTCGGGCTCGTCACCATCGGCCTTTTCATTTTCGCCAATGCGGCGGCGCTGTTCCTCAACGCCTGGTCGGTCCGATTCACCGCCAATCTCGCGGTGACGCTGGCCACGCGCTTCGCCGCGAGCCATTTCCGCCAGCCCTTCACCTTCTTCATGGCGAATCCGCCGGCCGAGCTGGCGCAGCAGATCTGCAACGAGGTGGCGAAGGTCGCGTCCGGCGCCGTGCTGCAGTTCTGCTTCGTGCTGTCCCGCGTGGTCAGCCTGGTGTTCGTGCTGGCGCTGCTGCTGGCGATCTCGCCGCTGTTCACCGCGGCGTTTCTTTGCGTCACGGCGGCGCTCTACGCCCTGATCTACTGGCACAGCGCCAGGCGCATCGGCGCGGCGGGAGCGACGACCGTCCAGGCTTCCGGACAAGCCATGGTCGCCGCGACCGAAATGTATGCGATGGCGCGCGAGATCCTGCTTCGCGGCGATTGCGGGTTCTTCCTGAACCGGGTCCGCGCGGCTCTGACCTCGTTCTACCATGGCGACGCCGTTTCGCGGATTCTGCCGGGCCTGCCGAAATACGTGCTGGAGACGACCGCCGTCTGCGCGATCTTTGCGCTGCCGATCTATCGCTCGCTGATGGGCGAGAACGTCAATGCCGAATTGCCCGTGCTCGCCACCTTCGCCTATGCCGGCTTCCGCCTCCTACCGGTGATCCAGCAATTGTATTCGAGCCTCACCATCCTGCGGTTCCACCAGCCGATGGCGCGACGGCTCGCCGACGCCTGCGCCCCGGTTGCGGCGCGGCACGAAGGCCTCGCGAGCCTCGAGCGCATGCCCGCGCGCATCGAGTTCAAAGGGGTGAGCTACCGCTATCCCGGCCGCACGATTCCGGCCCTTGCGCAAGTCTCCTTCGCCCTGGCGCGCGGCGAGCGTGTCGCCGTGGTCGGCGCCTCCGGCGCCGGCAAGAGCACATTGCTCGATCTTCTCCTGGGGCTGCTGGCGCCGAACGACGGGACGATCCTGATCGACGGAGCGCCGAGCCCGGCGGGCGGGCTCGCCTGGCGCGCCGGCGCGGTCGGATACGTGCCGCAGACGCCGCTGCTGCTCAATGATTCGATCGCGCGCAACATCGCCTTTGGCGTCGCCGACGGCGACATCGATCATCGGCGGTGTCGCGACGCGGCGGCCAAGGCCGCGATCATCGATCTCATCGACGCACAGCGCGCCGGCTTGGATGCGGTGATCGGCGCCGACATCCTAAATTTCTCCGGCGGCGAGCGGCAGCGTCTTGCCATCGCGCGTGCGCTCTATACCGAGCCCTCGCTCCTGGTGCTCGACGAACCCGGCAGCGCCCTCGATCCGCCGACCTCGCGCAAGATCTTCGAACTGCTGTGCTCGCCGCGCATCGCCGCCACGGTCGTGATCGTGACCCACGACCTCGAATACCTCGGCGCGTTCGACAAGGTCATCTTCATCGGCAAAGGCGCGCTGCGCATGGCCGGGACCTATGAGTCCCTGGTCCGGGATTGTCCGGAGTTCCGCCGCTTCCAAGGCGAGCTGTTGGAGCAGAAGCTCCACGCGCAATGAAGGATCGGTGCACCATCGTCATCCCGACCCACAATCGCCCGCATTACCTCGAGCGCTGCGTGCGCTGGTTCGCGGCGCTGGGAATGCCGATCGTCGTCGCCGACAGCTCCGCGGCGGAATGGCGCTCCGAGCTGCGCAGCGCCGTCCGCTATTTCCACAAGCCCGGCGGCTTCGAGGTCTATTTGCAAAAGCTCGTTGCGGCGGCGGCGGAGATCGCGACGCCGTTTCTCGCCTTTTGCGCCGACGACGACTTCATCACCGAAGAAGGGCTGCGCGCGAGCGTCGATTTTCTCGGCGCCCATCCGGACTACGCCTTCGCGCAGGGCTATGCCTATTGGTATCAGAGCTTCGGCTCTCGCATCGTGCTCTGGCCGATGCCCTATCTCAGCCATGATGTGGCGGCCGAATCTTGGCTCGACCGCATCGAGCAGGCGCACAGCACGGTCTTCTACGGTGTCCAGCGCAGTGATGTCGTTCGCGCGGGGCTCGATTTTCTCGCGCGCCAGGATTTCCGCGAGATCATCGACGGCGCCGCGGGATTCTTCGATTTCGCGCTCACCGCTCACGCGGCCAAAAGCGGCAAGTTCAAGCGCTGTCCCGTGCCCTTCGGCCTGCGCGAGTATTCTCCGACCATCGCGACTATCGGCCAGCGGTTCCCAACGATCACCTCGCGCAACATCGCGGATTTCTACGCCAACCTTCTCGCCTTTCTCGCCGGGGGAGAGGCGGCGGAGCCGGCGAGAACGCGGCTGTTGCGCGTGCTGGCCGGCGACTACGCCGGGCAAATCGCCTTCGATCTGCGCCCGGTCGCGAGCCGGAAGCGCTTCCTGCGAGACCTGCCGGAGGCCTGGGCCGGGCCGATCGAATTTCTCTTTCGACTCCTCGCGGCGGCGCGGGCCTATGCCAGCCGCGAGTATTTTGCCTTCATGAAAATCTTCTTTCGTCCGGAGTACGCCCGGTTTAAGACCTTCGTGCTGCCACGGGGGAGCGGATGAAAGCCGTCATACTCGCCGGCGGGCTCGGCACGCGCATTT
>DATNIY010000124.1:0-7461 GCA_035604195.1 Allostellaceae bacterium
CCCACCATGTTCTCGAGGCGGGTGAGCGCCTCGCGCGGCCGGTTGGCGTGAATGGTCGAGAGCGAGCCGTCATGGCCGGTGTTCATGGCCTGCAGCATGTCGAGCGCCTCGGCGGAGCGAATTTCGCCGAGGATGATGCGGTCGGGGCGCATGCGGAGCGCGTTCTTGACGAGATCGCGCATGGTGATCTCGCCCTTGCCCTCGAGGTTGGGCGGCCTTGTCTCCAAGCGCACGACATGCGGCTGTTGGAGCTGCAGCTCGGCCGCGTCCTCGATGGTGACGATGCGTTCGCCGGGGTCGATCATCTGCGACATGGCGTTGAGCAAGGTGGTCTTGCCCGAGCCGGTGCCGCCGGAGATGAGGATGTTGAGGCGCGAGCGCGAGGCCACTTTGAGGACGGTGGCCATGGGAGGCGAGATGTTCTGCTGCCGCGCCATGATATCGAGGGTGATGCTCTTCTTGGAGAATTTGCGGATGGAGATCGACGGTCCGTCGATGGCGAGCGGCGGGGTGATGATGTTGACGCGGCTGCCGTCCTGGAGGCGGGCATCGACCAGCGGCGTCGATTCGTCGATGCGGCGGCCGACCAGCGTGACGATGCGGGTCGCGATGCTCATGACATGGGCATTGTCGCGGAAGATCACGTCGGTCAGCTCGAGCTTGCCGCGCCGTTCGACATAGACCTGCTTGGCGCCATTGACCATGATGTCGGTCGCAGCGTCGTCGGCCAGCAGGGGCTCCAACGGCCCGAGCCCGAGCATGTCGTCGAGCAGCACGGTGACGAGATGCCGCTGCTCCGCCTGGTTCAGCTGAATGCGCTGCTCCACCAGAATCTCGCTCACCAACTCGGTGAGCTGGCGCGACAGCTCCTGGCGTTCGAGCTTTGCCGCGACCTCGGTGTCGAGGCGCTGGATCACCAGCGGATAGACGCGCGGCACCGCGTCGGCGACGCTGGCATTGCGTACGGTCAGGCTCGCGACCGCCGCCGACGCGATCGCAGTCGCGGCCATGGGCGCCACGCTCGGCGCGGCGGCGGCGCTGCGCTCGGCCTCGTCCGCCGGCGAATCCGCAAGCTGCTCCTCCGGCGGCGCATCGAGCAAGGCGGCGGCCGGCAGCCGCACGACCGTATGCGCCGCCGCCGGCTCGTCCAAGAGAGAGCCGGGTCGCGTTGCGTGCTCCGCCTCCGACGCGTCTGGCGGGCGGTCGCTCCGGACGTTGAGCGAGCGCAGGCGCGCCTGGAGCCCGTCGTCGCCGACGGCGCGGCGACCGAACATCAGGCGCTCCTCTTGAGCCAGCTCGGCAGCAGCGTCGCCATCAGCGCGCGCTTTGCCGCCGGTTGCTTACCGCTAAGTTGTATGGCGATGGCGCGGATCGCGGCCGCCGCTTTGCTGGTGCGCATCGCCGCCGGAAGCGCCGCGCCGGTGGAGGACGTCGCCAGCGCCACGGTGGCGTCGAACGGAATGACATGGTCGAGCGGCGTGGCGACGGCGCGCTCGAAATCGGCCTTGCTCACCTCGCCGCGGTGATTGGCGCCGACGTGATTGCCGATGATGAGCCGCCGTGCGCCGGGTGACATCCCCTTGGCCAGCTCGATGAGACGGATGGTGTCGCGCGCCGCGGCGAGCGACAGGTCCGTGATGATGCAGATCGTGCTGGCGAGCGTGACGACCCGCCGTGCGACGTCGTCGAAATGGCGGGGCATGTCGATGATGATGAAGTCGCAGTCGGTGCGCAAGACATTGAAGACCGCGTCGAGCGCGCCTGGCGCCACCTTGGGCTGCTCGATGAGCGCCTCTTCGGCCGCCAGCACGCGGAGCCGCTCGGTCTTGCTGAGTGTGGCGGAGCTGAGGAGGCGGCTGTCGATCCGCGTCGGGTATTCGAGCGCCTCGCGCAGCCCGGAACCGGGCACCAGGTCGAGCGACAGCGCGAGATTGCCGAAATGCAGGTCGAGATCGACGAGCGTGACGCTCTGCTTCTCTTCCTCGGCGAGACACCAGGCGATGCCGGCGGCGACCGTCGTCGTACCGACCCCGCCGCGCGCGCCGAGGAGGACGATGATCTGCGCTTCCTTGTGCTCCTGGCGCGGCGCGGCGCGGCGCTCCTCCTTGAGGAGCGCGCGCTCGAGGGTCGCGACCGTCACCGGCTTGGTCAGGTATTCCGTGACGCCGAGCTCAAGCAGGTCGCGATAGAGCGACAGGTCGTTGTACTGGCCGATGGCGATGACGCTCATCTCCGCAGGGCTGATGTCGGCAAGCTCGGAGAGGCTCTGCACGGGATCGGCGACGTCGTCGACGTCGACGATCAGCAGCCGGGGTGCGGAGGATTGCTCGAGCCGGCCGCGTGCGGCGACGAGGCCGCCGTCGATCACCTCGGCATTGCGCCAATTGCGCGCGGCGATGAGCTCATGCACCGCCTGCATCGTCGCCGGGTCGATGAGACAGGCGAGAAGACGCGGCCCGCCGCTGGCCGATGAGGTGCCCGTGCCGGGCTCGCTATTGCGCATTGCTGCCACCACTGGTACTGCCGCCACCGCTCGAACTGGCCGCGCCGGAGGTCGTCGCCCCGCCGCCGCCGCTGCTACTACCTCCGCCGCCACCGCCACCGCCACCGCCGCCGCCGCCACCGCCACCGACGATGTCCTCGACCTTCTTGCCTTGACGATAGGCATCGACCGCATGAATGCCGGGCAAAGCGTCGGCCGCGCCGGGCGTGCGTCCGACGGCGAGGTCGCGGGGATCGGCGACCATGACGGAAATATCGACGGCCGTGGCGCAGCCGAGATTCGTCGAGGGCAGGTTGAGCGGCTCGCTGCCGACGAGCTCCGGCCAATTCGGACAATGCGGAACGATCACCACGTCGCGCGCGACCGACACGGCGACCGCATCGGGAGCGGGCGGCGGACCTGCCTCCGGCGTCGCGGCCGCGACGCCGAGGCCGGCTTGGCGCAAGGCCGAGACGACCCGGCTGCGCCGCGCCTCGCCGAGCGCGCTGTGATCGGACTGAACATTGACGGGCTCGCCTGGCCGCGCCTGCTGCGCACGCAGGAAGGCAGCGAGCCGTGCCGATTCGTCGGGTGAAAGGCTCGCGATCCCGGCCGGGAAATGCACGAGGTGCGACACCGCCTCGGTGCGGATTACCAGCGGATTGGGCTCTTCGCCGACGACGGCCGGCGGCGGGGTGGGGGCGGGAGTCGTGCAAGCCGTCGCCGCGGCGGCAACCGCCACCGCAAGCCAGATCGGCGCTCGAAGGGCTGTGCGCATTGCCGTCACCTCCTCAGTCGAGCTCGAAGCCCACCGGGCCCACCGGCGGTTTTGCCGGCGCGGCGCCCGATCCTGCGGCGGCCGGCGTAATTCCGGCGGGCGCGGCGAAGGATTGCGCGGACGCGGCGCGCGGCGCGGCGGCCGGCGGCAGCTCGGATTCAATATGATTGAGCGCCCCTCGCATGACCCGGTCGTAATCGGTCGGTGGCAAGTAGCCATCGGCCGGCGTAATGAGCCGCTTCGACGAATCGGGCTTCACGAGATAGGGCGTGACGATGATGACGAGCTCGCTCTCGTTGCGCTGGAAGGAGGTCGAGCGGAACAGCGAGCCGAGGATCGGCACATCGCCGAGCCACGGGAACTTGGTCAGGTCTTGAGTCGTGTTGTTCTGCAGCAGGCCGCCGATGACGAAGCTTTGACCGCTGCCCATCTCGACCGTGGTCTGGGCGCGGCGCGTCGTCAAGGACGGGATGTTGAAGCCATCGATCTGGATCGAGTTCTGCGTCGAGAGCTGGCTCACTTCCGGCTGAATGTCTAGCGCGATCCGGTCGTTGGCGAGAATCGTCGGGGTGAAGTTGAGGCTCACGCCGAAATCCTTGTATTCGATCGTGATGACCGGCGCGGAGCCGGAGCTGGCCTGCGGCACCGGGATGGGGAATTCGCCGCCGGCGAGGAAGCTGGCCTTTTTGCCCGATACCGCCGTGAGATTCGGCTCGGCGAGCACGGTGAGCAGGTCGTGCTGTTCGAGCAAGTTGATCACGCCTTCGATGTTGGCGGTCTTGTTTGGCCCGCTCACATAGCCCAGGTTCATAGTGTTGGTCGTTGCCGAGAAGGTGCTCGGGATGGCCGTGGTGAGGGCGAGCGGGAAGGCCGCGGCGGCCGCGTTTGCGCCGTTGACGGTTCCAAGCGCGTTCCAGTTGACGCCGAGCTGCTTGATGACGTCGCGCGAAACTTCCGCGATGCGGACCCGCAGATTCACCTGGTTCGGCGCGTCGAGCTCGGTGTTGTTGATGATGTGGTTCTTGTCGGGGACGAAGCGTGCGGCGATCTTGTCGATATCGTTGCCCTGCGCCGCCGAGGTCACCGGCCCTTCGAGCACGAGCGAATCATCGACCGGCCGCACTTCCACGTGATTGCCCGGGACCATCTCGTTGAGCGCGTGCTGCAGCGCCTGGGCGTCGTGGCGGACCTCGACCCGGCTGTTGAGCAGCACCTGGTCGTCTTGGTCGACGGCGAAGATCGTCGTGACGCCCGCGGCCTTGCCGACGAGATAGAGCGTCGTCGGCGATTTGAGCGAGACGTCGGCGACGGCGGGATCGGCGACGAAGACGTTGGCCGCCGGTCGGTCGAGGCGCAGGATGATGCCCTTGCTCGCATCGACCATGATCGGCGCGCCGTTGGGCGCGACGATCTGCGGCGCGGCGCGGCCGACGAGCGGCGCCAGCGCGAGCGACGCGGCGATGCAGAAGGCGCGAAGGGCGCGGGCGCTCATTTTCCGGCCTTGTTGAAATCGACGACGGATTCGCTGGTGCCGCGGGTGACGCCGACTTTGGCGGTGCTCACCTTCGCCTCCGGCGTCGCCGGCTTCTGGTAAAGATCGGTCGCCTCGCTGTCCCAGGTCCGGGTCAGCTGAGGCTCCTGACTGTCATCGCTGGCGCCACCGACGCTGCGGAGCGCCATCGCGAGTTTCCCCATCTCGTTGACCAGCGTCAGGATCTCGGCCTGCTTCGGCGTCACCTCGAGCGTCGCGGTATGCGCCATGATCGCTTCCTTGGACTGGTCGTCGAGCTTCTGGTCGATCGCCAGTACGCGGATGTCGTCGAGCACGGTCTCGCTGACGCGATGCCCGCCTTCCTTGTCGTTGCCGCCGGAGACCTGAGTGGTCAGGATGACGTCGACATGGTCGCCCGGCACCACCAATCCGGAGAGGCCGGCATTGTTCGACAGCGGCACGGTCATGGCGCGATAGCCGGGCCTGAGCACGGCAGCGAGGAAGCCGCGGTCGCCGCGCTTGACCAGCCTGCCGGCGGTGATGGGTTCGCCGGCGGCAATGCCGTTGCGCACGACCGAGCCGACGAAATCGTCGTGCTTCTGGCCGCCCTGGAGGATGTATTCGGGCATCACATTGGCGTCGGGCCAGGCCTGCCACGTCATGTCTTCGGCCTTGAGGAAGCGTCCCGCCGGCAAGGTCTGGGCCGCCACCAACACCATTTTCGGCTGCCCCTTGGCCGTCTCAGTCACCACGGTGGGGGCGGGGGTGGCGCGCTCGCGCGCGGCATCGACCCAGCTGCGGACGATGAGCGCCGTGATCAGCGCGAGGGTGACGGCGATGGTGATGAGGACAGGACGGCTCAGCTGCAGCATCGCGGCCTCTCAAGCGAGCGCCCGCGCGCCGGTCGGCGCGGCGCCCACGCTGGCGCGCGGTCGCACGACCGATCGGTCGCTGGGCGGGAGGATGGCAAGGAAGCGCATTTATCGAAAACCCCTCATTCGATGCGGCAAAGTGTTGCGCGTTCTAGTTAAGACCTCGTGAACGGCCGCCGCCGGTCGTGGCAATTATTGCGATTGGCTCGGCGCCGCGGGCCGGGCGGCGACGCGCGGCACTTGCTTAATGCCGGGATCGCCGCTGAACTGGATGCCGAAGATCGTGGCGCCCTCGCGGGCAAGCGTCGCCTGATCCAGCGAGGCGAGCGAGCTGGCATAGGCGATGTTGGCCTCGACCGACGCCTCGTCGAGGTCGCGGCGCCCGATCGCCCGCGCCTTGTCGATCTCGCCGTGCAGCGCGTAGATCATCGCCAGGTTCTGGCGCGCGCGCGCCGCCTGAGGCAGCTGCGCCAGGTCGGACAGCGTCGCCACCGCGCCCTCATAATCGCCCATCAGGAATTGTGTCAGGCCGAGATTGTCGCGCAGCCCCAAATGGTCCGGAGCGATGCGCAGCCCGGCGGTGAAATTGCGCCGCGCCAGATCGTATTGGCCCAGCATGCCGTAGGCGACGCCGATGGCGTTGTAGATGCGGGGATCGCTCTGCCGCGCGGCCAGCGCGATCTGGATCTGATTGAGCGCCTCCTCCGGCTGGTCGCGAATGAGCAGCAGCTCGCCCAGGCGCCAGGTCGCCTCCGGGTCGCGCGGCGCGAGGGTCGCGGCCTCGCGATAGGCCGAAAGCGCCTCGGGATAGGCCTCCATGGCGACGAGGCTCGCGCCCAGCCGCAACATCGGTTCGAGCGCCTTGGGGTCGGCCTCATGGGCGGAGCGATAGAGTTCGGCGGCGCGGGCGAAGTCGCCATGCGCCCGGGCCTCGTCGGCCTCCTGCAGCGGCGATGGCGCATCCTTGGCCGCGGCGGCGGCCGTATCGTCGCTGGCGGCGGACAGACCGAGATCGGACAAGCTGCTGCATCCGCCGACCGCGACGGCAAGCAGCGCGAAAAGCGACAGCAGCCGGCCGAATCTCGGCCGGGGAAATCCAACGGCGGCATTCCCGGGATCCATTCGCTTCCGCCTCGCTCGTGCAGTCGAAACGAGGCGATAGTGTTACCGAGCGTAGTTAACCAAGGATGAATTTGCGGCAATCGCGCCATGCCTTGCGCCGAAAATGGCCGCCCAACGGGCCCCGTGCTAACCTCGGGCGAGCGAAAACCGCGCGCCCGGCCGGTTCTCCTTCTGCCGGGCGCGGCCGAGATGCCCATGCCGAAGCGACTCATCGCCTGCCTCGACGGCACTTGGGCCCGCGCCGACAATCCCGCGAGCCTGACCAATGTCGTGCGGCTCGCGCGTGCGGTCAGACCCATGAGCAGCGAAGGCCTGGCGCAGATCGTCTACTACCATCCCGGCGTCGGCACCGGGAATGTCGTGGATCATTGGATCGGCGGCGGCACCGGCGTGGGCTTGTCCGACAACGTCAAATCCGCCTATGCATTCTTCGTCGACAATTATCTCGACGGCGACGAGATCTTCCTGTTCGGCTTTTCGCGCGGCGCCTACACCGCGCGCAGCGTCGCCGGGCTCATCGCGCATGTCGGGCTCTTGCGCAAGCGCGACATGGTAAATTTCGACGAGGTCTGGGACTACTATCGCCTGCCGACCCAGGAGCGCGACAAGGAGGAGACGGAGTTCCTCGCCAACTTTCCCGACCGCGTGCCGGCCGAGGCGGTCACCATCCGCTGCATCGGCGTGTGGGACACGGTCGGCGCCCTCGGCATTCCCG
>DATNIY010000125.1:0-27748 GCA_035604195.1 Allostellaceae bacterium
CGTGCGGGGCATCCGCGCCACACTCCGCAGAAAAACAAATTCATGGTTGCCAGAATCTTGTTGGCGGCGCGACCTTGGGTATAGTATGCGCGTCGTTTCGTCAGCCGATCTCTCGGCGCAGACGAATCGCAGCGTACATGATCGATCCCCGGCATCTCCCTCGCACTTCCAGGAGCATTTTAATGAAGGCGCTCATTACGGCGTTTGCCCTCATGTCCTTTGTCGCCGCCTCGACGATCCCTTACGTCGCCCGGGCCGAGACCCAGACCCAGACCCAAACGCAGCCGACCAAGGCCAAGAAGGTCACGCATGCAAAGAAGAAGCATGCCAAGAACACGCATGCCAAGGCCAAGCATGCCAAGAACACGCATGCCAAGAAGCCGACCGGAAAGAATAAGACCGCGAAGAAGACGGTAAAGAAGTCCCCGGCCGCCTGATCGCGCATCGCTTGCCACGACACAAGGCCCCTGAAGTCGCGCTTCAGGGGCTTTGTGGCATCCGCCGTCAGGCGGGGGAAAGACTCGGTGCCGCCGCCGCCGCGCCTCGGCCCCGCGCTCGCGCAATGACGCAGGCGATGAAGAGCGCAATGACCAGCGGCGTCATCAGCCCCAGGCGGAAGACGCTCGGCGGGTTGGCGAGGGGGCTGAGCCAAACCAGCATGATGAGGATCGAGTCGCCGAAGCGGAAGCCATCCGCGAGGGCACGCGACAGCAACAGAGTCGCCGCGACCGCCAGCATGATCGCGTCGTAGCCGATGAGGTGGGGCGCCGCGAGCACCGTCGCCGCCAGAACGATGGCGACGCGCAATTCCTCGGGCATGGCGCGGCGATAGGACCAATAGACCGCCAGCCCGGCGCCGATTGCGGCGGCGGCCTGAATGGCGTTGGCCAGCGCCGGCGACGCTCCCAGCAACGCGGCGCAGGCATAGACGCTCTGCCCGTTGAGCCGGCCCTGAATGAGCCAATCTTGATAAAGCTCGCTCGGCTCCAGCATGAGCGCGAGCCATGTCCGCCAAGCTTCCGCTCCGAAGAGGGCGAGGCTCGCGAGCGTCAGCAGGAGCGCCGTCGCGGCCGCGGCGGCGAGCGCCCGCCATTGCCGTGCCGCGATCAGCGCGACCGGCACCATGAGCCAGAGCTGCGGCTTGTAGGTGAGGACGCCGAGCAGCGCCCCCGCGAGCAACGGCCGGCGCGGCAAGAGGCCCAAGCCGCCGAGCAACAGCGCACTCGTAACGAAGGCATTCTGCCCCAGGCACACGGTGATCGCCGCCGCCGGGCAGAGCAGCAACGACAAGCCATGGAGCCAGCGGCGCTCGGCCGATTCCGCAAGGTACCAGCTCGCCGCAACGAGGCAGGCGAAGGTGGCCAGCAGAAAGACCGCCTCGGCGGCGGCAAAGGGGAGCATGCCGAAGGGCAGCAGCAACAGCAGGAAGTGTGGCGGATAGAGCCAGGGGTGGAGCGGCAGCGGCCAGGACAGCCAGTCCGCAAAGCGCTCGTTGAGCACGGCGGTGAACCGATTGCCATCGAAAATCAGTGACAGGTTGCCGTCGAAATAGGCGCGCGCCGCCGTGTAATAGACCATCCAGTCTTGGCTCGGCTCGCGCGAGAAGGTAGCGACGTAAAAGGCCCAGCCCAACAGCCCGGACAAGCCGCAGACCAAGCCGACCACGCGAAGATTGAGCCGCGCCGCGCGTTCCATGCCGCCTCCCTGCCGCGCTCAGCCTGCCAGGGAAGGGCATAGAAAGAATTAAGCACGCCGCCGCCGCTGCATGGGCTTAAGGATTTGCTCACCGTCGCGTCGCTAGGCTCAGCCGGGCCTTGCGCGACGCTGCTTCGCGCGGCCGTCACCGCGATCGAGGTCAGCCGCATGTCGGAAACGCTGGGGACGCTGCTCGACGGCCTCAGGACCGGCGCTTGGCTCGGCCGCCGGCGCGTCATCGCCTATGGCGCAATCCTGCTCGTGCTCGAGCTTGCGGGCTTTGCCTTCCTGGTGGCGGGGACGCATGGCTTGATCGTGCCGCTGGACAAGCCGACGACCACCGATTTCGTCAGCTTCTATGCCGCGGGCAAGCTCGCTGCTGCCGGGACCCCGGCGCTGGCCTATGACCCGGCTGCGCACTATGCCGCGGAAATGGCGGCGCGCGAGCCTGGAATCCAGTACCAGTTCTTCTTCTATCCTCCGGTCTTCATCTTGCTCTGTGCGCTGGTCGCGCGCCTGCCTTACATGATCGCCTTCATCCTGTTCGAGGCGGCGACGCTCATTCCCTGTCTCTTGGTGGCGCGCGGCGTGTTGCAGGAGCGCGGCGCAACGGTCTTCCTGCCTCTTCTCGCCTTCCCCGCCGTGTTCTGGACGCTCGGCCTCGGGCAGAACGCGTTCCTGACGGCAGCGCTGTTCGGCGGCGCCCTGCTGCTCATCGACCGCCGGCCGGCATCCGCCGGGCTGCTGCTTGGCGCGCTCTGCTACAAGCCGCATTTCGGCCTGCTCATTCCGGTCGCGCTGGCGGCGGGCGGCCGCTGGCGCGCCTTCGCCGCCGCGGCGGTCGCCGTTGCCGGCCTGGTCATGCTGTCGGTCGCGCTGTTCGGCTGGGAGACTTGGCGTGACTGCGTCGTGGCCTTCGCCAGCTCGCACGCGACCTACGAATCGGGCCGCATCGATTTCTCCGGCATGGTCAGCCCCTTCGGGGCAGTGCGTCTCCTCGGCGGCAGCGCCGCGGCCGCCTATGCGGTGCAGGGCATGGCGACGATAGCCGCCGCCCTGCTGGTCGCGTGGATTTGGCGGCAGGGGCTGAGCCTGCCGCTCCGCGCGGCAGCGCTCGCCGCGGCCACGCTCGTCGCCGTTCCGGTCGTGCTGATCTACGATCTCGCGCTCGCCGGAATCGCGATGGCGTGGCTCGTCCGCGCCGCGCGCGAAAGCGGGTTTCTGGCCTGGGAGAAGCTCGCGCTCGTGGCTGCGTTCCTGGTTCCCGTGGCGTCGCGCGACATCGGCCTCGCCTGGCATCTGCCGCTCGCGCCGCTGATCCCGCTCGTGCTGCTGGTTCTGGTCTCGTTCCGAGCGTCGCGTGAACGCGCCCGCCGGAAGGCCCAGTTCGCGAGATCGAGCCTGAGCCCTCAACTCACCTTCAGCGCGCCGCGCACTTGAAGACCGCGCGGATCGGCGTGAACAGCGGGCAGGCGGCGAGATCCATCGCCTGGCTTACCAGCCGCGGTTCGCTTCCCGCGGCGCATTCCGGCACGACCAGCTGCCGCACCTGCTGCGGCGTCGCGCCGATGCGGGCGTAACAAACCGCATATTCATCATCCGCAGGCTGCGCCGCCTCGAACGGCGCGATGGTGCTGCAGGCCGCGAGGCCGATCAGCACCGTCAGCGCCATGAGGCGGCGGCGCGGCGTCACGACGAGTTCCCGCTCCCGAGCGCCGCTTCGATTCGGCAAGCGACCGCCAGCAGCCGCGCGTCCTCGCCCGGCCGACCGACGATCTGCACGCCCACCGGCATTCCCGCTGGACCGCGCGCGCCGGGCAAGGTCACGCAAGGCAGGTGCAGCAGAGTCCAGGCGCGATTGAACACGGGATCGCCGGTCGCGGTGCCGACCGGCGCCTCGCCCCGCGCGGCGGGGACCAGCACCGCATCGAGATCGCCGAAGAACTCGGCGATCCGCGCTCGTGCGGTGGCGGCCTTCGCCCGCGCCGCTTCATAGGCGGCACCGGCGATGTCGAAGCCGTTCTCGAGCATCTGCTGGGTTGCCAGCGTGATCGCCGCGGCGCGATTCTGATATTCCCAGGCAAGATTGCGCGCGGATTCATAGAGCATCACCGTGTCCTGCACCGCCACCAACTCCCCGAACGCGGCAAAGGCGCCGCGCTCGGTCACGGCGATGCCGGCGCGGCTCAATCGGCTCGCGGCCTGCTCGAGCGCGGCGAGCGTCGCCGGCTCGGCCTGGTCGAAGGGCGGAGTGCGATAGAGTCCGAGGCGCGGCTCGGCCGGGAGGTCGTCGGGCACCAGCGCCGGACGGTCGGTGAGCGCGGCGATGAAGAGGGCGACGTCGCGCACATCGCGGGCCAAGCCGCCGATCGTGTCGAGACTATGCGCCAAGGTCTTGGTGCCGGCGATGGCGACGATGCCGAAGCTCGGCTTGTAGCCGACGACGCCGCAGAACGAAGCCGGGCGAACGATCGACCCGGCGGTCTGCGTGCCGAAGGCCAAGGGCACCATGTGGTCGGCGACCGCGGCGGCCGAACCGCTCGACGAGCCGCCGGGCGTGCGCGCGGGGTCGTGCGGATTGCGCGTCTTGCCCGGGCTCATCGCGGCGAACTCGGTGCTGACGGTCTTGCCGAGGACGACGGCACCCGCCCGGCGCGCCAGGGCGACGCAGGCGGCGTCGGCACCGGGCCGATGGCCCGCATAGGCGCGCGAGCCGTAATGCGTCGGCAGATCGGCGGTGTCCATGATGTCCTTCACCCCGATCGGCACGCCATGCAACGCGCCGCGGCGCGGCTCGCGGTCGCGCGCCCGGGCCTCGGCGAGCGCTTGCTCCGGCACGAGATGCTCCCAGGCGCCGACCACGGCCTCGCGCTCCCCGATGCGCTCGAGGCAGGACCGCACCAACGCCTCCGAAGTGAGACTCCCTGCGGCGATGCGCTGCGCCGCTTCGCGGGCGGACAGACGGGCGAGGTCGGGCATGGGTGTCCTCCGGCGGTTTTCGCGATTCGGCGGGTAGCGTGCGGTCGACTCCTGCGTATTATAGCGGTCGATGCGAAAGCCGCCCGAAGATCCTGCCGCCATCGCCGGCTATCATGCGCATGTCTATTATGCCGCGGCGAGCCGCGATGCGGCGGCGCGGCTGCGCGCGGCGCTCGGCGAGCGCTTTGCCGTGCGGCTGGGGCGATGGCACGACCAGCCGGTCGGGCCGCACCCCGTCCCGATGTATCAGGTTGCCTTCGCGGCCGCGGAGTTTGCGCGTCTCGTCCCCTGGCTCATGCTCAACCGCGGCAAGCTCACCATTCTCGTCCATCCGCTGACCGGCGATGATTACGAGGACCACGCGCATTTCGCGCTCTGGCTCGGCAAGCCCGTGAAGCTCAACCTCGAGTTCCTGAGGCAGGCGGGCCGGGCGGGAGAAGGATAGCGGCCGCTACCAGGCGAGATTCAAGATCTCGACGATATCTTCTTCCGAGTGGATCGGCCGCGGATTCGTTCGTATGCCAGTCTCGCCGATCGCCCGGCGCGCGAGTTCCGGAAAGAGCGATTGCTTAACCCCGACATCGCGCAGGCGGCCGGGGAGTCCGAGATCGGCGGTCAAGGCGGCAATCGCATCGGCGGCTGCGCGCTCCGGCGCGCCCAATGCTGCGGCAACCCGCTTCTGCCGCTCGGGATTGGCCGGCGCGTTCCAGCGCATGACGGAAGGCAGGATCAAGCCGGTGGTGAAGCCATGCGGGACGCTCGACATGTTGCTGAGAATGCGGCCGATGGGGTGGCTCGCGCCCACCGGGACGCCGGCGGTCTGACCGCTGACGGAGAGCCAGGTTCCCGTCTGCGCGTCGAGCCGCGCGTCAAGGTCGCCACGGTCCCGCTTGATCCGGCGAAGCGCGCGGCCGAGCAGGGTCAAGGCCTCGGCTGCGGTGGCATCGCCGAATGGATTGCCCAGCGGCGTGGCCAGCCGCTCCGCTGCGTGATCGACCGCCTTCATTCCCGTGCCGAGAAAGAGTTGGTCCGGCGCGCTCAAGGTCGCGGCTGGGTCGAGCACCACGGCCTGCGGCGCCATCAGGGGATGCCCGACGGCATATTTCTTCGGCGCCTCCTCATCGGCGAAGCTCGCGCCCCAATTGAACTCGGCCGAGGATAGGGTCGTCGGCACGACGACGAGGCGGAGGGGCGACGTTCCGGCATCGCGCGGCCAGACGCTCTGATCGACCTGGGCGTAGGGCGTGAGCGTCCGAAGTTCGGCGAGGGTCTTATAGCCGTAGATGAACGCGACCAGCGCCACTTTCGCCGTGTCGATGACCGAGCCGCCGCCGACCGCGAGCAGAAGGTCGGCCTCGGCCTCGCGCGCCGCTCGCACGACCGCCAACACATCGGCGCTCGGCGATTGCGCCTTGAGCGTCGCAAGCGAGCCGACGCAGCGCCGACCGAGCGCCGCGACGATCCCGCCAAGCAGACTCGCCTCTTGCGCCAGCGAGCGGTTGCTCAGTACGAGGATTCGCGCGGCGCCCGAAAGCGCCGCTTCGGCGGCGACGGCCTCGGCGGCGGGACGGCCGAAATAGATCCGCTCGAGCTTGCACGAACGCTGGACATAGCTCGCCTGCATCGCCGCTCCTCACCCCTTGAGCGTATAGCTCTGCGGCAGGATCCAGCCGTTCTCGTAACGGGTGAAGCCGAGCCGGGAGCGGTACGCGACGGTCTTCACCGCTTGGAAGAGCGGAATGATGTAGCCCTTCTCGACGGCATAGGTGTTGAGGTCGCGATAGCCGGCATAGCGCTTCTCGCGATCGGTCTCGACCAGAAGCGGGCCCACGCGCTCGCCCAGATCCGCGCTCTTCCACGTCGAGAACAGCGACTTCGGGTCGAAGAGATAGCCGCCATACATCTCGGGATCGCCCGTCGTGTTGCCCCAGGAGTAGAGCATCGCTTCCGGCAATTTCACGGCATGGAGCAGCTCGAAATATTTGCTCGGCTCGATCGGCTCGAGTGTCGCGGCGATGCCGACCTTCTGCCACATGCCGACGATCGCTTGGGCGGTCTCGAAATCGTTGGGGAAGACGCCCTTGGTGGTGTTGAAGCCGATCTTGGCCGGATTGCCCGGACCGAACCCCGCCTGCTGCAGGAGTGCCGCCGCCTTCTTGGGATCGTAGGCGAAACGGAAATCCGCGGGATAGCCCGGCGTGTTGTGGGCGGCGGGAACGTCGATCGGCATGGCCTTGCCGGCAAAAAGCGCCTGCGAGATCGCCCGCTTGTCGATCGCATGATGCGCGGCAAGCCGCACCTCTTCGCGCTCGAAGAGGCCGGTGCGGGTCGCCTCGACGATGACGATGTCAGTGACCGGATCGATCCGGCCGACCAGACCCGGCTCGGCACCGAGCCGGGCGATCTCGCGGATCGGCAGATCGACGCCGAGATCGACGCGCCGCGATTCGACCGCCGCCACGCGCGCCGAGACGTCCTGGACCACCTCGACCGTCACGCGCCTGATCCGGGGCCGGCCGCCCCAATATTTGTCGAAGGCCTCGAGCACCGAGCGCACGTTGGGCTCGTGCTCGACGAGGCGATAGGGACCCGAGCCGATGGGCTTCAGCGCGAAGGTCTCGGCACCAACCTTCTCGATGTAGTTCTTCGGCACCACCAGGCTCGCCAGGAAATAAAGCCAGGTGACTGCCGACGGCATCGGCGCGTTGAAATGCATCACTGCGCGAGTGGGCGACTGGACCTCGATGTCCTCGACCTTGCGCCAGACGAAGGTGGTATCGAGCTTGGGCGCGCCCGGGCCGACGGGCTTCCGCGGCCGCTCGAAGAAGCTGTAGCGGAAGTCCTCGGCGGTCACCTTGTCGCCGTTGTGGAAGACGGCGTCGTCGCGCAGCTCGAGCTCGAGCGCCAGCGCATCGCGAAAGCGCCATGCCTTGACGAGGCAGGGCTGCACCGAGAGGTCGGGCGCCTGAGTGAGCGGCGAATCGAAGACCGTCTTGTAAAGCGGCGCGACGATCTGGGCGAGCCGGAGGTGCGGATCCCAGCTCGGCACGTCGATCGGATAGGCGATGGCGATCGCATCCCGCTCCTCCGCCCAGGCCGGGACTCCAAGAGCGGACAGGGCCGCCGGGACGGCCGCAAGGCGGAGAAATTTGCGGCGATCGATGCTGGAAGTCATGGGAATTGTGCCCGTCCTGGCTCAAGCAAGCGGCGGCAGGAATCTACACCGGCACCAAAGCATTGACAAATCGATGATTCGGCCCAGAATTATCCACAGTGTGAAGCGCGGCCGCATAGGCGCGGTCTCGGGGCCATCGAGGGATTGGCGCAGAAGCGCCAAGGCAGGGGTATGAGCCGCTCGACGAACGGGCTTGCTTGTGCGGTCCTCTTAGCCGGACTGGTCGCGGCTGGGCCGGCGCTGGCCGATCGGCATGTCTACCAATATCGCATCGTCCACCACACTTATGGCAATGTCGGGACCTACACCAACATTGTCGAGCAGAACGGCGCCAGCACCGAGGTCAAGACCGAGCTTCACGTCGCGGTGAGGCTCCTGGGCATCGTGATGTACCGGCAGGATGCCGAGCGCTTGGAGCGCTGGCAGGGCGACCGCCTCGCTTCGTTTCACGGCGTCACCGTGACCAATGGGGACGCGCTCGAGGTCGATGGCGAGGCGCGCGGTGACAAATTCGTCATCACCTCGCCGGGCGGCACCGTTCTGGCGCCGGCGAATATTCGCCCGACCAATCCCTGGTCGGCGATGCTCTTAGACTCGGACGTCATGATGTCGACCAAGACCGGCAAGCTCATTCGTGCCAACGTGACCGGCGGCGAGGAAGCGACCGTAACTCTGGACGGCGCCGCGATGCGCCTGCGCCAATACGAGATCGACAGCGACAAGCGGGAATTCGTCTGGCTGGACGACCGCGGCGTTGCCGTCGCCTTCCGCACCGAGGAGCGCGGCACCCCGATCGACTTCATCCTGACGCAGCAGCTCGCCAGCCGATAGCGGCGCCCATCAGCGCGCGTGATTCGATTTGCTCCGCTCGAGCAAGCGCAGGAGGGCGGGCCAGTCGCGGCGATCGTTTTCATCGAGCCGCTCATAGGCGCTCGCCACTTGCTCCGCCGTCGCCGCCGCCGGCGTGACGAGCTTGGCGCCGCAGGACTGCGCCAGCACTTGGATGCGACAGGCGCGGTCGAGGTGGTAGAGGAGATCGAAGGCCGCGGGGATGCTGCGCCCGGCGACGAGCAGGCCGTGGTTGCGCAGCATCATCACGAGCTTGTCGCCGAGCGCCCGCTGCAGGCCGCGGCATTCGGCGTCCGATTCGACGATGCCGTGATAGTCGAAATAAGCGATGCGGCCGTAGAACCGCATCGCATGCTGGCTCAGCGGCAACAGGCCCTCCTCCTGACAAGAGACGGCGATGCCCGCATCGGTATGGACGTGCATGACGCATTGGATGTCGGGCCGCCCCTCGAGGACGGCGCTGTGGATGAAATACCCGCCGGAGAGCACGCCGAGGCCGAGCGGATCGTCGATGAGATTGCCGTCGAGATCGATCTTCACCAGGCTCGAGGCGGTGATCTCCTCGAACAGGAGGCCGTTGGGATTGACCAGGAATTCGCGCGGCCGACCGGGCACGCGCGCCGAAAGGTGGGTGTAGATGAGGTCGGTGATGCCGAAATGGGCGCAAAGCCGATAACAGGCCGCCAAGGCGACTCGGCTGCTCCATTCCTCGTCTGAACAATTGAGGGAACGCTGCGCCGCCGCCGCACGCACGCGCCCGAGCTTCTGCATCCTTCCCCTCCGCCCGATGCAGTGATCTTATTTCGCGCCAGGGTCGAGCGCCATCGCGAGTTTCTGTACTGTCGCAGCCATCGGGATGACATGCTGCAGGACCGTCTCAAAGGATATTACGGCCGCGAATGCAAGATCGTGGCGACCCGGCGGACGGCGGGCGGAGCGGCCTTTTGGTTCGTCATCGACATCGCCGTGCGCTCGAGTCTCCAGCGCTTGCTCGGCTCGATCGACCGCGGCGGCGCCATCATGGAGCACTCCGCCATGGATCTGCTCCATCCCGACCGCGTGATCTTCCTCTACGAGCGCATGATGCTCGTTGCCTTCGCGTTGACCCGTGAGCCACGCAAGGCCCTGCTCTTGGGCCTGGGCGGCGGCGCCATGTGCCGGCATCTCGCCCGCCATCTTCCGGACTGCGCGCTGACCTTGGTCGAGCGTGATCCGGCGGTGCTCGATCTCGCCCGGCGATATTTCCATGTCGATCAGCCGGTGCGGCGCGCCGATGCCGGCCAGGCGGTGGCCGATGCCGACGGCGCGTTCGATGTCGTCGTCGTCGACCTCTACGACCCCGGCGGCCTCGCTTTGCGGGAGCCGCGCTTCTGGCGCGGCTGCAGCGCCGCGCTGAAGCCCGCGGGCTGCATCGCCATCAATTGGGCCGGGTTCCTGCAGAAGAGCGAGGTTCGGGACGAGATCGCTCGCGCGGCGGCGCAGCTCCCGCATTCCCTTTTCCTCGAGGACCGCGGACGCCGGCCCAACCTGGTGCAGTTGGCGCCGGCGTCCGGCTTTCGCCTCGGCGAACTCGCGGCCAGGCAGCGGCAGTTTGGGCGGAGCCATCTTCTGCCGGCAGAGGACCGCAACAT
Organism: Allostellaceae bacterium; assembly: GCA_035604195.1. GTDB lineage: Bacteria > Pseudomonadota > Alphaproteobacteria > ATCC43930 > CGMCC-115725 > DATJLY01. The sequence continues at coordinate 10,330 of DATNIY010000125.1, forward strand.
CCTCCAGCGCTGCCGCGTCCATGCGCGGCTGCCGTGGCGGACGGGCGAGTGATCAGCGCACCAGGCTCGGCGCCGGTTGGATCGATTGCTGGCGATAGACCAAGGTGCCGACGAGCGCGAGATTGACGAGATTGATGCCGACGCCGGCAGCGAAGGCGGGCGCGTAGAAGCCGAAATAATCATAGAGCGCGCCCGCGAGCCAGCTGCCCGCGGCCATCCCCGAACCGCTGCACAGCAGCAGGGTCGGAATCCGCCAGCCGGCTTCCGCCGCGGGGAACAGTTCGCGGATCGCCAAGACATAGGCCGGCACGATGCCGCTGAATCCGAAGCCGAAGAACGCTGCCACGGTGAATAGGCCGATCTCGTCTTGGGTGAGGAGAAAGGCCGTCATCGCCGCGGCCTGGCAGGCCGAGCCGGCAAGCACCGTGCCCAACCCGCCGATGCGGTCGGCGATCCAGCCCCAGAGCTGGCGGCTGAAGAATGCGCTGGCCAGGAGCAGCGACAGCATCGCCGCGCCATGCGTTGACGCGATCCCGAGGTCGCTGCAAAAAGCAACGAGATGGGCCTGCGGCATCGCCATGGTCATGCAACAGCAGATCGCCGCCAGCGACAAGAGCGCGACGACGACGCCCGGCGGCCAACCAAGTACGCGTTCGCCGCTGCGCGGTCCGGCGCCGGCGGCGCCGAATGCCGGCGTCTCGGGTGGCCAGCCCAAGAAAATCGCCGCCGTCGGGACGATCAAGATGATGACGAGAATGGCGAAATAGGTCATGGTCTGCCGCCATCCGAAGCGATCGATGGCAAGCTGGAAGATCTCGGGCCAAACCGCTCCGGCGAGGTAAAGGCCACTCGAGATGAGCGCGAGCGCGGTGCCGCGCCGCCGGTCGAACCACCGGCTGATATAGACATAGGCCGGAGCATTGAGCCCGGCGAGGCCGAGCAGGCCGACCAGAATGCCGTAGCCGATCCACAGCCGCCATACGCCGCCGCTCGCGGCTAGGGCGAGGCCGGCGGCGATCATCACGGCGCCGAAGAGCGCGGTCCACCGCATGCCGATCCGGTCGGCGATCCGGCCCATCGCCAAGCCGCCGACGGCGCAGCCGAGCCAGGCCAGCGCCGAGGCCAGCGCCGGGACGGAACGCTCGCTGCCGAGTTCCGCCGCGATCGGCTTCAGCGCGACGACCGCAAGATAGGGCGCGCCGAAGGCCACGGAGAGGATGAACAAAATAGCGATCGCGACGACCCAGGAGGCGTGGCTCTCGACGCTCGCCCGCTCCCGGCGCGCGCGAGCGGCCGTGCTACTGATCAGATCTTCCACGCTTCACCCGGTCTCTCGTCCGGTCACCTTCGTCGCGGCGAGCCTAGCACAGGAGCGTTGCGTCCGGTGGGGGCCGGGCGGCGCGTTCGGCCTTGACGGCGCCGCCGGTCTCTCGGAATACTAACCCTCTCCAAGGGGAGCCCCGCTAAGGGGCTGAGACACCGCTCGGCGTCAGGAGACGGCGCGACGCGGGAACCCTTCGAACCTGATCCGGATCGTACCGGCGTAGGGAAAGGAATGGCGCGGCCCCAGGGGCGGCCCCTCAACTCCGCAGGCACCGGATCTCCGCCACGCCGTTCGACCGGGAGGAGACCCATGCCCGAAGGCACGCTCAAGCAGCAGTTCACCGTATCGACCGGCCCGCTGCCGGCCTCGCGCAAAATCTTCGTCGCGGGCAGGCGCCACGCCGGCCTACAAGTGGCGATGCGCGAAATCGATCTGTCACCGGCGGCGAAGGAGCCGCCGGTCCGCGTCTACGACGCTTCGGGGCCCTACACCGACCCCGCCATCGGCATCGACATCCGCGCCGGGCTGCCGCCCTTGCGCGCGCCCTGGATCGCTGCCCGTGGCGATGTCGAGGAACAGCCCGGGCGCAGCCTGTGCCCGGAAGACAACGGTTTGCGGCCCAATGAGCCGAGCGCCGTGGCGGCCTTCGACCGCGCCGGGCGGCGGCCCCTGCGCGCCAGGCCGGGCCTGACCGTGACCCAACTTGCCTATGCGCGCGCCGGCATCGTCACGCCGGAGATGGAATACATCGCCATCCGCGAGAATCTCGGCCGCGAGAATTTGCCGAAGCCGACCGACGGCGAGAGCTTCGGCGCGGCGATCCCGGATTTCGTCACGCCCGAATTCGTGCGCGACGAGGTGGCGCGCGGCCGCGCCATCATTCCCGCCAACGTCAATCACCCCGAAAGCGAGCCGATGATCATCGGCCGCAATTTCCTGGTGAAGATCAACGCCAATATCGGCAACTCGATCGTGACATCCTCGGTCGCCGAGGAGGTGGACAAGCTGGTCTGGGCGATCCGCTGGGGCGCCGATACGGTGATGGACCTCTCGACTGGCAAGAACATCCACACCATCCGCGAATGGATCATCCGAAATTCGCCGGTGCCGATCGGCACGGTGCCGATCTATCAGGCGCTCGAGAAGGTGGGTGGCGTGGCCGAGGAGCTGACCTGGGAGATCTTCCGCGACACGCTCATCGAGCAGTGCGAGCAGGGCGTCGACTACTTCACCGTCCATGCCGGCGTGCGGCTGCCCTTCATTCCGCTGACGGCGAAGCGCGTCACCGGCATCGTCTCGCGCGGCGGCTCGATCATGGCGAAGTGGTGCCTCGCCCATCACCGGGAAAGCTTCCTTTACACCCGCTTCGAAGAGATCTGCGAGATCATGCGGGCCTATGACGTGAGCTTTTCCCTGGGCGACGGCTTGCGGCCCGGCTCGACCGCCGATGCCAATGACGAGGCGCAGTTCGCCGAGCTCAAGACCCTAGGCGAGCTGACCAAGATCGCCTGGAAGCATGACGTGCAGGTGATGATCGAGGGGCCGGGCCACGTGCCCATGCACAAGATCAAGGAGAACATGGACCTGCAGCTCGCGCATTGCCACGAGGCGCCGTTCTATACCCTGGGTCCGCTCGTCACCGACATCGCGCCCGGCTATGACCACATCACCAGCGCCATCGGCGCCGCCATGATCGGCTGGTTCGGCACGGCGATGCTGTGCTACGTCACGCCGAAGGAGCATCTCGGTCTGCCCGATCGCAACGACGTGAAGGATGGCGTCATCACCTACAAGATCGCGGCGCACGCAGCCGACATGGCGAAGGGCCATCCGGGGGCGCGCGCGCGCGATGACGCGCTTTCCCGCGCGCGCTTCGAGTTCCGCTGGCGCGACCAGTTCAACCTGTCGCTCGATCCCGAGACGGCGGAGCGCTTCCACGATCAGACGCTGCCCGCCGAGGGCGCCAAGCTCGCGCATTTCTGCTCGATGTGCGGGCCCAAATTCTGTTCGATGAAGATCTCGCAGGAGGTGCGCGACTATGCCGAGAAGGGCATGGCCGAGCGCTCGGCGGCGTTCCGTGCCGAGGGCAGCGAGATCTACAAGGTGATCGAGGGCCAGGCGGCGCCGCTGGAGCCGTGAGCAGCGGCGCGCGCGTCTACCCCGAGCGGCCGATCCTCGGCGCGCTCGCGGTGGTGCGGCGGGGCGGGCGCGTGCTGCTGGCGCAGCGCTCGGTCGCGCCCAGCATCGGCAAATGGGGCTTTCCTGGCGGCGTGCAGGAGTTGGGCGAGACCGTCCGCTCCTGCGCCCGCCGCGAGCTTCTCGAAGAGACCGGCATCGGCGCCGAGCCGGTGAGCGAGCTCGAGATCCTCGACATGATCCGGCACGACGAGAAGGGGCGGGTGATGACGCATTTCACTCTCGTCTGCGTCCTCCTCGATTGGCAATCCGGCGAGGGCGAGCCGCTCGAGGACGCGCTCGCGCTGGGCTGGTTCACCCCGGCCGAGGCGGAAAGTCTCGACACCTTTCCCGCGGCAGTGCCGGTGATGCGCCTGGCGCTCGCGCATCCCTGACGCCCTCGCCCTTGCGGCGCCCTAGCCGTCGCACTACATCGCGGCCCAGCATGAGTGTGGCCCAATCCGAGAGGCTTGGCGGGCTCGCCGTGGCGCGCACGGTGGCGGCGCTGCGCGCGCACGTCGCGGCCTGGCACGAGAGCGGCGAGAGCGTGGCGCTGGTTCCGACCATGGGCGCGCTGCATGCCGGGCATCTGGCCCTCGTCGCCCGCGCCCGCGAATGCTGCCCGCTTGTGGTCGCGAGCCTCTTCGTCAATCCGACGCAATTCGGCCCGGCCGAGGATTTCTCGCGCTATCCGCGCGACGAGGCGGCGGATGCGGCGAAGCTCGCGGCTGCCGGCTGCGATCTGCTCTTCGCGCCGGGCGTGGCGGAGATGTATCCCGCAGGGTTTGCCACCACGGTCGAGCCGGGGCCGATCGCCGAGCGCCTGTGCGGGCCGTTCCGTCCCGGCCATTTCCGGGCGGTCGCGACGATCGTCGCCAAGCTTCTCCTCCAGATACGGCCGGAGATCGCTTGCTTCGGCGAGAAGGATTACCAGCAGCTCCAGGTCATTCGTCGAATCGTCCGCGACCTCGACATTCCCGTGCGCATCGAGGGCGTGCCGACGGTGCGCGAAGCCGACGGCTTGGCGCTGTCCTCGCGCAACGCCTATCTCTCGCCCGAAGAGCGCCGCATCGCGCCGGCGCTGCACCGCGCGCTCGCTGCGGTCGGCGAGCGCGTCCGCCGCGATGGTGTGGCACCCGCCGCCGCCGCGGCCGAAGGCCGCGCCGCGCTGCTTCGGGCCGGTTTCGCCAAGATCGATTACCTCGAGATCTGCGACGCTGAGTCCTTGGCGCCGCTCGAGCGTCTCGACCGGCCCGCCCGAGTCCTTGCCGCCGCGCATCTCGGCAAGACGCGCCTCATCGATAACCTTACGCTGCTACCCGAGTGAGCCTTGCCTCGATCCGCCGGCTGCGCTACGGCTCGACCAAGCTCGGTTCGGAGGGAGAGCGGCCGTGAAAGTCCTGGTTACCGGCGGCGCCGGCTTCATCGGCACCTCGGTCGTCCGCCATCTGCTGGGCGAGGGCGCGGCTGTCGTTAACCTCGACAAGCTGACCTATGCCGGCTCGAACCCGCCGCTCGGCAAGCTCGGCGGCGGCGGGCGCTACGCGCTGGTCGTTGCCGATGTCGCGGATGCCGCCGCCGTCGCGGCGGTCTTCGCACGCCACCGTCCCGATGCGGTGATGCATTTGGCGGCTGAGACCCATGTCGACCGATCGATCGACCGGCCCGACGATTTCATCCGCACCAATCTGGCCGGGACGTTCACCATGCTCGAGGCGGCCCGCGCCTATTGGCAGACGCTGAGCGGCTCGGCCCAGGCGCGCTTCCGCTTCCATCACATCTCGACCGACGAGGTCTTTGGCTCGCTCGAACCGAGCCAGCGCACCGCCGAGAATGCGCCCTACCGGCCCAACAGCCCCTATGCCGCTTCCAAGGCCGGCGCCGATCATCTGGTGCGGGCCTGGCATCGCACCTTTGGCCTGCCCGTCGTCACCACGAACTGCTCGAACAATTACGGGCCGTGGCAATTTCCCGAGAAGCTCGTGCCGCTGATGATCCTCAACTCGCTCGAGGGCAAGAAGCTGCCGATCTATGGCAACGGCGGCAACGTGCGCGACTGGCTTTATGTCGGCGACCATGCGGCAGCATTGTGGCTGCTCTTGCGCCAGGGCGAGGTCGGCGAGACCTATAATGTCGCGGGCGGCGAGGTGCGCGCCAATCTCGATCTCGTCCGCATGCTCTGCGCCATCTTGGACGACGAGCTGCCGCAGTCGCCGCATCGGCCGCATGCGCGCCTCATCAACTTCGTCGCCGATCGGCCGGGCCACGATTTGCGCTATGCGGTCGACGACGGCAAGCTGCGCCGCAATTTCGGCTGGTGCCCGGTCGAGAGCCTCGAGACCGGCTTGCGCAAGACGGTACGCTGGTATCTCGACAGTCGCGATTGGTGGGAGCCCATACGCAACGGCGTCTATCGCGGCGAACGTCTCGGGAATCCCGCCCGACTCGGACGCTAGGGCTCGCCCGCCGCTGCGCGCGTGTCTGGTGGCTGGCTGCCGGGATATTCCGGCACCAAGGTCGCGAGAAGCGCGATGACGCGATCCTCGCGCCGCTCGCGGGTATGCTCGGCAAGCTCGTCGAGCGAGCGTTGCAGCATCGCGTAGTCGATGGTTCGCGGCGCGGCGAGGCGGATGCCCGCAATCTTGGTCGGGAGCAGCGGCTCGCTGGCGTGGAACAGCTCCTCCTGCAGCTTCTCGCCCGGCCTCAAGCCGATGAATTCGATCGCGATGTCCTTGTCCGGGGTGAGGCCGGCGAGGCGGATGATCTGTCGGGCAAGATCGGCGATCTTGATCGGCTCGCCCATGTCGAGGACAAAGATCCTGCCGCGTTCGGGCGCATCCTCGACAGCGAGTGCCGAGGCCTGCAGCACCAGTTCCACCGCCTCGCGCACGGTCATGAAGAAGCGCGCGATCTCCGGATGGGTCACGGTCAAGGGCCCGCCGGCGGCGAGCTGGCGCTGGAACAAGGGAACCACCGACCCGGTCGAGCCCAAGACGTTGCCGAAGCGCACGGTGACGAAGCGCGTGCCGTTGGGCCGGCGCGATTCGACGATGTCGAGCGCCTGGCAGATGCTCTCGGCGAGCCGCTTGGTCGCCCCCATCACATTCGCCGGGTTGACGGCCTTGTCGGTCGAGATCATCACCATGGCGCGGACGCCATGGGTGCGGCAGGCCTCGGCGACATGCCGCGTGCCCAGCACATTGGTGAGCACGCCTTCGCTCGGATTGGCCTCGACGATCGGGACGTGCTTCAAAGCCGCGGCGTGGAAGACCAGCTCCGGCCGCTCCGCCGCCATCACCTCCTCGACCCGGCGCCGGTCGCGGACGTCGCCGATGAGGGCTGTGCGCGCCACCTCCGGAAACCGTTCGTGCAGTTCTTGATCGATGCCGTAGAGCGCGAATTCGCCGTTGTCGAAGAGCACCAGCCGCGCCGGCGCGAAGGCGGCGATCTGGCGCGTGAGTTCGGCGCCGATCGTGCCGCCCGCGCCGGTGATCAGTACGCGCCGGCCGGCGGCGAGCGCGCGCATGCTGGCGCGGTTGAGCACGGTCTGCGGCCGCCCCAGAAGGTCCTCGAGCGCCACCGGCTCGATGCGGCGCGGTGCGTCGGTGCGCGTCTCGCGCAGATCCATGAGGCGCGGCAGCCGCGCCAGCGGGATGCCGAGCTCATGTGCGACGTCGAGGAGGCTGCGAACGACGGCGCCGTCGAGCGACGGCGCGGTTATGACGAGGCGGTGCGGCCGCTCGCCGCGGCGAGCGAGCCGCGCCGCCACCTCGCGGATGTCATCGAGCGTGCCGAGCACGGGCACCCCGCCGATGTCGCGGCCGACCCGCGCCGAGCTGTCGGAAACCAGGCCGACGACGCGATAGAGCCGCTCCGGATCGCTCGCCGTCGCGCGGATGAAGAGATCGGCGTTCTCGCGCGCGCCGATGAGCAGCACCGGGATGGCGGTGTGACTGGTGCGCTCGAGCAGATGGTCGAGCCCCCGGTCCTTGAAGACGCGGTAGGCGAAACGCGGACCGCCGAGCAGCGCCGTCAGCACCAGCCAATTGATGCCGACCGTCGAGCGCGGCAGATCCGCGAGCCGCGTCGCCAGGAACATCAGCGGAAAATAGACGAGAATGACCAGCGTCACGGCGCGCAGCACGGCGATGAGGTCGGGCAGGGAGGCGTAGCGCCAGATGCCGCGGTAGAGCCCGGTCCACAGGAAGACGGCGCCGGCGGTCGCGGTGAAGGCGGCGTCGTAGCCCCAGATGAGCGACGCCGGATAGTCGAAGATGTCGTTGCCGACGCGCAGGTAGAAGGAGGCGACGAAGGACAGCGCCGCCATGAACAGGTCATGGCCGAAGGCGAAGGCGGCGCGGCTGCTGAATCTCAATGCATTCCCCTTGAATCGGCGGGGACGTTAGGCAAGCCGCGCCGAAGCGGCAAGCGAAATGCGCCGCCGGGCCTTTCGCCGGGCCGTTATGTTAGCCTGTTGCCGGCAGAAGCGGGCGGGGGTCGATGATCTTCGTGGTCAGCAAGCTCTTTTGGCTCGTCGCACGACCGGGAAATTTGCTGTGCCTAATTCTGGCGCTGGGCGTGCTGCTGATGTGGACAAGCCGGTGGCGGCGCGGCGGCGCCCTCGTTGCAGTGGCGAGTCTTGGATTCTTTGTCGTGACGGTGCTGCCGGTCAGCGACTGGGTGATCGCCCCGCTCGAGCAGCGCTTTGTGCCGCCGGTTCCGCTGCCCGACCGAATCGACGGCATCATCCTGCTCGGCGGCGCGGTCGAGCCCGAAACGACGCGCGCCCATGGCCAGGTCGCGCTCAATGAGGCGGCGGCGCGAGTGACGGAAACCCTGGCGCTGGCGCAGCGCTATCCGACGGCGCGGATCGTTCTCTCCGGCGGCAATGGTGGGCTCGGCGACGGCTCGCTGAGCGAGGCAGCGGCGACCGCCACGCTGCTCGAGGCGGACGGAATCGATGCACGTCGCCTGGTGCTCGAGGAGCGCTCGAGGACCACCTTCGACAATGCCGTGTTCACGCGCGATCTGATTCGGCCGCAACCGGGCGAGGTCTGGGTCCTCGTCACTTCGGCAGCGCACATGCCGCGCGCCATGGGCTGCTTCCGCCATGTCGGCTGGGGCGTCGTGCCCTACCCGGCGGATTACCGGACGGGCCGGTCGTTGACATCCCGCTTGTGGCTCGCCGCCAATCTCGTCGACCTCGATGACGCGGTTCACGAATGGGTCGGCCTGGTCGCCTATCGGCTGCTTGGCCGAATCGATACGCTTTTCCCTGGCCCTCAGAGCGGCGCGGCACCGATCTCCAGCAACAGCGCGCGGTAGAGCGCAGCGATCTGGGCGGCCACGGCGGCATCGGAAAACTTCTCGGCCAGCCGCCGGCTCTCGGCGCCGAGCCGGCCGCGGCGCGCGGCATCGGCGGCCAGCGCCGCCAGCGCTTCGGCGAGCGCCGCCCCGTCGCCAGGCGGCACCAGGATCGCATTGACCCCGTCGCGCGCAATCATCCGCACTCCCGGAATATCGGTCGCGACGATGGGCCGCGCCATTGCCGCGGCTTCGAGGAGACTCTTGGGCAGGCCTTCGCCGCCGAGCGAGGGGAGCACGGCAATGTGCGCCGCGGCGAGGGCCGGACGGATATCCTCCTGATGGCCGAGCCAGGCAACGCCCGGCAGCTTTTGCCAACGCTCGAGCGTCGCCGTGGCGATCGAACTCGGGTTCTCCGGGTCGGGCGCGCCCGCCAGCACCAAGCGCAGGTCGATGCCGCGGCGCCGCACCGCCTGCTGGGCTTCGACCAGGATCGCCACGCCCTTGATGGCGATCATGCGGCCGGCGTAGAGGGCGACGACGGGCGGAGCGGCCGGCTCGGCCGCCGGGCGGAATCGCTCGAGATCGACGCCCGAGCCGGCGATGAGGGCGATGCGGTCGGCGGCATCGGGCCGAAGCGCGGCAAGGGCGCGCCGGTCTTCCTCGTTCTGAACGATCACGCGGCTCCCCGGCCGCAACAGCAGCCAAGGCCAGGCGAGCTGCGCGAGGCCGCCGATCAGCCGCGCGCGCGCCGCGGGCGCCGTCCCGACATAGCCGGTGCCGGCGATCATGCTGACCACGCCGGGCACGCGCGCGAGGCGCGCGGCGATGCCGCCGAGCAGCGCCGGCTTCAAGGCGACGTGATGGACGATGAGCGGCCGCTCGCGGCGATAGAGGCGCCAGATCTCCGCGATTGCGGCCAGACTCGCCCACGGCCCGAGGCTGCGCCGCCGCCAACGCAGCGGATGAAGGGCAAAGCCCTCGGCGCGAATGCGCTCGCCATGCGCGACGACGCGGGTCGCCACCGCCACCGCGAAGCCGGCCTCGCGCGCCGCCCGCGCCATCGGCAGCCGGTGCGACCAGAAATACCAATCCTCGGTGACGAGAAAGATGAGCTTGCGGGGAGCGTCAGACACGGGTGCGACCGGCGCCGGCCTCATGGGCGCGAGCCGCTGTCCCGGCCACCGCCGCGAAACCAGCGGCAGGTCGCGGCGAGCCCGTCGGCAAGCGTGACCCGCGGCTGCCAGCCGAGCATCGCTCGCGTCGCGCCGTCGTCGACGCGGAGCGAGCCCAGAAGCCGTTCGGCAGTTTCGGCGCGGCGGGCGAGCGCCGCGAATCCGCGCAGCAGGGCGGGCGGGCAAGGAAAGAGGCGGGCCGGCCGGCCGAGCGCCTGGGCGATATGCCGCACCAAGGCCGGGGTCGAGACTTCGTCGTCGTCGCGCAGGAGAAATCTGTTGCCGGGGGCCGCCGGATGCGACAGGGCAAGTGCGACGAGGTCGATGAGGTTGTCGAGGAAGATCAGACTACGCCGATTGTCGATGCTGGCGAAGGGCAGCGGCAGACCGCGGTCGACGAGCCGCAGCAGGGCGAGGAAATTCGCCTTCACCCCCGGACCATAGACGAGCGGCGGGCGCAGCACGACGAGCGGCACGCCGCTTTCAGAGGCGGCTTCCGCCATTGCGTCCTCGATCCTGAGCTTGGCGCGGCCATAGGCGTCCCGAGGCGCCGGAATGTCGATTGCGCGGAACCGGGTCGCACCGCTGGTCTCGCCCAGCACTTTGATCGAGCTCATCAGCACCAGCCGCTCGATTCCAGCTCTGCCGGCGGCGTGGCCGAGCGCCGCGGCGGTTGCCGCTTCCGCTGCGATCCAGTCCTCTTCGGCGCTTGCCGCGATCGGCGCGTGGGCGCGGCTCGCGAGATGCACCGCCATCCCCGCGCCTGCGAGGAGAGATGGCCAGTCCGTCGCCGCACTCAAATCTCCCGCCGCGCGCACAACGATGCCCGGTCCGAGGGAGACTGGCGTGCGGGTCACCGCGACGACCGGAATCCCCCGCGCCGCGAGCTGCGCGGCGAGCGCCCGGCCAATGAAGCCGGCGCCTCCGACCAGAATGACAGGCCGCGATTCGGGCATCGCCCCTCCCTTCGATACGGACAATAGGCTATCTTCGGCGCATGCGAAGGCTGCGTTTGAGCCGGCGAACGGCACGCATCGGCGCCGCGGCGGTGGTCGTGATGATGCTGGGTTCGGGAGCGCTCGCCTATGCGCTGCTCGGGCCGAAGGCGGCGGCCGACCGTTACTACGTCATCGACGGCGACACCTTCGAGATGATTGCACATCATTGCTTCTTCTCCCGGTTCGGTCTCGGCTGTCCGGCGCAACGGCTGCGCCTTTATGGCGTTGACGCCTTCGAGAGCAAGCAGACCTGCCGCGATGCGCTCGATGTCGTCTGGCAATGCGGCGCGGTTGCGACCGAGCGGCTCAGGGATCTGGTCCATCGGCCCGATTTCTCCTGTCACGCCGATCCCGAATTCGTCGATCGGCATGCCCGCGAGTTCTCCTTCTGCTCGGCCGGCGGGCGCGACGTGGGCTCGGTTCTCGTCAGCGAAGGGCTGGCTTTCGCCTATGGCCGCGGCGTCCAGTATCTGCCGCTCGAGCAGGCGGCGCGCGCGGCGCGGCGCGGGGCGTGGGCCGGCCACTTCGTCAGGCCGCAATACTTCCGTCAGGGCGCTACCGAATAGCTCAGCCTCGGCTGCGCCGCTCCAGTGCGGTCAGCATTCCGGCGGTGACCAGGACGGCAGCGATGAGCGCCGGGATCGGCTGCGCCGCGGCGAAGGCCGCGAGCGCGACGAGCCCGGCATTGCCCAGGAGAATGATGCGAACCACGGCGGCGTGGTCGCCATCGGGAGCAAGCGCCCGCTGATAGAAATGCTCGCGATGCGCCTGCCAGATACGCTCGCCGCGGCCGGCGCGGCGGGCCAGCGTGATCGTCGCATCGGCGAGGTAATAAAGCGGCAGAATCAGCGCCGGCGCCCACCATCCGCTCCCGGCCAGATCGAGCAGCAACCACCCCAAGAGGTAGCCGAGCGGCACGCTGCCGACATCGCCGAGAAAGACCTTCGCGGGATGCCAATTCCAGCGCAGAAAGCCCAAAGCCGCCGCCGCCGCGACCAGTGCCAGACCAGCCGTGCCGTCGCCGCTCGCCCCGGCGAAGCCGAGCGCGACGGCGATGCCGAGGCCGAGGCAGGCGGTTTCGCTGCCGGCGATGCCGTCGATCCCATCCATGAAATTGTAGAGATTGACGAACCAGACCCAGAGCACGGCCGCGGCGGCGCGGTCGAGCAAATGCGGCAGCAGGCCCTGGAACACTTGCGCGCTCGCCGGCAGCCAGGCGACGCCAATAATGGCGGCGACGGCATGGGCGGCAAGCCTCGCTCCCGCCGGCAGGCTCCGCAGATCGTCCCGCCAGGAGACCAGCGCGAGCACGGCAGCGGCGGCGATGACGACGCCAATGCCCGCCGGCTCCGGCCGAATGAGCGCCAGGATGATCCAGCCGGCGAGCAAGGTTGCGACGACGGCCACCCCGCCGCCGCGCGGCACCGGCGCATGATGCGAGGAGCGGTGGCCGGGGCGGTCGAGAATGGCCCGGCGCCCGAGCCATTCACGGACGGCTCCGGTCAGCCACAGGGTTGCTGCGAAAACGCCCGCCGAGACGAGCGCCACGGCCCAATCGATCGCCATGCCGCCGCTCGACCGGGCCTTACGGGGCCGCGCTGCGCCGTCGCTCGGCTAGGCCTGGACGAGCGCCGCCTTGCGCCGCGCCTCTTTCTCGGTCTTCCACGCGCTGACCTGGCGATGCGCGTCCTTCGCGGCTTGCTCGAGATAGGTGTCGGGAACCGTCTCGGTCGTGAACTCGACCCGCAATCCGTTCGGGTCGAAGAAGTAGATCGATTTGACGAAGTGATGATCGGTGATTCCCAGCACCTTCACGCCCGCGGCCTCGAGCCGTTCGCGCATCGCCTCGAGATCGGCGACGGTGTCGACACGCAATGCGATATGGTTGACCCAGCCCGGCGTGTTGGGCGACGGATCGGCGGTGACGTCGTCGCCGAGATCGAAGAAGGCGATGAAGGAGCCGTCCTTCATCTCGAAGAAGATGTGAACGTAGGGGCAGTATTCGCCGGTGCTGGGAACGTTCTCCGCCCGAATGACATGGGCGAGCGGCAGGCCGAGGAGATCCTCGTAGAAGGCGCGTGTCTCCTCGGCGTCGCGGCAGCGATAGGCGAAATGGTGGAGGCCACGTACGGGTGCCGGCGATTTCATGGCGCTGTCCTCATCCCGGCCGGTCGCGCAACCCCTGCATCGGCCGGCCATGCTTGCGATAGCCAAATGGTAGCGCAGGGCGCCCCGCTTTGTCTCGGCTCAGCACGGCGCGCCGCGCCCCGGCGCGGAATGGGCTAGACTCCGCGTCCGAAAGGACAACGCGATGGCTGAGGAGAAGCAGACGGAAAGCTGGGGCGCTTATTACGAGGCGACCTCCGGCCGCCCGCCGCGGCGGACCCTGCTGACGGCGCTCGAGGGTTTCGCGGGCGGGGGCGAGGACCGGTTCGCGGTCGATCTCGGCTGTGGCGACGGCAGGGACACGATCGAGCTCCTGCGGCGCGGCTGGTTGGTGCTGGCGATCGATGCGGAGCCGGAGGCGCTTACGCGGCTCAAGGCCCGCGCCGATCTGCCGCCGGGGGCCCGGCTCCAAACGCTCACCGCGCGCTTCGAAGATGCCGCTTGGCCCGCGGCCGATCTCGTCAATGCGAGCTTCGCGCTACCGCTCTGTCCGGGCGAGCGCTTCCCGGAGCTGTGGCGGCGGATCGTCGCCTCGCTCAAGCCAGGCGGCGCCTTTGCCGGGCAGCTCTATGGCGAGCGCGATTCCTGGTTCGGCCGGCCGGGCATGACCTTTCTCGACCGCGCCGCCGCTCTGCGGCTCATCGAAGGGCTCGACATCGCGCTGTTCGAAGAAGAGGAGAGCGACGGCGTCACGCCGCGCGGCAAGGCCAAGCACTGGCACATCTTCCACATCGTCGCCCGGCGCCGCCGCGCGCCGGCGCGTCAGCGCCAGTAGCGACGCCCGCCGCCGCCGTATATGCCGATCTCCGGGCCGTAATAGGACGGGCCGTAATAGGCCGGCCCATAATAGGAGTAACCGGGGTAATAGCCGCCGCCATAGCCGTATGGCGCCGGCGCGTAGACGCAGCCCGAGAGGCCGATGAGCGCGGCGCCGATCAGGATCGCGCGCGTCCAACCGAATCTGCGCTTGTTGCCGCCGGCATTCATGGCTTTTCTCCTCTTATAGTAAAACGTTCGACCGGCCGGTTTGTTCCAGCCTATTAATCTCTACGCGGGAAGGCGCGCCTTCATCCCCTATCATGAACCCAGCCGGCCGTTATTCGCGGAGCAACCGATGAACAAGCAAAGCAAAAGCATTTCGCGGCTGCCCCGGCTCGAAGAGCCGCTCGAGGATGCTCTCCTGGCGGAGACCTTCGCGGGCATCCGCGCCCGCGGCGCCGCGCTGTGGAACATTCACCGCGTCTCTGGCCACGCGCCGAGGCTTTTTGCGGCGACCGCGCGCTATGCCGGCGCGCTACGCAACGATGTCTCGCTGCCGCAGGCGCTGCGCGAGATGGTCATCCTGCGCACGGCGCAAGTGGCGGAATCCGCCTATGAGCAGAGCGTCCATCGCAGCATCGCGCTCAAATGTGGCGTTTCCGCGGCGAAGATCGCGGCGCTGACGGCGTGGCGGGATTCGCCGCTCTTCGACGAGCGCGAGCGCGCCGTCCTCGCCTATACCGACCAGGCGGCGAAAGACGGCAACGTCGATGATCCGACTTTCGCGGCGTTGCGGCGCCTCTATTCACCGCAGGAGATCGTCGAGCTGACCGCGACCATCGCCTGGTACACCGGCAACGCGCGCTTCACCAAGGCGCTCCGCATCGCGCCCGAGGAAGATGGTGCCGGGTGAGAGGATTGAACTCCCGACCTTCGGTTTACAAAACCGCTGCTCTACCGCTGAGCTAACCCGGCATCGGCGACCGCGTTGATACTCCCGGCTTCAGCCGCCGGGCAAGCACCGTCGCGCGAGTTCATAAAGCGCCACCGCCGCCGCGTTGGAGAGGTTGCGCGAGGCGAGCGCGCCGCCGCAGGGGAGGCGCGAGTTTTTGTCAACTCAAATAGGTCTTCCCGGCCCAAGCCTGTGATCTCGGTGACGCGCCGCCGGATACACCACGCCCGGGGGGCCCGACCCGGCAATGGCGCGTCAGCCGAACACGCCCCGCTGCTGAAATCTTGCCATTTCGCTGTCGCTCAGTCCCAAAAGATCGCGGAACACGAAATCATTGTCGTTGCCAAGACATGGCGCCGCGGAAACGATGTCACCTGGCGTCTTGGTGAGGTCGAATCCGGGGAAGCAGTACGCCTGATCGCCCATTTCGGGATGACGGCGCACGCGCCATTGCCGGCGCGCGGCGAGTTGCGGATCGGAAAACAGGCCGGCCATGGTCACCACGGGGTAGGCGCGAATGCCGGCAGCCTGCAGCGTCTGCGCCGCCGCCACGGCGCTGCGGCCGCTGGTCCACGCCGATATCACGGCGTCGAGTTCGCCTTTGTGCGCCCGGCGTGCCGCCGGCGTCGCGAAATCGGCGGCCATTGCCAACCTGGATTGGCCGATGATCCCGGCGAGGGCCTTGAATTCATCGTTCGACCAGCACGACAGCGTGACCCACTCGCCGTCGCTGCAGGGGAAAGCGCCGTGCGGTACAGCCTCGGGATCGGCGTTGCCGCAGCGCTCGGCCAAGCGACCGGTCACGAAATAATCCTGCAGCGCGCCGGCCATGAACATAAGGCCGCATTCGTACTGCGAGACATCGATATAGGTGCCTTTGCCGATACGTCGGCTGCGGACCAAACCCGCCAGCACAGCCGAGCAGCCGAGCAAGGAGGCGGTGAAATCGATATAGGGGCCATAGAGGATCATCGGTGGGCCGTCGGGAAATCCCGTCATCCCGCAAAAGCCGGCGAGCGCGGACAGCTGGGAGCCGAATCCCGGCGTATCGGCGCGCGGGCCGGTCTGCCCCATGTTGCAGGTGGACAGCATGACCAAGCGCGAATTGATCTGCGACAGCGCGTCAAATCCTAGGCCGAGGCGCTGCATCACGCCCGGGCGCATGTTCTCCACGATCACGTCGCACCATTGCGCCAGCCGGCGCGCCAGCTCCACGCCCTCGGGTTTCTTCAAGTCGACGGTGACGCCATACTTGGAGTCGTTGAAGAGGCTGAAACATCCACTGCGATTGAGACCCTGACGGTTGCCAGGGTAGGGTGGATATTGCAGGCGGAACCCGTCCGGCCGGTCGCGTGACTCCACGTGCACGACTTTCGCGCCGAAATTGCCGAGGATCTTGCCGACGTGCGGTCCGGCGGCATAGCCGCCGAATTCGACCACCTTGACGCCGTCCAAGGCTTGGGTGAGCCCGCTCGCGACCGTTGCCCCCGTCCGTCGAGATTCGCGCTGCTCTTCAACCAGAGGCGTGCCGGCCCCATACCGCAGCGGTGGGCGTGCGCCATCGATCACCGCGAAACTGCCGCAATGACGCTCGCCACCGACGGTTTGGAAATAGCCGCGCGACTCGAGCTGCGGGTCGGTGGCGATGTCGGCGACGGTAGAGACGGGATAGCCGAGCATCTCGCGCTTATGCGCCTCGTTGAGAAATTCGCGTTTGGTGATGCCGGCGAGGAATTTCATCACTGGCGCCTCGATGGCATCGACCTCCGCCTGGTCCGCCTTGGTCGGATCGAAACGCGCCCAATCGATGGTGGCAAGCGGCCCAAGCTCGGCGCCGCGCTCGCGCATCCAGGCGACGAGCTGCTCGTTGGTGCGCCGTCCGGCGACGCCACCGTAAAAGATGAAATTGAGCCACCCGTCTCGGCACGGCCAGAACACGCGGTAATGGGCGCCCTTGATCGAACGGCCGGTCATGAAGGCGCCCGCCCGCTTGGGTATGATTCGATTGAGGTCGAAAAAGGCCGGCGCGTGGGCGGCTGCAATGACGACGGAAGCCTGGGCCGAGACGTCGACCAAATCGCCGCAGCCGGTGGCGTCGCGCCGGAACAAGGCAATGAGCGCGCCGATGGCGGCCTGCGCTCCCACCCAGCTGTAGGACTGCGGCTCGCTCACCCGCAACGGCACCCCGTCGGGTTCGCCGGCGAGCGACATGGCGCCGCCGGCGGCCATCAGTTCGATGTCGGAAGCCCGCCAATCCTTGCGCGGTCCGACGCGGCCGAACGGGGTGATAATGACGACCACCAGACGCGGAAAACGCTGGCGCAGGGTATCGGCATCAAGCGCTTTGTCGGCCAGCGAAGATCCCGGCGTCAGGAGGCAGATATCGGCCTTGGCAAGGAGGTCCTCGATCTGCGGCTGATCGGCCGGCTTCGCCGGGCCGAGATCGAGGACGCGTTTGTTGACATTGAAGGCGCGCCAGTCGCGCCGCGTGCGATCGGTCGCCTGCGGCTCGAGCTTGACAACATCGGCGCCGAGATCGGCGAGGACCCGTCCGGCAACCCAGCCG
>DATNIY010000126.1:0-60052 GCA_035604195.1 Allostellaceae bacterium
CGCCGAGCAGGATATCGGTACTGCCGCTGCCAATCTGGCTGTCGCGATCGACGACGGCCGAGTTGTACTGGTAGCTGCCGGTCGGCAACTTCAGACCGAAGGTCACGCCCGTCGACAGGTCTTCCGAAAACCCGGTGTAAACGCCTCGGATCCGTATGTCGCCGAGATCGGACCAATGAGCCGTTACATCGTCGGGCGGAGAGTTCGGAAAATTCTGGTCGGTCGTGAACTTCCGATCCCAATAGGGCACCTCGACCTGAATTCCCCAGCTCCGGTTGAACATGTATTGAAGCCCCGCAGTGAAGAAGTTGGTACGGAGATCCTTGTCAGCATTGTTGGCGGCGGGCGCACCGGAGCTGCCACTCCAATTGATTGTCTGGTCCTGGTAGTCGTATTCGACATACGCGGTGCCGCCCGAGTCGGTGGGAAACATCGAACTCGTGCCGACGTCAAAGACGCCGCAGCCGCAGGCGCAGGCCCAGCTGGCGGTTGGAGCGAAGCAAAGCGAGGCGGCAAGGGCTGCGGCGCGAGCGAGGGCGAGACATGGAGCGCCGTCGCAAGCGCGGAGCATTGACGCGCGAATTGATCGATTCATTTCGAGAAACCTTCGGTTTCAAAGCCAGCGAGTCAGCCTGCGAAAAGGCTGGCGGCTTATCCAAGCATTAGGCCGAAGGAGGGGGCGCTCGCGACTGATAGGGTGCGGCGAGGATTGACGCGGTTCGGGGGGCGATCGCGGCGGTAACAAGATCGCTTTCCACCACGTGCGGCAGCGCCTGGAGTGGCGCGGCGGGCGGCGCGAAGGCATGGGCGGCGGCGAGGGCAACGCAAATCGGGCAGCCCGAGACCGCACCATGCAGGGGAGCCCGATGATCGCCCCGCGGCTGGCCCGAGACATCGTGGAGACAGGTCGTCGCCGGGTCGAAGGCGTCGGCGAGAACCAGTTCCTCCGCCGCCATGGCGCGGATCTCGGCGGCGATGACGAACGGCAGGAAGATTTGGATCGCAACCGCAAGCAGGCCGAGCCATGCGCCGCTCCTGCGACCGCGTCTGTGACGGATGCTCATCCGCTCGATCTTCCCGACGCCTGCTTGCGTCGCAATTAACCATAATCCCCGGCCACCCAACGCTCAAGCGAGTTGACGGCACGCCATGTCACACGAGTCGCCCGCCGGCCCCAAAATTATCTCAGGCAGCGCCATAAAACGGCCATGGTTCGACGTCATGCTGCTTGCCGAGGCCACAGTTGAGGGAGGCGGCAATGCGGTCGTGGCGGATGACAGGGGAGCCGAGCCTCGATGAATTGCTTGGCGACGAGATCGTAGACCAGGTCATGGAGCGCGACGGGCTCGATGCCGCCGCGATCCGCCGTCTGTTGCGCGAAATGGCGCAGCGCCTCGCCGCGCGGCCGCGGCAACTCTGCGAATCATGCTGCTGAGCGACTCTCGGCGAGGCGCGGCACACTCTCTCCCTTCACCATCGGCACGGTGAGCACGGCCCTGAGGCCGGGCGCATTGTCCTCGAGCCAGCAGGCGCCGGCGTGGAGCCGCGCCACTGCACGCACCAGGCTGAGACCGAGCCCGTTGCCGGGCGTGCTGCGGCTGCCTTCGAGACGGACGAAGCGGTCGAACACCGCCTCGCGCCGATCGGCGGGAACGCCGGGACCGGTATCGATCACCTCGATCCGCACGATGTCGTCGGCGGCGCGCGCGGTCAAGGTGACCTTGCCGGAGGGCGTGTATTTGAGCGCGTTGTCGAGCAGATTGGCGAGCGCCTGCGACAGCAAGTGGCGATCGCCGCGCACCGGCAAGGTCGCATCGGTCTCGACCGCGAGGGCGAGGCCCTTTTCGTCGGCGACCGGTTCGTAGAGCTCGGCGACGGTGCGGGCGATCTCCGCGAGATCGACGATCGCCCACGCCTCGCGCCGCGATCCCGCCTCGGCCTCGGCGATGCTCAAGAGCGCGTTGAAGGTCTGGAGCAGCCGGTCCGCCTCGGCGATGGTCTCATTCAGCGCTTCGGCATAGCGCGCGGCATCGGGCTTCTCGAACAAGGTGACCTCGAGCCGCGCGCGCAGCCGCGCGAGCGGCGTGCGCAGATCATGGGCGATGTTGTCGGTCACTTGGCGCATGCCCAGCATCAGCCGTTCGATCTGATCGAGCATGGCATTCAAATTCGCGGCGAGCTGGTCGAACTCGTCGCCGCTCCCCGAGAGCGGCACGCGCTGCGACAGATCGCCGTGGATGATGCGGGCGCTGGTGCGGTTCACCGCTTCGACCCGACGCAGCATGTTGCGCGTGATGAAGAGCCCGCCGGCGACGCCGAGCGCCAAGGTCGCCAGCGCCGACCAGGCCAGCGTTTGCAGGATGCGGCTGCGGAAGGCGCTGGCATCGCTCAAATCGCGCCCGACCAGCAGGCGATAGCCGCCGGGCAGCACGAAGACCGAGCCCAACGCATCTTCGGCTGCGCTGGCGCCGTGCCGCTGAAGCTCGACCGGAAAGCGGATCCAGCCGGGGCGGATCTGGGTCGCGCGCGGCCATTGCGAAAGATTGCCGGCGAGGCGATGCAGCATCGGGTCGGTGATGAGGTAGAGCGCGTCATCGCCATGGCCGGCGGCGCTGCGATCCTGGATGATCTCGATGAGGCCGGCGAGCCCGCGCTCCTGATATTGCTCGGCGAGGCCGCGCGATTCCGCATCGAGCGTCGCTTCGGTCTGGGTCTCCACGAAATTGGCGGTCGAGAGGTAGATGAAGACCAAAAGCGCCAGCACCGAAGTCGCGAACAGCGCGAAATAGAGCGCGGCCAGGCGAAAGGCGTTGGTGTGGAGGAGGCGCGGCACCGCGCTACTCGGCGGCCAGGCGATAGCCGGCGCCGCGCACGGTGTGCAGCAGCGGGCGCTCGAAGCCCTTGTCGATCTTCTGCCGCAGCCGGCTCACATGCACGTCGATGACGTTGGTCTGGGGATCGAAGTGATAGTCCCAGACATTCTCGAGCAGCATGGTGCGGGTGACGACCTGCCCCGCCCGCCGCATCAGGAACTCCAGGAGGCGGAACTCCCGCGGCAACAGCTCGACCTCCCGGCTCGCGCGGCGCACGGTGCGGGCGAGCAAATCCATTTCGAGATCGCCCACCTCGAGCCGGGTCACCGCCTGGCCGCCGGCGCCGCGGCGCAGCAGCGCCTCGAGACGCGCCAAGAGCTCGGCGAAGGCGAAGGGCTTGACCAGATAGTCATCGCCGCCGGCGCGCAGACCCTTGACCCGGTCGTCGACCGCGCCGAGCGCGCTCAAGATGAGAACGGGCGTGCGGATCTCGGCGGCGCGCAAGGAGGCGATGAGGGCAAGCCCGTCCATGCCCGGCAGCATGCGATCGACGATCAGCGCGTCATAGCCGCCGGAGACGGCCATGAAGAGCCCGTCTCGTCCCTCGGCCGCATGATCGACGACATAACCGCTTTCACTCAACCCCTTGACGACATAGGCCGCCGCTTCGCGGTCGTCCTCGATGACCAGAACTTTCATGCGCCAAGGTTCCTCGCCGGCGACGATACCGAGCCGACGCCCCACCGAAAAGGGCAGGGGCGGCCAACCCCGACGTGTAAATGGGGAGCGTCAGCCGAGACCGTCAGGTCAATGTCGCGAGGAGAGCGAGCGCCCAGCCGATCGCGAGGATGGCGAGACTCTGGCGGTCGATCGGAAAATCATCCATGGCCCCTCCGCTGCGTTGGATCGGCAGCGTAGTCTACGAACAAAAGAAGAACAAGGGCGATTTGCCAAGGGTCCGGGGAGAAGCTCCTATCCGCTCTGGGCCGCCGCAGCGCTCCGCGCCTCAACTGCCTTGACCTCGGCCCTGGCGATGGCGCGGAGATGAACCTCGTCGGGGCCGTCGAGGATCTGGAGCGTGCGGCCGTTGGTCCAGATGTCCGCGAGCGGCGTGTCCTGGGTCAGGCCCTTGGCGCCGAAGACTTGGATTGCGCGGTTGGCGATCTGCACCTGGACGCGCGGCACAATTACCTTGATGAGCGCGACCTCGCTTCGCGCCGCCTTGCTGCCGTATTTGTCCATGAGCCAGGCCGCCTTGAGCACCAAGAGCCGCGCCTGCTCGATCTCGATGCGCGAGAGCGCGATCCATTCGCGGATGGTGCCGTGCTCGTGCAGCATCTGGCCGAAGGTGCGGCGCTCGAGCGCGCGGGCGATCATCAGCTCCAAGGCGCGCTCGGCGGCGCCAAGCGAGCGCATGCAGTGATGGATGCGGCCGGGCCCGAGCCGGGCCTGCGCCAAGGCGAAGCCGCCGCCCTCCTCACCCAGCAGATTGTCGAGCGGCACCCGGACATTCTCGAACAGCAGCTCGCAATGGCCCTGCGGCTCGCGGTGATGCATGACCGGCGGATTGCGCACGACCCGGAGCCCCGGCGTGTCGCGCGGCACCAGGATCATGCTGTGGCGGCGATGCCGCTCGGGCCGGTCGGGGCTCGACAAGCCCATGACGATGAAGATCCTGCAGCGCGGGTCGCCGGCGTTGGTGATGAACCACTTGCGGCCGTCGATCGCCCAATTGCCGCCGTCGCGGCGGATCGAGGTGCGGATGTTGGTCGCGTCCGAGGAGGCGACGTCGGGCTCGGTCATGGCGAAGGCGGAGCGGATGCGGCCCTCGAGCAGCGGCGCGAGCCATTGCGCCTTCTGCGCCGGTGTCGCCGCCAAGTGCAGCAGCTCCATATTGCCGGTGTCAGGGGCGTTGCAGTTGAACACCTCGGAGGACCAGGGAATCCGCCCCATTATCTCGGCGCAGGGCGCGTAGTCGAGGTTCGACATCTGCGTCCCCGGCTCGTCCGGCTTGAGGCCCGCCAGAAACAAGTTCCATAGGCCCTCGGCGCGGGCCAGGGCCTTCAACTCCTCGATGAAGGGCGGCGGGAAGACATGCTCCTGCTCGACGATGCGGGTGTAATCGGCCTCGCGGGGCGCGATATGCGCGGCCATGAAGGCTTTGAGTTGAGTCTGGATCCGCTGCGATTTTTCCGAGAACTCGAAATCCATTTCCGGCCTCCCCGACGGCGCTTTCCGGCCAAGATGCGGCATCGCGGCCGGCCTGTCCACGGGCGGCAAAAATAAGGGTTGCAGGGACTTGAACGTTGCGGTTAAGTGCCGACCTATTCCGTACTAGGTTGGTCCTAATTTAGATTTCCGGTTCGCCGATGATCATTCTGAGCAAACTTGCCGATTATGGCGTGATCGTTGCCACGCATCTCGCCGCCCATCCGGAGCGGCAGATTACGGCAGCCGCGCTGGCCGCTGAGGCGCGCCTGCCGCGCGCCACCGTCGCCAAGCTGCTGAAGGCGCTCGCCCATGGCGGCATCGTCGCGGGCGCGCGCGGTGCCACGGGCGGTTATCGCTTGGCGCGCGCGGCGAGCGCGATCTCGGTCGCCGAGGTCGTCGCCGCGATCGACGGCGCGATCGGCGTCACCCAATGCTCGATCCACGAGCCCGGCTGCGAGCGCACGACCTATTGTTCGACCCGGCCGCATTGGCGCCGCATCAACGACGTGGTCGGCACGGCGCTCGCCGCGGTGAGCCTCGCCGAAATGCTGCCGGGCGGGCTTTTCCTCGCGAATCCTCCGATCGAAGCCACCAAGACCTCGGAAGCCATTGCGTCATGACAGGGTCCGCACAAACGCTCGATCAGCTCCGCGCACTCGGCGAGGGCTACAAATACGGCTTCGTCACGGACATCGAGAGCGAGCGGGCGCCGCCGGGCCTCAACGAGGATGTCGTCCGCTTCATCTCCGCCAAGAAGCGCGAGCCGCAATGGCTGCTCGACTGGCGCCTCGAATCCTACCGCCACTGGCAGCAGATGGAGAACCCGAATTGGGCGCGGCTGCGCATCGCGCCGATCGACTATCAGGCCGCGAGCTACTACTCCGCGCCCAAATCCGACAGCGCGCCCAAATCATTGGACGAGGTCGATCCCGAGCTGCTGCGCACTTATGAGAAGCTCGGCATCCCGCTGCGCGAGCGCGCGGCGCTGGCCGGGGTCGCCGTCGACGCGGTCTTCGACAGCGTCTCGGTCGCCACCACCTTCAAGGCCAAGCTCGGCGAGCTCGGCGTCATCTTCTGCTCCTTCGGCGAGGCGGTGCGCGAGCATCCCGAACTCATCCGCAAATATCTCGGCTCGGTCGTGCCGCAGGGCGACAATTTCTTCGCCGCGCTCAATTCGGCGGTGTTCAGCGACGGTTCCTTCGTCTATGTGCCGCAGGGCCTGCGCTGCCCGATGGAACTCTCGACATATTTCCGCATCAATGCCGCCAAGACCGGCCAGTTCGAGCGCACCCTCATCGTCGCCGACAAGGGCAGCTATGTGAGCTATCTCGAGGGCTGCACCGCGCCGCAGCGCGACGAGAACCAGCTCCATGCTGCGGTCGTCGAGTTGATCGCGCTCGAAGACGCCGAGATCAAATACTCGACCGTGCAGAACTGGTACCCCGGCGATGCCGAGGGCAAGGGCGGCATCTACAATTTCGTCACCAAGCGCGGCGCCTGCCGCGGCGCGCGCGCGAAGATTTCCTGGACCCAGGTCGAGACCGGCTCGGCGATCACCTGGAAATATCCGAGCTGCATCCTCGAGGGCGACCATTCCGTCGGCGCGTTCTACTCGGTCGCCATCACCAACAATATGCAGCAGGCCGATACCGGCACCAAGATGATCCATTTGGGCCGCAACACAAGCTCGACCATCCTGTCCAAGGGCATCTCGGCGGGGCGCGGCCAGAACACCTATCGCGGCCTCGTCCGCATCCAGCCCAAGGCCGAAGGCGCGCGCAACTACACGCAATGCGATTCGCTGCTGATCGGCGACAAATGCGGCGCGCATACCGTTCCCTATATCGAGGTGCGCAACCCCTCGGCGCGGGTCGAGCACGAGGCGACGACCTCGAAGATCAGCGACGACCAGATGTTCTATTGCCAGCAGCGCGGCTTGAAGCCCGAGGACGCGCTGTCGCTGATCGTCAACGGCTTCTGCAAAGAGGTCTTGAAGGAGCTGCCGATGGAATTCGCGGTCGAGGCGCAGAAGCTCTTGGCCGTGAGCCTCGAGGGCAGCGTCGGCTAAAGGTCAATTTCTGCAAAACGAACCCAAAAGGGACCCGAAGTTGATGTTGGAAATAAGGAATTTGCACGCGCAGATCGCCGAGGGCCGCAAGATCCTCAAGGGGATCGACCTCGCGGTCGGGGCGGGCGAGGTGCATGCGATCATGGGGCCGAACGGGTCGGGCAAGAGCACCCTTGCCGGCGTGCTCGCCGGCCGGCCGGGCTATGTCGTGAGCGAAGGGAGCATTCTCTACGAGGGCCGCGACCTCACGCCGCTCACGCCCGACGAGCGGGCGCGCGCCGGCATCTTTCTCGCCTTCCAATATCCGGTCGAGATTCCCGGCGTGAACAACATGTATTTCCTGCGCGCCGCCTTGAACGCGGTGCGGCGCGAGCGCGGCGAGGCGGAGCTCGACGCCGGGCAGTTCCTCAAATCGGTCCGCGCCAAGCTCAAGCTCCTGGAGATCGAGGACGATCTCTTGAAGCGCGGCGTCAATGTCGGCTTCTCCGGCGGCGAGAAGAAGCGCAACGAGATCTTTCAGATGGCGATGCTCGAGCCCAAGCTCGCGCTCCTCGACGAGACCGACAGCGGCCTCGACATCGACGCGCTGCGCCTCGTCGCGGGCGGCATCAACAAGCTGCGCTCGCCCGAACGCGCCATCGTGCTCATCACCCACTACCAGCGGCTGCTCGATTACGTCGAGCCTGACCGCATCCATGTCCTGAGCGATGGCCGCTTCGTCATGTCCGGCGACAAGAGCCTTGCGGCCGAGCTCGAAAAGCACGGCTATGCCACGTTCGGGACTGCCGCCTGAGGCGCTGGAATGACGAATTTGGTGAAACCCGGCACGGCGCCTTACCTCGCGGCCTTCCGCGCCCGCGCGGTCGAGGCGGAGCCGCACTGGCTCAGCGAGCAGCGCGATGCGGCGCTGGCGCGATTCGCGGCGTTGGGCTTTCCGACGCGGCGCGAGGAAGCTTGGCGCTTCACCGATTTGCGGCCTTTGGAGAGCGCCACTTTCCTGCCCGCCGAGCAAGGCGCCGCGCTTGCGCCGGAGCGGCTGGCGCCGTGGCGGCTCGACGGCCCCACGCATCGGCTGGTCCTGGTCGCGGGACGCTTCGCCCCCGAACTCTCCGAGATCGGCCCGCTGCCCGAGGGCGCCTGGCTGGCGTCAACGGCGCGCACGCTGGCCGAGCGGCCCGATCTGGCGCGCCACGCCTTTGATGAAACAGATACCGGCGGCGGGCAGCCCTTCGCCGCGCTCAATGCCGCGCTCTTCGCCGACGGTTTCGTGCTCGCGCTCGACGAGGGCGTGGCGCTCGACCGTCCGGTCGAAATCATCCATTACGGCCAGGCGGCGGCGCCGGCCTCGCTGCATACCCGGAGCGCCGTGCTGCTGGGCGCACGGAGCCGGGCGACGCTGGTCGAGAGCTTCGCCGGGGAAGGTGCCTATTGGACCAACGCCGTCGCGGTGGTCCGGCTCGGCCCGCAATCCGAGTTGCGCCATCTGCGGCTCCAGGACGAGGGCGCCGCCGCCATCCATTTCGCCGCGATTCGTGCGACGCTGGGCCGCGCCGCGCAGTACCGCAGCTTCACGCTGACTGTGGGTGCGCGGCTATCGCGCTCCGACGCTTTCGTGCGGCTTGACGGCGACACGGCGCAATGCAGCCTCGACGGCGCATTTCTCTTGCGCGGCGATAGGGAGGCGACCACGGCCACCTTCGTCGATCACGTCGCGCCCGGTTGCGTCACCCGCGAACTCTTCAAGGGCGTCGTCGGTGACCGCGCGCATGGCGTCTTCCTCGGCCGCATCGCAGTGCGGCCCGATGCCCAGAAAAGCGACGCGCATCAGCTCAACCGCAATCTTCTGCTGAGCCCGCGCGCCGCGGTCGACACCAAGCCCGAGCTCGAGATCCTCGCCGACGACGTCAAATGCAGCCACGGCGCCACGGTCGGCGATCTCGACGAAGCCGCGCTCTTCTATCTCCGCGCCCGCGGCATTCCGGAGGAGGAGGCGCGCCGGATGCTGATCGAGGGTTTCGTCGTCGATGCGCTGGAGCGGATCGAAGATCGGGCCATGCGCGACCATTTCGCGCGGCACCTCGGCCGCTGGCTGGCGGGGGAGCAGCGCTGATGTCGAGCGCCGCGAAATCCCCGCGCTTTCACGCTAATCCCTCGGCGAGCCTTGACCCCCGCCGCAACAAGCGCGACTTCCCGGTGTTCGAGCGCAATCCGGGATTGGTTTTCCTCGACAGCGCCGCGAGCGCGCAAAAGCCGGCGGCGGTGATCGACACGGTCGCGGAATACTACCGGACCGACTACGCCAACGTGCATCGCGGCGTCTATCGGCTGAGCGCGCGCTCGACCGACCTGTTCGAGCAGGCGCGCGCCAAGGTCCAGCGCTTCCTCAACGCGGCCGACGAGCGCGAGATCATCTTCGTGCGCGGCGCGACCGAGGGGATCAATCTCGTCGCCAACAGCTGGGGCGCGAAGAACCTCGGGCCGGGCGATGAGGTGCTGCTGACCGAGCTCGAGCATCACGCCAACATCGTGCCGTGGCAGCTCTTGCGCGAGCGCACCGGGCTCAAGCTCGTGCCGGCGCCGATCGATGCCACCGGCGGACTCGACATGGCCGCGTTCGAGCGCCTGCTTGGTCCGCGCACCAAGCTCGTCGCGGTGACGCAGCTCGCCAATGCGACGGGCGCGCTGGTGCCGGTCGAGGCGATCGCGCGCCTGGCCCATGCCCGCGGCGTGCCGGTGCTGGTCGATGGCTGTCAGGCGGCGCCGCGCATCCCCGTCGATGTCCAGGCGATGGGCTGCGATTTCTATGTCTTTTCCGGCCACAAGATGTACGGGCCGACCGGCATCGGCGTGCTGTGGGGCCGCAAGGCGCTGCTCGACGACATGCCGCCCTGGCAGGGCGGCGGCGACATGATCCTGTCCGTCAGCTTCGAGAAGACGATCTTCCAGGAGCCGCCGCATCGCTTCGAGGCCGGCACGCCCGACATCTCCGGCGCCATCGGGCTCGCCTGCGCGCTCGACTACATCGAGAGCTTGGGGCGCGAGGCGATCGCCGAGCACGAGGCGGCGCTCACCGGCTATGGCGTCGATCGCCTCGGCCGCATGCCCGGCGTGCGGCTGGTCGGTGCAGGGCAGCGGCGGCTGGGCATCCTGTCCTTCGAGATCGAGGGCATCCACCCGCACGATGTCGCGACCGTGCTGGATCAGCATAACGTCGCGGTGCGCGCCGGCCACCATTGCGCGCAGCCGCTCTTGGACAAGCTCGACCTGCCGGCGACGACGCGCGCCTCGCTCGGCGTCTATAACGACGAGAGCGACATCGACGCGCTCGCCGCCGCGATCGAGGCGGCGCAGGCGATGTTCAGCCGATGATGCCATGACCATCGATTTTCGCGAACTCTATCAGGACATCATTCTCGACCACGGGCGTCGGCCGCGGAATTTTCGCGCGCTCGCCCATCCGAGCCACCTCGCGCACGGCCACAACCCGCTTTGCGGCGATCGCGTGACGGTCTATCTCGAACTCGAGGGCGACCGCATCAAGGATGTGAGCTTCGAGGGGCGCGGCTGCGCCATCTCGACGGCGTCGGCGTCGCTCATGACCGAGGTGCTCAAGGGCAAGACGCTGGCCGAGGCGGACGCGCTCTTCCGCGGCTTTCATGCCAGCGTCACCGGCGGCGAGACGCCGGCGATGCCGCCCGAGCTCGAAGACGATATGGACCGCCTCCTGCCCTTGGCCGGCGTCAAGAGCTATCCCGCGCGGGTCAAATGCGCGACGCTCGCCTGGTGGGCCTTCGATGCGGCACTGAAGAGCGGCGCCACCGGCGCCACGGTCAAGACCGAGTGATGGCAATGCACTATGACAATCCCTTCGACTTCCACGCGAACGAGTTGAGCGGGTCGGACGATGTCGAGCGGCCCGAGCCCGACGCCGGCGATCCCGCGCTCATGGAACGAGTGGTCGAGGCGCTCAAGACGGTGCGCGACCCCGAGATTCCCGTGAACCTGGTCGATCTCGGCCTCATCTACGAGCTCATCGTCAACCGCGACGGCACCGTCTACGTCGAGATGACTCTGACCACGCCGGCCTGCCCGGTCGCGGGCGAGCTGCCCAGCCAGGTGCAGGAGGCGGTCGCTGCCGTCGAAGGCGTGCGCGATGTGCGCGTCAAGCTGGTCTGGACCCCGCCTTGGGATCGCGACCGCATGAGCGACGAAGTAAAGCTCGAGCTCGGCCTGCTCTGACCTCCGGCTTGCGCCGGACTCACGGAAACGTGAAACTCAGCCCGGAGACCCGCGCCTATGATCGGCGCCGGCCGGAGCGGCTTGCGCGACACGAGAGGCGAATGAAGGACATGCGGCAAACGGCAAGATGGGGTGCGGTTTGCGCCGTCGCGGCGGCGGTCATGGCAGGCGCTGTCGTTGCCGTCGCCCAGGATAAATTGGCGGCGATCAAGGAGCGCCAGGATTTGATGGAGCGCCAGGAGAAGGACGTCAAAGCCATCTCCGAGTACGGAAAGGGCACAAGCGACCAGGCGACCGCGATCGAAAAACTCAACGACCTCCTTGCCATCGCGCCGACCATTCCCGATCATTTCGTGCCGGGGACGAGCGACGCGGATTTCCCGGACAAGACCCACGCCAAGGCCGAGGCGTGGGAAGATCTCGGCAAGCTCAAGACGATCGCCCTCCATCTCAGGCAGGACGAAGAGGGACTGCTCGCAACCGTCAAGAGCGGTGACCAGCAAAAGGTCGGCCCGCAACTGATCGCCCTGTATCGCGACAATTGCACGGTTTGCCACACGCAGTTCCGGTCTCCCTATAAGGACGAATAGAAGGATGCGCAGGGCCGCGCCGGCGCGCCACGCTGCCGCGGCGGCGCTGATCCTCGCCTTCGCTTTGGCGCAGGCTGCCCGCGCCGATGAGGCGGCGGTCGAACGCGGCGCTTATATTTTTGCCGCCGCAGGTTGCGTTTCCTGCCATACCGACGTGAAGCACCACGGCACGCCGCTGGCCGGCGGCCGCCCGCTTAGCACGCCCTTCGGCACATTCTACAGCCCGAACATCACGGCTGATCGCCAGCACGGCATCGGCGGCTGGAGCCTCGCCGACTTCAAGCGCGCGCTCCGCGACGGCAAGGACGACGACGGCGATTTCCTCTTTCCCGTCTTTCCCTATCCTTCCTACACCGGGATGACCGATCAGGACATCGCCGATCTCTACGCCTATCTGATGACGCAACCGCCGTCGGCGCAGGCCGACAAGCCGCATGAGGTCAAGTTTCCCTTCGGCTTCCGGCCGCTCCAGCGGTTCTGGCGGTATCTCTTCTTCAACGAGGGCCCGCTCGCGGCGGTGCCCGATCAAAGCGCGGAGTGGAACCGCGGCCGCTATCTCGTCGAGGCGGTGGCGCATTGCGAGGAATGCCACACGCCCCGCAACTTTTTGGGCGCGCTCGACCGCAGCCGCGCCTTTGCCGGCAATCCGCAAGGGCCGGACGGGCAGAAGGCGCCCAACATCACCCCGGATCCCGCGACCGGCATCGGCAAGTGGAGCATCGATGACATCACCACCGTGCTCGCGAGCGGCATGACGCCGGATTTCGATTCGGTCGGCGGCGGGATGGGCGAGGTGGTGGCCGGCACCGAAAAGCTCACCGACACGGATCGTCATGCCATCGCGGTCTATGTGAAATCATTGCCGCCGCTGCGCGCGACCGGGAAATAGATTGGCGCGTCATTGACCGAATTGAGCCGCCTCCTATGATGCCGCGCCACGGTTGAGGCGGAGGCGGGGATGGATTTCGGCATCGCCGGCAAATCGGCGCTGGTCTGCGCGGCCAGCAAGGGGATCGGCAAAGGCTGCGCGCTGGCCTTGGCGCGGGAAGGCGTCGATCTCGTCATCGTCGCGCGCGGCCGCGACGCGCTCGAGGAGACCGCCGCGGAGATCCGTAATGCCGCCGGAATCAAGGTGATCGCAATCGCCGCCGACATCACCACGCCGCAGGGCCGCACCGCGGCGCTCGCCGCGATCCCCGTGCCGGACATTCTCGTGACCAATGCCGGCGGCCCGCCGCCCGGCGATTTCCGCGATTGGGACCGCGACATCTGGCTCAAGGCGCTCGACGGCAACATGCTGACGCCGATCGAGCTCATCAAGGCGACGATCGATAGCATGATCGCGCGCCGCTTCGGCCGCATCGTCAACATCACTTCGGGCGCGGTCAAGATGCCCCTCGATATTCTGGGGCTGTCGACCGCCGCGCGCTGCGGGCTGACCGGCTTCGTCTCGGGCCTGGCGCGCAAGGTCGCCGAGCACAACGTCACCATCAACAATCTGCTGCCGGGCGCGATCGAGACCGCGCGCTTCCGCGCCAATCTCGAGGTCTGGGCGCGGAACAAGAATATCAGCATCGATGAGAGCCGCGTCGAGCGCGTCGCGGCGATTCCGGCCCGGCGCGTCGGCACGACGGAGGAATTCGGCGCCGCCTGCGCCTTCCTGTGCAGCGTCCAGGCGGCCTATATCACCGCCCAGAATTGGCTCATCGACGGCGGCGCCTACCCCGGAACTTTCTGAGGACGGCCAGCCGCTTCCTCGGCGGCGTCGATCTTGGGGTCGAGGCGGACGACACCGCGGAGCGTGCGCTCCGGCGCGAAATGCAGGGTCACCGCGGTGCCGACCTGCTCTGCGCTGTCGATGGCGATGTGGCCGCCATGCAGCTCGATCATCGATTTGACCAGCGGCAGGCCGAGGCCCGTCCCGGCGAACTTGCGGCTGAGCGCGTTGTCGATTTGAACGAAGGGCTGCAGCGCCCGCGCCACGTCGGCGGGCGCCATCCCGATGCCGGTGTCCGCGACGCGGATGAACGCCGCGCCGGCCTCGTCGAGCCCGGCGATGGCGCTGACCCGGCCCCCCTTCGGCGTGAATTTGATGGCGTTGGAGAGCAGGTTGAGCAGCATCTGCTTGACCATCTGCTCGTCGGCCTGAAGCTGCGGCGGCTCGGGCGGCGTCTCGATCACCAGCGTCAGACCGGCCGTCGCCGCGCGCTCGCCGACGAGCCGGGCGCAATAGCGCAGCACGGTGTCGAGATTGAGGTTGATCGCCTTGACCTCGCGGTGGCCGATCTCGATCTTCGAGAGATCGAGAATGTCGTTGATGATGGCGAGGAGGTGC
This sequence comes from Allostellaceae bacterium, assembly GCA_035604195.1. Classification (GTDB taxonomy): domain Bacteria; phylum Pseudomonadota; class Alphaproteobacteria; order ATCC43930; family CGMCC-115725; genus DATJLY01. Next base: position 14,257 of record DATNIY010000126.1, read on the forward strand.
ACGCCGCTGACGTGAATGTCCCGGACATAGTCGACGTAGGCGGGATGGCCGAGCGGGCCCATCGTCTGCATCTGCAGGATCTCGGAGAAGCCGATGACGGCATTCAAGGGCGTCCGGAGCTCGTGGCTCATATTGGCGAGGAATTCGGTCTTGGCGCGGTTGGCCGCCTCGGCCTTCTCTTTGGCCTCGATGAGCTGGGCTTCGGTTCGCCGCCGCTCGATCGCGTAACGGATCGCCCGGCTGATGAGGTGACCATCCCCTTGGCCCTTGACGAGATAGTCCTGCGCGCCGCCGTGGAGCGCATCGATCGCGGCCTGCTCGTCGGCAAGGCCGCTCAGGACGATGAGCGGGATGTTGGGATGGCTGTGGCGCAGCCGCGTCACCGTATCGAGGCCGCTGGCGTCGGGCAGCGACAAATCGACAAGCGCGATGTCGAACCGCTCTTCCGCAAGACGCGCCATGCCGTCGGCGAGCCGCGCGACGTCAACGAGCTCGAAGGCGATTTTTCCGGCCTCGGCCAGCAGCGCCCGGGTCAGCCGCGCATCGGCCGGATTGTCTTCGACGAGCAGTATGCGAATTGGCTGGTCCGGTTGCATGGGCTTTTCCGCCCCATCCCCTTGGGCGTCAGGCGGTCAGGGGCGACTTATGCGTCGGCAAGGTGACGATGGCGAGCCAGAACTCCTCGATGCCGCGGACGATCGTGATGAACTTCTCGAGGTCGACCGGCTTGGTGATGTAGCAATTGGCGTGGAGCTGATAGCTGCGCAGAATGTCCTGCTCGGCCTCGGAGGTCGTCAGCACCACCACCGGAATGAGGCAGAGCTTCGGATCCTGCTTCAATTCCCGGAGCACCTGGCGGCCGTCCTTCTTCGGCAGGTTCAGATCGAGCAGGACGATGTCGGGCGTCGGTGCCGCGGCATAGACGCCTTCGCGGCGCAGGAAGGCCAAGGCCTCGATGCCGTCGCGCGCGTGATGAAGGTTGTTGCGGATCTTGCCTTCGCGGAAGGCCTCGCGGGTGAGCCGCGCGTCGCCGGGATTGTCCTCGACGAGCAGGATCTCGATCGCGCGCACCTCGGGAAAGTCGGTCATGGCTGCGGCTCGTTCGGTGATGCGGGAAGGGTGAAGTGAAATCGGCTGCCGCTGTTCGGCGTCGATTCCAGCCAGATGCGTCCGCCGTGGAACTCGACGACCTTGCGCGCGACGGCAAGGCCGATGCCGGTGCCGGGATATTTGTCGCGCTCGTGCAGGCGCTGGAAGATGAGGAAGACGCGCTCGGTGTAATCGGCCTCGATGCCGATGCCGTTGTCGGCGACAGTGAAATGCCAGAAATTTCCGTCGGCGGCGTGGGCGCTGATGCGGATGGCGGGCGGCTCATCGCGGCGGAATTTGATGGCGTTGCCGATGAGGTTCTGGAACAGCTGCAGCAGCAGCGTGCGGTCGCCGGTGATCCGCGGCAAGGCGTCGCTGTCGATCCGGGCGTGGCTTTCCTCGACGGCGCGCTGCAGATTGGCGAGCGCCAAGCGGACCAGCTCGTTCGCGTCGAGCGGCTGGAACGCATCGCCGCGCCGGCCGACCCGCGAGTAGCTCAGAAGATCGTTGATGAGGCGCTGCATCCGGCTCGCGCCTTCGACGGCAAAGCCGATGAACTCGTCGGCTTCGGCGTCGAGCTTGTCCTTGTAGCGGCGCTGCAGCAGCTGGCAGTAGCTCGCGACCATGCGCAGCGGCTCCTGCAAATCGTGCGAGGCGACATAGGCGAATTGCTCGAGCTCGGCGTTGGAGCGCTCGAGCTCCTTGGCGTATTCCGCGACCTCGCGCGCCTTTTCGGCGAGCGCGCGCTCGCGCTCCTTGAGCTCGGTGACGTCGAGGCGAATGCCGATGGTGCCGCCGTCGGAGGTGCGGCGCTCGGTGATCTGGACCCAGCGTCCGTCGTCGGTCGCGCGCAGGATGTTCATATTGGCGGCGCGATGGGCGCGCATGCGATTGTCGATCCACTCTTCGACATCGCTGCCGACCTCGCGCACCGAGCCGCTGGCGACATGGGCGCGCACCAGATCCTCGAAGCGCGTCCCCTTCACCAAAAGGTGCCCGACGCGCGGGAAATACTGCTTGGTGGCGCTGTTGCAGATGACGATCCGGTCGTCGGGATCGAGCAGCAACAGGCTCGCCGGAATGCACTCGATCGCCTCGGCGAAGCGGCGATAGAGCGTCTCGGCCCGTGCCGCTGCGCCGATTTCCTCGGTGATGTCGCTGGCCACGCCGCGATAGCCACGGCAGACGCCGGCCGGATCGAAGAGCGGCTTGCCGCTGGCGCGGACATGGCGCAGGCCGCGCGGCGTGTTGACGCGGAAGATGAGATCGCGGAATTGCCGGTGCGACCGCATCTCGCCGAGATGCTGCTGCAACTTTGCATCCTCGCGGTCGTTCGCCAGCTCCTCGAGGCTGCGGCCGATGAGATCGGCGGCGGAAATGCCCAAGGTTTCCTCGAGCCGGCCGGCGACGCAGGTGAAGCGCAAGCCGGCATCGGTCTCCCAGATCCAGTCCAGGGAGACCTCGAGCAGATCGCGAAGTTGGCGCTGGGCGTCGGCAAGCGCGCCCTCGAGTTCGCGCAAACGCGCGCGCGACGCGTCGTGGCCGGACCGCTCGAGCTCCACTCCATCCATAGGTGCAGCGCCGATGCCTGAACAGGGGCGCGAATGTTAACGAACCGCCGTTAATCCGGAGTAAACTCGGCATTTGCCGAAACAAATTGCGGCAATTTTGGAGGTCGCCGCTTGACCCTGGTTAAGGCGCGATTTACATCAAATTCCCGGCATTTGGCGCCGCCCGGGCGCCTGCCTGCCGGCGGGCATCGCCCGTGACACCAGGGTGCCTTCGACTCCGAGCCTCCCGACTTCGCCGCTCGTCCATCGCCTCCAGCGCAAATCGAGGGACCGAATTCGATGCTTTATGAAACCTATCAGGCGCACACCGACGCTTGGGCCCCGTTCCGGATGATCGCGCTGGCAGCGCAGGGAATGCTGAATCAGCCCTGGCCCTTGATGGCGCAGCATCCGCTGGTGCGCAGCACGGCGGCAGCCTGCGAGATGATGGCACGCGCAGGCATGTGGCATGACCGGCCCGTCTTTCGCATCCACCTCGCGGAAGTAGCGGGGCACCGCGTGGCGGTGCGTGAGGAGGTCGTGCGCCGCCACCCCTTCTGCAACCTCCTGCATTTCCGCAAAGAGGCGATCGACGGCCCAGCCGTAAGCGAGCAGCCGCGTGTCCTGGTGGTGGCGCCGCTGTCGGGCCATTTCGCGACGTTGCTGCGCGGCACGGTCGAGACCCTGCTGCCCGATCATGACGTCTACATCACCGACTGGATCAACGCGCGCAACGTGCCGCTGCTCCATGGCCGCTTCGATCTCGACGACTACATCGATCTGGTGGCCGCGTTCATCCGCGAGCTTAGGCCGGAACTCAACGTCATCGCGGTCTGTCAGCCCTCGGTGCCGGTGCTCGCCGCGGTGTCGCTGCTGGCGGCCGAGGACGATCCCGATCAGCCGCGGACGCTTACCCTGATGGGCGGACCGATCGACACGCGGGTCAACCCGACCAAGGTCAATTTGCTGGCGACCTCGCGACCGCTGTCGTGGTTCGAGCGCAATGTCGTCGCCAGCGTGCCGGCGCGTTACCACGGCGCGTTCCGCCGGGTCTATCCGGGCTTCCTGCAACTCGCCGGTTTCATGTCGATGAACCTCGACCGGCATTTCATGGCGCATGTCGATTTCTTCCACCATCTCGTGCGCGGCGACGGCGAGAGCGCGGCCGCAACGCGCAAGTTCTACGACGAGTTCATGTCGGTCATGGACATGCCCGCGGATTTCTATCTCCAGACGGTGAAGCGCGTGTTTCACGACCACGCGCTGCCGCTCGGCACCTTCGTCTCGCGCGGCCGGCGGGTCGAGCCCGCCGCCATCACCCGAACCGCGGTCTTGACCATCGAGGGCGAGAACGACGACATTTGCGCGGTGGGCCAGACCGCGGCGGCGCACGCGCTGCTGAGCGGCCTCGCGCCGGCGCAGAAGGCGCGCCACGTCCAGCCGCAGGTCGGCCATTTCGGCGTCTTCAACGGCCGCCGCTGGCGCGACGAAATCTATCCCCTGGTGCGCGATTTCATCCGCGCCCAGGGCTGAACAGGCCGGCCCGTAGAGGCGCGGCCGAGGAGGGGGGCATGGCACGGTCGGGCAAGGTCATCATCACCTGTGCGGTCACCGGGTCGATCCATACACCAACCATGAGCCCGCATTTGCCGCTGACGCCGGACGAGGTGGCGGAGCAGGCGATCGGCGCCGCCGAGGCGGGCGCGGCCATCCTTCACCTCCATGCGCGCGATCCCAAGGACGGGCGGCCGACGCCGGATCCCGCCGTTTTCATGCAGTTTCTTCCGCGCATCAAGCAGGCCTGCGATGCCGTGGTGAACATCACCACCGGCGGCGGCCACGGCATGACCCTGGAGGAGCGCTTGGCGGCGCCGCTCCGCGCCTCGCCAGAGATGTGCTCGCTCAACATGGGCTCGATGAATTTCGGCCTCTATCCCATGCTGCAGCGCTACAAGGAGTTCAAATTCGACTGGGAGCCGAAGTACCTTGAGATGACGCGTGATTTCATATTCAAGAATACATTCAAAGATATAGAACGTACTCTTAAGGACTTAGGAGAGGTACACGGCACGCGCTTCGAGTTCGAATGCTACGACGTCGGCCATCTCTATACTTTGGCTCACTTTTTGGACCGCAAGCTGATCGAGCCGCCGCTCTTCGTGCAGACCATCTTCGGCATTCTCGGCGGCATCGGCGCCGATCCCGAGAACCTCGCCCATATGAAGCGCATCGCCGATAAATTGTTTGGCGACAAATACTACTGGTCAATTCTTGCGGCCGGACGTCATCAGCTGCCGCTGGTCACCATGGGCGCGATCATGGGCGGTAACGTCCGGGTGGGACTTGAGGATTCGCTTTACCTCGGCAAGGGACAACTCGCCGGCTCGAACGCCGATCAGGTCCGGAGAATTCGCAGTATTCTCGAAAACTTGTCGCTCGATGTTGCGACGCCGGCCGAGGCCCGCAGCATGCTCGCGCTCAAGGGCGGCGACCGGGTGGCGTTCTAGGCGAGGACACGCGCATAACGATATGATCGACAAGCGGGTTTCGACGTCGGCGTGCGCAGCGCCGGCGCTTTAGGTTTCCGTCGGCAAGATCGGATAATCGGTATAGCCGCGGTGGTCGCCGCCATAGTAGGTGGCGCGGACCGGAGCATTGAGCGCGGCGCCGCGGCGGAAGCGCTCGACCAGATCGGGATTGGCCAGGTAAAGATTGGCGAAGGACACGAGATCCGCGCGTCCCGCCGCGATCGCCGCTTCCGCCTTGGCGAAATCATAGCCGCCATTGGCGATATAGGTGCCGCCGAAGCGGCGCTTCAACGCGCGCCAGTCGAGCGTGCCCGGGCCGTTCTCGACGACATGGAGATAGGCGAGGCCGCACCGGCCGAGGGCGGTTGCGACATAGCCGAAGACCTCGGCCGGGTCGCTGTCGCTCATGCTGTTGAAGACGTGGAGCGGCGACAGGCGGACGCCGACTCGCTCTGCGCCCCAGACGGCGCCGACCGCGGCGACGATCTCCAGCAACAGCCGGGCGCGGTTCTCGACCGAGCCGCCGTAAGCGTCGTCGCGCCGGTTGGCGCCGTCGCGCAGGAATTGGTCGATGAGATAGCCGTTGGCTGCGTGAATTTCGACGCCGTCGCAGCCGGCCTCCTTGGCGCATTCCGCGCCGTGGCGGAACTGCGCGACGATGCCGGGGATTTCGGCCGTCGCGAGGGCGCGCGGCGTGACCATGGGCTGCGGGCCTCGCGCCGTCGGGATGGTGCCCTCCGGGCGGATCGCCGAGGGCGCCACGGGAACGGCGCCGTCGGGCTGCGTCAGCGGATGCGAGATGCGCCCGACATGCCAGAGCTGAAGGAAGATGCGCCCGCCGCGTTGATGCACCGCCTCGGTCACCCCCTGCCAGCCCGCCACTTGCGCCGCGCTATAGATGCCGGGCGTGCCGGGATAGGCCTTGCCCTGGGGCGAGACTTGCGTTGCTTCCGTGACGATGAGCCCGGCGCCGGCGCGCTGCGCGTAATACTCGGCATTGAGCGCGTAGGGCGCATCGCCCGGGCCGGCGCGATTGCGCGTCATCGGCGCCATGACCACGCGATTCCCGAGCCGGTAGGGACCGAGTTGCACCGGCGACAGCAGCAGGCTTGAGTCGAACGTCTCGGACATCGGCGCCCCTTTTTGCGGAGTGATTTCTCGCCGATCCCGCCGGCCGAAGCCAGCGGAATTGCGCGCCCGGCGCTGGACAGGCTCGGAGGGCCGGCCTAAGACCGCCGGGCGGCCGAAGGCGCGGGGTTTCCGATGTTCGCCAAGCTCAATCACCTCGCCATCGTCAGCGAGCGCTACGCGCTGAGCGGCAAATTCTACGAGGCGGTCTTCGGCATGAAGTCGGTGGATCAGCTCAGCCCGACCAATGCCATCGTCGTCGGCGACGGCTATCTCGGCCTCAACATCAACCCGCGCTACGTCGCGCGACCCGCCCGGCTCGATCATTTCGGCCTCGAGGTGAGCGACGCCGAGACCGCGTTCGAGCGGATACGCCGGAAATATCCGCGCATCGAATGGCTCAAGCGGCCCTCGAACCGTCCTTTCGCCGGCATCACCACTCACGATCCCGACGGCAACGTCTTCGACCTGTCGCAACGCAAGATGGCGAATCGCGCCGACATTTACGAGGCGGCGGAGTGGAAGCAGGACCGCTATGTCAGTCATTTCGCGCTGCGCACCCTGAACCCCGAGGCGATGGCCGAATTCTACCGCGAGATCTTCGAGCTCGAGCCGCGCAACCGGGAAGCCGGCGATCCCAATCACTATCTCACCGACGGCCGCATCACCATGGTCCTGATGCCCTGGCACATCACGGATTACGCTGGGACCGGCATCGTCTCGCCGAGCATGGACCACATCGGCTTCACCGTCGAAAGCCTCGATAAGCTCAAGGCGGATGTCGAGCGGGTCGCCGGCGAAAACGTGCTGCTGGCGCCGAAGCCGGTGGGCGCGGGAGCGGAGGGCAAGGCGCGGCTCGATCTCGCGCGCAAAAGCTGCCCGCTCGGTCAATACTATCTTTCGGACATCGACGGCGTTTTGCTCTCTGCCGCCGAAGCGTGAGCCGGCCAAAATGAACCGGTCGCGATATCTATGCGCGGCAATCGCCATGGCATTTACGTTCGCCGCTGTCGCTGTTTCTGCGAGTCCTGCGAACTATGATATCAATGTCATTCTTTCGCTGACCGGCAGCGGCGCGTTTCTCGGCGCAGGCGGCGGGCCCCTGGGATAGCCCGGCTCAGTCCTCCGGCGCCTTGCGCATGGTCTCGCCGACGATGCCGGCGGCGATGAGGGCGTCGATCTCGGCCTTGCCGTAGCCCGCCTCCGTCAGAACCTCGCGGTTGGCGCTGCCGAAGCGCGGCGGCGTGCGGCGCAATTTTGCCGGCGTCCGCGCCATCTTCACGGGACTGGCGATGCCCCGGTAATCGCCGGACTCGCAGATCATGCCGCGGTGGATGGTATGCGGATGGGTGAGCACGTCCGGCAGATCCTGCACTACGCCGCAGGGCACGCCGCGATCCAGGAGCCGCGTGCACAGGGCCTCGCCGTCCACCGCCGCGAGCGTGCCTTCGAGCGCCGCGCGCAGGGCCGCGCGATTGGTGACGCGGCCGGCATTTTCGAGAAAGCGCGGGTCCTGGGCCAGCTCGCTCCGCCCGATCTCGGCGCAGAAGCGGGCGAACTGCCGATTGTTGCCGACCGCGAGGAAGATCGGCTTGCCGCGCGTGTGGAACTGGTCATAGGGGTAGAGATTCGGATGCGCGTTCCCCGTGCGCTTCGGCGCTTTGCCCGTGAGGAACCAATTGGTCGCATAGGGATGGAGGAGCGCGAGCGCGCTGTCGTAGAGCGCGACCTCAATGAACTGGCCTTGGCCCGAGCGCGCCCGCTCCTGCAGCGCCGCGAGGATGGCGATGGCGGCATTGAACCCGGTGGCGAGATCGACGACAGGCAGGCCGACGCGCAGCGGCTCGCCCTCGGCCTCGCCATTGAGGCTCATGATGCCGGAGCTGCCCTGCACCGCGGCGTCGTAGCCGGCATAGCCGCCCAACGGCCCGTCGGCGCCGAAGCCGGTGACGCGGCAATGGATGAGGCGCGGGAAGCGCTCCTTCAGCACGTCGTAACCGAGGCCCCAGCGCTCGAGCGTGCCGGTCTTGAAGTTCTCGATGAGAACGTCGGCGCCGGCGAGCAGGCGGAACAGCACCTCGCGCCCTTGCGGCTTGGCGAGGTCGAGGGCGATGCCGCGCTTGTTGCGGTTGATGCCGATGAAATAGGACGCCGTGCCATCCTGGAAGGGCGGACCCCAGCCGCGGGTCTCGTCGCCCTGCGGCGGCTCGACCTTGATCACGTCGGCGCCGTGATCGCCGAGGATCTGGGTGCAGTAGGGACCGCCGAGCACACGGCTCAGATCGATCACCCTGAGACCGCTGAGGGCGCCATCGGCGCTCGTCTCGCTCATCGCTCCATCCCGAAAACGGTTGCGGCGAAATTTGGATATATCTTGGCGAGTTCCCTCGCAACCTCTTGGCGCAGCAGCGCGAGCACCGCCGGATCGGGCAGCGCCGTCGCCGGCACCTGTTCCGGCAGGTCGAAGGCGAAGCCGGTGTTGTCGCGCACTTCTTCGATGCTGTGGCCGGGATGCACGCTGTCGAGGCGGAACCGCGCCCGCTCCTTGTCGAAGCCGAAGAGGCAGAGCGGCGTCACCAGCGCTATGGGCCCGCCGCGCCGCCAAACGCCGGGCGGGCTGGTCCCGGGAGCGCTGATGAAGCTCACCTTCTCGACCAAGGTGCGGCGCGAATGCTCGGTGCGGAAGAGGATGATGCGCGGCACGGTGAAGTAGAGATAGGCCGAGCCGTAGGAGCCGGCGAAGCGGACCTTGGGCCGCGCATAGTCGCCGATCGCGACGAGGTTGATGTTGCCGGCGCCATCGATCTCTGCGCCCGAGAAGAAGAACACGTCGATGCGGCCTTGCCCCGCGGCATCGAACAGCTCGCGCCCGCCATCGGTCCAGAGATTGTGCTCGGGGCTTTGTTGCAGCGAGACCAGCGGCGTCCCGCCCGAAAGAAGCTGCGCGAGAAACCCGGCGGCCGCCGGGATCGGCGAGTTGGCGCCGACCGCAACATGCCGCGCGCCCGCGATGAGCCGGCGCACGACCTCGATCAGCACCTCCTCGGCCCGGATGTCGCGCTCAGGCGGCACGGCGGGTGTGGACGTATTGATCGAGATAGCGGCGGAAACCCTCTTCGCTCGCGGCGAGCGCGAGATACTCGCGGAGATGGGCGGTATCCTCGGGGTAATCGCTGCCGAGCCGCATCGGCCAGGCGCCGCGCGGCGCGAGCGCGACGGCCGCGATATAGAAGGCGGGGATGGTTGCTGCGGCAAGCGTCTCGTCGAGCAGCAGATTGCCGTCATAAAGCCGCTCGACCGTGGCGACGCTCTTGGCCGAAGCATGCGCGAGCGTGAAGAGGTCGCGCCGCCGCCCGACCCAGACATTGCCGAGGCGGTCGGCCATCGGCGCGTGGAAAAGCGCGACATCCGGCCGGATCGCCGGCAGCGCCACGATCGGATCGTGCGGCGGGAAGGGGTTGTCGATGACTTTCCAGTCCGGGCGCTGCGCCAGCAGATCGGAGCCGATGATGCCGCGCAAGACGGCGAAGGGATTGCCCATCTCGCTCGCTCGGAGCGCGGCATGGATCGCCGGGCAGGTCGCGTCCTTGATCGCGACCGTGCCGGCGCGCACCGCGGCTGAAAAGCGCGGCGCCGCGCCCAGCTCGCCGAAACCAACCGCCGAGGTCTCGATCACCGCCACCGCGCCGGCGCCGATGAGGAGGTCGGCCTGCAAGCTCGCGGCCGGGACGGTGACGAGATGAAGGCCGCGCACGCCGCGGCGGATGAGCGCGCGGGTCGCTGCCATGGCGACGCCGGCATAGTCCGCGGGAACCGCCAGCATGGCGCCGTCCTCGATGAAGGCGAGCGCCGGCTCCAGCTCGACGAGCCTGGCGTCGCCCGCGCCGCTCATGCCGAGCCTGCGCGCTCGAAGATGCAGGCGATGCCCTGGCCGACGCCGATGCACATGGTGACGAGCGCATAGCGCCCGCCGCTGCGATGAAGCTGGCGGATCGCCGTGAGCGCGAGCCGCGCGCCCGAAGCGCCCAAGGGATGGCCGATGGCGATAGCGCCGCCATTGGGATTGATCCGCTTATCGTCGAAAGCGACGCCCAAGAGCTTGAGGCAGCCCAGCACTTGGCTCGCGAAGGCCTCGTTGAGCTCGATCACGTCCATATCCCTAAGCGCCAGGCCGGCGCGCGCGAGCGCCTTCTGCGAAGCCGGCACCGGGCCCAACCCCATGACGCGCGGCGGCACGCCCGCCACCGCTGCCGCAACGACGCGGGCCAAGGGCTTGGCGCCCGCCTTCTCGCCGGCCTTGCGCGTGCCGACGATGAGTGCCGCCGCGCCGTCATTGATGCCCGACGCATTGCCGGCGGTGACGACGCCATTGGCCGCGAGCGGCTTCAATTCCATGAGCCGCTCCAAGGTCGTGTTGGGGCGGGGATGCTCGTCCTGATCGACGGTCGCGCTCGTCCCCTTCTTGGCGCCCGGAACCGTCACGGGCAGCAGCTCGGCGGTATAAAATCCGTCGGCCTTGGCGCTTGCGTACTTCTCCTGCGAGGCGAGGGCGAAGCGGTCGGATTCCTCGCGGCTGACGCCGTGCTCGCGCGCGACGTTGTCCGCCGTTTCCGCCATGGTGTCCTGGCCGAATTCCTTGGCGACGCGCGGGTTGGGAAAGCGCGCGCCGATGGTGGAATCGTAGATCTTGGCGTCGCGGCTATAGGCGCTCTCGGCCTTGGCCATGACGAAGGGCGCGCGGCTCATGCTCTCGACGCCGCCGGCGATGAAAAGCTCGCCCTGGCCGCAGCTCGCGGCGCGGCTGGCGTCCATGAGCGCGGCGAGGCCGCTGCCGCAGAGACGGTTGAGGGTGACGCCGGCGGTCTCGATCGGCAGGCCGCCGAGCAGCGCCGCGTGACGCGCCACGTTGCGCGCATCCTCGCCGGCCTGGTTGGTGCAGCCGATGACCGCGTCTTCATAGTCCGCGGGCTTGAACGGATTGCGCTTCAGGAGCTCGCGGATAACGCCGGCCAGCAGATCGTCCGGCCGCACCGGCGCGAGCGCGCCGGCATGTCGGCCGATCGGCGTGCGCAGCCCGTCATAGACGAAGGCGTCCATCATGATCGGGTCCCTTCGGTCTGGTTTTTCTCTGGCTTGATAGGCAAATTAGGCGGTGCGGCGGCGCGCGACAAGCGGTTTAGGCGCAAGGGCCCCGCCTATGAGGGGTCGGACCATGCGCGATTTCCAACTGCCCGGCCGTTCGGCCGCGATCGCCGGCGAAGCCATGGTGGCGAGCTCGCATCCGCTCGCGGTGCTGGCCGCCATCGAAATGCTGCGCGGCGGCGGCAACGCGGTCGATGCGGCCATCGCCGCCGCCGGCGTGCTCTGCGTCGCCGAGCCGCACATGACCGGCATCGGCGGCGACTGCTTCGTGCTCTATTCGCGCCGGGGCGGCCTGCCCTTGGCGCTCAACGGCTCCGGCCGCGCGCCGATGCGGGCGAGCGTCGATTGGTACGTCGCCCAGGGCATGCGCGCCATCGACATCGAATCGCCGCACGCCGTCACCATTCCCGGCGCGGTCGATGCTTGGCTCACGCTGCTTGCCGACCACGGCACCAGGGAGATCGGCGCACTGCTCCAACCGGCGATCCGGCTGGCCGAAGAAGGCTGTCTGGTGACGCCGCGCGTCGCCTTCGACTTCGCCTTGTTCCAGGCCAAGGTGGCGCGCGATCCGGCGGCTTCGCGCATCTTCGCGCCTGGCGGGAAGGTGCTGGGCGTCGGCGACCGCTTGCGCAATCCGGCGTTGGCCGAGACCCTGCGCCGCATCGCGCGCGAAGGACGCAAGGGTTTCTACGAGGGTCCGGTCGCGTCCGACATCGTCGCGCGCCTCAAGGCGCTGGGCGGCCTGCATGAGGTCGAGGATTTCGCGCAGCAACGCGCCGAATACGTCGAGCCGATCTCGGCGCCATATCGCGATCACGAGGTCTTCGAGTGCCCGCCCAACGGCCAGGGACTCGCCGCGCTGATGATCCTGCGCACGCTCGCCGGCTACGATCTGGCGTCCGAGCGTTTCGGCGCCGCCGACCGCATCCATCTCCTGGCCGAGGCGACGAAGGCGGCCTACCGCCGGCGCGACGCGTATTTTTGCGATCCCGAATTTGCTGCCGTGCCGGTCGCGCGCTTTCTGTCGGAGGCCCATGCCGAAGCGGTGCGTGGGAAGATCCGTCTCGAGCGGGCGTCCGAAGCGGTCGACTGGGACGAGCCGGAGCACAAGGATACGATCTATCTCTGCGTCGTCGATCGCGACGGCAACGCCATCTCCTTCATCAACTCGCTCTTCCACGATTTCGGCAGCGGCATCATGGCGCCACAATGCGGCGTGCTGCTGCACAGCCGCGGCACGATGTTCCGCCTGAGCCCCGGCCATCCCAACGCAATCGCGCCGGGCAAGCGGCCGCTGCACACGATCATCCCGGGCATGCTGATGAAGGACGGCCGCGCGGTGATGCCCTTCGGCGTCATGGGCGGCAACTACCAGGCGGTCGGCCACGCCCATCTCCTGACGCAGATTCTCGACCGCGGCCTCGATCCGCAACATGCCATCGAGACGCCCCGCAGCTTCGCCTTCGAAGGCGCGCTCCAGCTCGAGCGGACAATCGGCAAATCCGTCGGCGAGGACCTCGCCCGGCGCGGCCATGCCTTGGCCTGGGCCGAGAAGCCCTTGGGCGGCGGGCAGGCGATCTGGATCGACCAGGCGCGCGGCGTGCTGATCGGCGGCTCCGATCCGCGCAAGGACGGCTGCGCGCTCGGCTATTGAGAAGCGGCCGAATACTTCTTAGATATCGCCAGCGGCCAGCCGGAGATCAGGCGAGCGTGACGGAACTTGCGTTGAAGCACGGCCTCGTCTTCGCGGATCTCTATCGCCGCGACGGGCTGGTTGCGCTCGACCGCGCCTTCATCGCGCATCTGGCCGCGAGCGATGTGCCGCTGCACGACCGCCTGGTCGCCGCCCGGTGGGCGCCCGAAGCGCTCGAGGCCAAGGCCGAATCCGAGCTGCTCATCGATCTCGCGCCCCATGTCGAGGATTTCATCGGCGAGTTGTTCGGCATCGCCGGCGAAATCCGCGCCTTGCAGGCGCGGCACGATGCGCTCGCGCCGCTCTATACGGTCAAACGGCTCTTCGTGCAGCGGCGCGCGGTCAAAGGCGTCTCGCATGCCGAGGCCGCCGCGATCGACGGCGCCGCCGCCGCGCGCGATCTCGAGGCGCTGATCGGCGGTCCGCTGACCGAAGCGAGCTTCGCCGCGCATGTTGCGCGCTGGATGGAGAGCGAAGCGCATCATGCCAGCGAGCTTGACGTCGCGGCGCGCTATGCCGCTTGGGCAACGCTCGCGCCGGAAGGGCAGAAGCGGCATCGCCGCGGCATCCTCTTCAAGGTGCCGCACCGGCTCGACATGCAGCATCTGGTGCCGGTCGAGACCGAAATCGTGCATGGCGCGACCATGCTGCGCCTGCCGCCGCAGCACCGCCGCCGGCGCGAAGGCTTCACGCTGACCGATGCCGGCATGGATCTGACCGGGGCGCTCGATCACGCGAATTACTGCATCTGGTGCCACAATCAGGGCAAGGACAGCTGCTCGCACGGCTTCAAGGACAAGAAGACCGGCGTCTTCCAGAAAAGCGTCTTCGGCGTGACCCTCGCGGGCTGTCCGCTCGAAGAGAAGATCTCCGAGATGAACCTGGTGGTATCGCGGGGATATTCGGTGGGCGCGCTGGCCATCGTCGTGATCGACAATCCGATCGTCGCCGGCACCGGCCACCGCATTTGCAATGATTGCATGAAGGCCTGCATCTACCAGAAGCAGGAGCCGGTCGATATTCCGCAGGTCGAGACGCGCATGCTCAAGGACGTGCTGTCGCTGCCCTGGGGCTTCGAGATCTACGGGCTGCTGACGCGCTGGAACCCGCTCGATCTGCGCCGGCCGCTGCCCAAGCCCGCGACGGGCTACAAGGTGCTGGTGGTCGGGCTCGGACCCGCCGGCTTCACCGTCGCGCATCACCTGATGAATGACGGACACACCGTCATTGCGATCGACGGCCTCAAGATCGAGCCGCTGCCCGAGACCATCGCCGGCGTCGGCGCGCGCGGCGAGCGCACGCCGTTTCGACCCATCCGCGACGTATCCGAGCTGTACGAGGCGCTCGACGAGCGCATCATGGCCGGCTTCGGCGGCGTCGCCGAATACGGCATCACCGTCCGCTGGGACAAGAATTTCCTGAAGCTCATCCGCCTGCTGATCGAGCGGCGCAGCGAATTCACCATGTTCGGCGGCGTCCGCTTCGGCGGCACCCTCACCATCGACGACGCCTTCGCCATGGGCTTCGACCATATTGCGCTCTGCGCCGGGGCGGGGCGCCCGACCATCGTGCAGATGCGGAACGGCCTCGCGCCAGGCGTGCGCCAGGCCTCGGACTTCCTCATGGCGCTGCAGTTGACCGGCGCGGCGAAGATCGACAGCATCGCCAATCTGAACGTGCGGCTTCCGGTCGTGGTGATCGGCGGCGGGCTCACCGCGATCGACACCGCGACGGAATCGCTCGCCTATTATCCGGTTCAAGTCGAGAAGTTCCTGGCGCGCTATGAGCAGCTTTCGGCCGAGCGCGGCGAGGCTGTGGTGCGCGCCGGCTGGAGCGCGGCCGAGGAGATCGCGGCTGCCGACGAGTTCATCGCCCATGCGCGGGCGCTGCGCGCCGAACGGGCGGCGGCGGCGCGCGAAGGGCGGGCGCCCGACATCATCGGCCTGCTGACGTCGTGGGGCGGCGTCACCATCGCCTATCGCCGGCGCCTGGTCGATGCGCCGAGTTACACGCTCAACCACGAGGAAGTGGCGAAGGCGATGGAGGAGGGGATTCGCTTCGCCGAAGGGCTGACGCCCGAGGCGGTCGAAATCGACGAATGGGGCCGCGCCGCCGCCATCACCTTGCTGCGTCACAAT
This sequence comes from Allostellaceae bacterium, assembly GCA_035604195.1. Lineage (GTDB taxonomy): Bacteria > Pseudomonadota > Alphaproteobacteria > ATCC43930 > CGMCC-115725 > DATJLY01. The sequence continues at coordinate 29,525 of DATNIY010000126.1, forward strand.
CCCGCCCGGAACGCGAGCGAGCAGATCAGACTTCCGGCGCGCACCATTCTCGTCGCCGCAGGCACGCAGCCCAACACGGTCTTGGGCCGCGAGGACCCGAACGTCATCATCGACGGCCGCTATTTCCAGGCGCTCGACGAAGACGGCCATCCCGCGACGCCCGAGCCCGTGGCGAAGCCGGCGGTGGTGCGAGTGCTCATGACGCTCCATCCCGACGGCCGCGCCGTCAGCTTCTTCGGCGATCTCCATCCCTCCTTCTCCGGCAATGTCGTGAAGGCCATGGGCGGCGCGAAGCTGGGCTATCCCGTGGTGAGCCGCGTGCTCGCGCGCCGCGCGCCGCAGGCGCCGTCGCCCGAGGACCTCGTCGCCAAGCTCAACGACGAGCTGCGCGCGAGCGTGCACGAGGTGGTGCGGCTGACGCCCAACATCGTCGAGGTCGTGGTGCGGGCGCCGCAGGCGGCGCGCGCCTTTCGACCGGGCCAGTTCTACCGCCTGCAGAATTACGAGACGCGCGCGACGCGGGTTCCCGGCACCACGCTCGCCATGGAAGGCCTGGCCATGACCGGCGCCTCCGTCGATCGCGAGCGCGGCTTGCTTTCGACCATCGTCCTGGAGATGGGCGGCTCGTCCGATTTGTGCACGCTGCTGGAGCCGGGCGAGCCGGTGATCCTGATGGGGCCGACGGGAACGCCGACCGCGATTCCGTCGGGCGAGACCGTGGCGCTTGCCGGCGGCGGCCTCGGCAACGCGGTGCTGTTCTCGATCGGCCAGGCGCTGCGCGCCGCCGGCTCGAAGGTGCTCTATTTCGCCGGCTACAAGAAGCTGATCGACCGCTACAAGACAGAGCAGATCGAAAAAGCCTGCGATGTCGTGATCTGGTGCTGCGACGAGGCGCCGGGTTTTGCGCCGGCACGGCCGCAGGATCGCGCCTTCGTGGGCAACATCGTCGAGGCCATGACGGCCTATGGCGCCGGCCGGATCGCGCCCTCGCAGATTGCGCTTGCCGAGGCCGACCGGCTCATCGTCATCGGCTCGGACGCGATGATGGCGGCGGTGGCGGCAGCACGGCATGGCGTGCTCGCGCCCTATCTCAAGCCCTCGCACCGCGCCATCGCCTCGATCAATTCGCCGATGCAATGCATGATGAAGGAGATCTGCGGCCAGTGCCTGCAGGTCCACAAGCACCCCGCGACCGGCGCCGAGACCGTGGTGTTCTCGTGCTTCAACCAGGATCAGGAACTCGATTTCGTCGATTTCCGCTCGCTGCACGAGCGGCTGGCGCAAAACGACGTCCAGGAGAAGCTCACCAAGCAGTGGATCGACCGCTGCCTGCGTCAATTGGGCCGCCGCGCCGCGGCGGCGGAGTAGCCGCTGTCAAGCGCGCGCCGCGCCGTAGTAGAGGGTCACCGTGTGCTTTGCCTCGGCGAAGAAGAGCCAGCGCTCGATCAGCACGCCGCCGGTGCCGAGAAGCGCCGCCGCGAGCGCGGCGACGAGCCGCGGCCAGTCGTCGAGCGCGAGAACCGACAGCATCAGCAGCAGGGGCAGGGCGAAGGCGAGCGCCGCTGCGATCCGGCGCAGCTTCCGCGCATGCTTGCGCGCGACGCGGAAGCCCATCTCCTTGAGCAGATAGTTCTCGCTCGTGTGCGGCGCCTCGAAGAGCCGGACGCGGCCGATGGAACCGAGGCCGGTGGCGCTCTCGGCGGTGCTGATGCCGGGCGCCCGGTCGATGTGACGCCAATAGCCGAGCTTCAGGCCCGCGGCGACAAGGATCGCGGCGATCGCGAGCCACGCCGCAGCCGTCGCATCGACAGCGAAGATCGCGGCGAGCGCCGTCAGCCACAACGCCCCGGTCATCGCCGCGAGCGCCAGATAATTTGCGGGGACCCAGGCGTTGCTCCAGGCCGCGATCGGCTCGAGCGAGCGATAGATATGGGCGGTGCAGACCACCGTTGCCGCCGCTCCGGCCGCGGCCAAAAGCGCGCAAGCCCCAGAGAATCCGCCGGTTGAGCCGCGCACGACCCAGCCCCAGGCGAAGAGGCCAATGGGAATGTAAGTCGCGAGTGACGCGACCCCTTCGCGCGACAGCCATGAGCTGCGCCATTGCGAGACGGCTCGCCAGGCTCGCTCCGGCCGGCCGAGATGAAAGGTCGAGGCCAAGAGCCCGGCGGTGACCGCAACGAGCGCGAGGCCGAGCGCCGCCGCGCCGAATCCGCGGTCACCCCGCAACCAGCCGCCGGCCGCGGCGATGCCGAGCCAGAAGACAAGCCCGTAGCCCGCGCCGGAGAGCGTCGTGAAGACGATGATCGACGCCGCCGGGTGCAAGATCGTTCAGCCGGAAAGCAGGCGATCGAGCCAGCCGAGGAACCCGCCCGCCGGCGCCGCATCCGGCAATTCCGCAGCGATTGCGGTATCGCAGCGCCGGCGCGGCGGCAGATATTTGTTGGTCGGGGCATAGCCGAGTTCGGGCATGAGGTCGTAGCCGCCGCGCTCGGCGACGAGGCGCGACACTTCGGATTGGGGATCGCCGAGATCGCCGAAATGCCGGGCCGAAACCGGGCAGGTCGCAACGCAAGCGGGCACGCGGTCGGCGGGATCGAGCGTCTCGTTGTAGATGCGGTCGATGCACAACGTGCATTTCTTCATGACGCCTTCATTGCCGTCGAATTCGCGCGCGCCGTAAGGGCAGGCCCAGGAGCACAGCTTGCAGCCGATGCAGAGCGCCTCGTTCACCAGGACGATGCCGTCTTCGGCGCGCTTGTAGCTGGCGCCGGTCGGACAGACGGTGACGCAAGCGGGCTCGGCGCAATGCAGGCACGAGCGCGGGAAATGCACGGTCCGCCCGGCAGCGCCCTCGCCGACCTCGAAGCTATGGACGCGGTTGAACCAGACGCCGTCGGGCTCGGTGTCATAAGGGTCGAGATCGGTGAGCGGCCCGGCGATCCCGCCGCTGTTCCATTCCTTGCAGTGCACGGCGCAGGCATGGCAGCCGACGCAGGTATCGAGATCGATGACGAGGCCGAGACGCTTGGCGCCGGGATTGGCGGGCAGGCTGGTCATCGCCCGCTTGCCGCGCGGAACTCGGCGCCGTAGCGCAACACGCGTTGCCGTTCCGGCAACCCCGGCGGCAGCGCCTGCGGCGCGAATTGCGGCGCCGTCTCGCTCGCGGCCGCGACCTTCTCGATGCGCACGCGCAGGTCGAACCAGGCGGCCTGGCCGGTCACGGGATCGGCGTTGGCGTAGCGGAAGCCGTCCTGCCGCGCCGGCAGCAGCTCGGCAATGAGGTGGTTCAACAGGAACCCGCGCTTCGCCTCGGCGGCGTCGGGCGCGAGATTCCAAGCGCCGGCGCGTTTGCCGATGGCGTTCCAGGTCCACACGGTATCGCGGTTGACGCCGTCCATCGGTCGCGCCTGCACCGTGATGGCGCCGTGCCGGCTCGTCACTTTCAGCCAATCGCCATCGGCAATGCCGTGCGCCGCCGCCAGATCGCGGTGAAGAAAGAGGCAGTTCTCGCCGTGAATCTGGCGCAGCCAAGCATTCTGCGAGCCCCAGCTGTGGTACATCGCCATCGGCCGCTGCGTCACCGCATGAAGCGGAAAATCGGCATCGTCCGATGCGCCCTCGAAGGGCGGGTACCAGATCGGCAGCGGATCGAAATAGGTGGCGATGCGCCGGCGGTGTTGGTCCGGCGGCTGCACCGGCCCGTGTCCTTCCGCCGCGAGACGGAAACGCTGCAAGGTTTCGCTATAGAGCTCCAGCACCACGGGCTCGGGCTTGACCAGGAAGCCCATGCCGACGGCCCAGGCGAGATAATCCCGGTTGGCGTGCTTGAAATAGCGGGCGCTCGCGGGGATTTCGTGGCGCCAGACGCAGCCATGCGCGAGATAGGCATCGAGCTGGCGCGGATTGGGTGCGCCGACGCCGTGCCGGTCGCCTGCCGCACCCCGCCAGCCCGCCAGCGAGCCGATGCCGGGCCCGCGCTCGTGATTGACGATGTAATCGGCGTAAAGACCGCGATAACGCGGCGCGCCGCCGGCATGGACGAGGCCGGGAAGCTCGAGCCGCGCCCCCAGCTCGATGAGCACGTCCTGGAACGGACGGACGTCGCGGTCGGGCGCGAGGACCGGCTGGCGGATGGCGTCGGCCGCGGCGTCGGCATCGGAGATCGGCCGGTCGAGCAGCGAGATGCAATCCCAGCGCTCGAGATAGGTCGTGTCCGGCAAGATCAGATCGGCAAAGGCGACCATCTCCGAGGCGTAGGCGTCGGAATAGATGATGTGGGGGATGCGGTATTCGCCGGTCGACGGGTCTTGCGCCGCCAGCATCGCCATCGTCCCCGCCGGGTTCATGGCGGTGTTCCAACTCGCATTGGCCATGTAGAGAAAGAGCGTGTCGATCGGATAGGGATCGCCGTTCGCAGCGTTGTGGATGACCAGCTGAAACAGGCCGTGCGCCGCGAGCGGCGCCTCCCAGGAGAAGGCCTTGTCGATGCGCGAGGGCCGCCCATCCGGCTCGACCAGGAGATCCTCCGGCCCGGTCGGAAAGCCCAACGGCGCCCCCGCCAAGGTCAGCCCCGGCGCTACCTCGCGCGCGCGCCCCGCCGGCTTCGGCGGCGTCGGAATGGGTTTCGGATAGGGCGGCTGGAAGCGGAAGCCGCCGGGCGTATCGATGCTGCCGAGCAGAATCTGCAGGAGGTGAATGGCGCGGCCGGTGTGAAACCCGTTCGAATGCGCGGAAATGCCGCGCATCGCATGCATGCTCACGGGCCGGCCGACCATACGGGGATGAACGCGGCCGGCCCAGTCGGTCCAGGCCTGCTCGATCACCACCGCTTCGGCAAAGGCGGCATGCGCGAGCTCGGCGGCGAGGCGCCGGATGCGCGCGGCGGGAATCCCGGTCTCGCGCTCCGCCTGTGCCGGCGCATAGCGCGGATCGCGGTAGCGCTCGGCGATGAGGCGGAAGACCGGCCGGGCGCGCCGTCCGTCGGCGAGCCGCGCCTCGGTTTTGAGATCGGGATCGCCCGCCGGGTCTTTGGCTGAAAGGATGCGGCCGTCGCGGCGGTCGCGGATCAGCGGCTCGCCATCGGCGCCGCGCGCGAAAAGGCCGTGGTCGGGCGCGCCGGGGTCGTCGATGACGAGCCAGGGCGCGTTGGTGTAGCGCGCGAGATAGGGCGCATCGACCTTGCCCGCGCGCAGCAACTCATGCACCAGCGCCAGCACCAGGAGCCCGTCGGTGCCGGGCCGGATGCCGAGCCAGTCATCGGCGATCGCCGAATATCCCGTGCGCACGGGATTGACCGAGACGATCTTGACGCCGCGCGCTTTGAGCCGGCCCAGGCCGATCTTGATCGGGTTCGAATCATGGTCCTCGGCCACGCCGAAGAGCAGGAAGTATCGCGTCAACTGCCAATCGGGCTCGCCGAACTCCCAGAACGAGCCGCCGATCGTATAGAAGCCGGCCGCCGCCAGATTGACCGTGCAGAACCCGCCATGCGCGGCATAGTTGGGCGTGCCGAATTGCGTGGCCCACCACGAGGTCAGCGCCTGCGACTGGTCGCGCCCGGTGAAGAAGGCGAGTTTCTTCGGATCGCTGCGCCGGATGGCGCCGAGCCATTCGGTCGCGGTGTCGAGCGCCTCCGACCAGTCGATCTCGCGGAACTCGCCGCTGCCGCGCGGGCCGATGCGCCGCAACGGTCGGCGCAAGCGGGCCGGCGAATAATGCTGCATGATGCCGGCGGCGCCCTTGGCGCAGAGCACGCCGCGGTTCACGGGATGATCGCGGTTCCCCTCGATATAGCGGATGCCGCCACCCTTCAAATGCACCTTGATGCCGCAGCGGCAGGCGCACATGTAGCACGTGGTGTCTTTGACCTCGTCGCCGATGGGAGTGTCGAGGGCGAGCGGCGGGTCTCCCGCGGGGCTCGATCTCATCCGATGATCCGGCGCCAACCTCCGGGCTCGAGCGCTTCGAGCGGATGGAAGCGCGCCTTGTACGCCATCTTCGCGCTCTCGGCGATCCAGTAGCCGAGATAGACATAGGGCAGCCGCCGGCGCCGCGCCTCGTCGACCAGCGCCAGGACGAGCATGGTGCCGAGGCTGCGCTTGCCGCGCTCGGGATCATAGAAGCTGTAAACCGCGGAGAGGCCGTCATCGAGGACATCGACCAGGCACGCGCCGAGGAGGATGCCCGCCCCCTCGCGCAGCTCGATGAGCCGGGTCGCGACCGGACTCTCCTCGATCATCGCGCGATAATCGCCGTAGGTCATCGCCGCCATGTCGCTATCGGCGTGGCGCGAGCGCTGGTAGCGCACGAACAGCCGGTACTGATCGAGCGCCGCATGCGCGACGGCGGCGCGCGCCCGTAAATCGCGGTTGACGTGACGGATGCGCTTCAGGGAGCGCGTCTCGGCGAAGTCCTCGACCAGGATGCGCACGGGCAGACAGGCGGAGCACCCGAGACAGGCCGGACGATAGGCGAGATTGTGGCTGCGGCGGAAGCCGGCGCGCGACAGCAGGTTGTAGAATGCGGGGGCGTCTCGCCCGACGAGTTCGGTGACGAGCTTGCGCTCGACCCGGCCCCGGATGTACGGGCAAGGGAGCGCTGCGGTGCGGTAGAAATGCTGCGGCGCAACGGCCAACGCGCTAGCCGCCGCAGGCGCCGTCTGCTGCAATTCCCGGCTGTGACCTTCCGGCATCCTCAACCCGCCTGAACCAGCGATTTCTTTCGCCGATTATGGACGAGCGTCCGCGGGCAGCGCAATGCTTGTGGACAAAAGGCAGGGCTTCGTCAGCCGAGCGCGCATCCGCCGGCCGCGGCGGAGGCTGACGTCAGATCCCGAGCTGTAGATTCGTCGGCGGATCGGGCGGCAGCACATCGCCGAGGATGCCGGCGACCTTGTCGGGCTCCTCGGTGAAGCGCAGGCCGACTTTGTTCTTGTCGTGGAGCCGCCACACCACCTCGGCGCCGAGCGCACCCAGGCGCTCGACCGCGAGCGTCACAATTTGCTTCGGCGCGACCGGCGCGGCGAGATAGAGCATGGCGCCGCCCTTGGAGATGTTGAGGATGTTGCAAGCGAAGGCACCGGACGCGGTGTCGAGCCGGGCATTCCACATGCCGCACTTGCGCCGGTGCTTGCGCCGCTCCAACCCCGGCGCCGCGGAGCGCGCCGGGTGGTTCTCGAATAACGCGGTAGTCTGCATGGCTTGGTCCGCCAAAGTGCGGTCATCGCCGGAAGCGCAAGCGGGAAGCTTAGGCGCAAGAACATTGATCGAAGGTTATAGATCACGCCGATTCGTCGCGCATTTGCGGCAAATGCCGGCGATCGCGGCGCGGCCTTAATCCGCCCCCTGCGGCGAAGGTCCGATCCGCTTCAGCGCGGCGTCGACGAAGGAGGGATCGAGGACCTCGTCGACGCTCGCATCCTGCGCCACCTCGCCTTCGGCTTTGAAGAAGGCGAGGTCCTTGTTCATGCTGGCCATATTGACCGTGCCGTCGGGATTGCACCAGGACGGCACCATGTCGCGGAAGATCGTCGGATCGGGCGTCTGCGTCACCTCGACGAGAAGCCGAATGATCTCCTCGGCGCCGGGACCGGCGAGCTTGCCGTTCTTCAGCGCGGCGTCGTAGTCGCGGACTGCGCGGAGATAGGCCGCGATGAATCTGGTCGCGGTGTCGCGCTGCTTGGCGATGAAGTCGCCGCTATAGAGAATGACGGCGCTGGCCTCGTCCGGATAGAACGCGGCCGTCGGCATGAAGCGCACGGCGGAGCCGAGCCGGAGCGCCCGGGTCACGTCCGGCTCGGCCGTGATCGCCGCATCGATGGCGCCGTTGTCCAGCGCGATCGGTTGCTGCGGGAACGGGACGTAGACCCGGTCGAGCTCGGCGAGCGTCAAGCCGCCGGCCTTGGCCGCCTCGTTCAGGATCGAGTTGTCGGCTGAGCCCTTGGCCACGACGGCGACCTTCAGCCCTTTGAGGTCCGCCAGCGAGCGAAACTTTCCGCTGTCGACGAGTGCCTTGCGGACGAGCAGGGCCTTATAGCTGTAGCTGCGCGTCGCCGTCGCCTTGTCGGCGACGATCTTGATCGCGATGCCCCGCCGCTCGGCATTATAGAGGCCGGAGGAGGGCGCGCCCGCGCCGACCTGAAGCTCGCCGATGCCCAAGGGCGCGATCATCTTCGCCGCGGAATCGAAGGGCACGAAATCGGCCTCGATGCCGGCCTCACGGAAATAGCCCTTCTTGTCCGCAAGGAAGAGCGTGATGTCGCTGGCAAGTTTGGTGATGCCGACATGGACCAGCTCGGCAGCGGCGCTCTGTCGCGGCGCGCCGGCTAGCAGCAGAACGGCGCAGGCAGCGGGCAGCAATCCGTTGGCTTTCATCGGCGACCTCCCTCGGCCTCGAGATTATCGGAATTTGCGCCGACCCGCAGCCGCGGAGGGTGCGAGACCATCGTCACGGCGGGCTCAGCGCCAAGACGCCGCCGCTGGAATCATCGCTGAAGCCGAGATAGGCGCCATCGCGCCATGGCCGCATGAGATCGCCCCAATGCCGCGACAGCGGATTGCCGGATTGCCCCGGCGTGATCATGAAGCGCGCGGCGGCGGGATCGGCGAGATCGATGATCATGCGCAAGGTCGGGCCATGGCGGGCGATGAACGGCCGCAGCGGATCGCGGATCGCCATCGCGCCGGCATTGACCGTGTCGTTGCTGCCGTCGACGGGGATCGAGAGGTCGAGCCACGCGCCGATGATCGGCACATGCGACCACAAGGCGCTCTCGAACACCGCGGGATGCGCCGCTCCCCAGCGCCAGCCCGCCATATCCGCGCCATAGCGCCGTCTTAATTCGTCGAGTGCGCGGTCGAGCGCGGCTGCGAGCGCATCGGCGCAAGTCTCGCTGCGCGGCGTGCCGCCAGCGCACCAATCCTGGTGCTGGCTCAGGACCAGCTCGACCAGATCAGGGCGCAGGCTCCAATAGGCATCGAAATCGACGCCGAGCTTGTCGGCGAGCAGGCCGCGAAGCAGTTCCCTGAGCCAGGCGACGAAAATCAGCGGCTCGCCCCGGTCGCGGTCCATGCGTCCATCCCATGCCGCAAGGCGCTGGAGTGCGGGAGCGCGGCCTGGCGCGCTCGGCGTCAGCCCGAGCATGAGCGGCAGCAGCCGGCGCGCGCTCAGCGAGACATCGTCGGCCTGGATCGCGGCGGTGCTGTCGGGCGATTGGCGCGGCGCGCGGTCGACCAGTTCGATAATGCGCTCGGCGCGCTCCGGCAGCTCCCAGTCGCGCGTCAGCAGATAAGGATAGCTGTCCGGCACGATCTTGTTGTTGGCGCTGACGATGCGTCCGCTCGGCGGATTGTAGGCGCTGGGCAGGGCGTCGAAGGGAATGTATCCCGTCCAGTCGTACTCGCCCGTCCAGCCCGGCGCCGGCAGCCAGCCGTCGCCCTTGCCGCGGATCGGCACGCGCGACGGCGCGATGAAGCCGATGTTGCCGTCGATATCGGCATAGACGATGTTCTGCATCGGCGCCGCCCAATTCTCGAGAGCCGCTTTGAACTCGCTCCAATTGCGCGCCCGCACCATTTCCGGAATGGCATCGGGCGAGCGGTCGTCATCGGAAAGCCAGGTCGCCTGCAGCGCCAACACGTCGCCGCTCGACGCCGCCGCGAGGTCGGAGATCACGGGGCCGTGCCGCGTGCTGCGCACCGTCAAGCTGACCGGCGCGCCGTCGCGCACGAGGATCGTCTCTTGCCGGGTCGTGAACGGCAGTGCGCCGCCCGGCGCCAGATAGCGCGCGGGATCGGCCGGATCGGGCTTCTCGATGAAGACATCCTCGACATCGGCGCCAGTGGTGGTGAAGCCCCAGGCGATGCGGTCATTGTGCCCGATGATGATGAACGGCGTGCCCGGCGCCGTGACGCCGATGAGGGTGAGGCCGGGAATCTCCTCGCGGACGAGATACCACACGCCCGGCGCCGAGTAGTCGAGATGCGTATCATTGGCGAGAAGCGGCTTGCCGGATGCGGTGCGCGTGCCGGAGAGCACCCAATTGTTGGACGCAGGCTGCGGCCCGGCGGTCGGCGGCAGCATCGCCGCGACATCGTCGAGCGGCAGCCGCTTCAGCATCGAGTGCATCTCCTCGAGCGTCACCGGCGCGTCCTCGCGATAGGGCGGATAGAGGATCGCGAGCTGCGCCGGCGTCAGGTGCTGCAGCATCCGGGCGCGCAGCAACTCGCCGCGGTAGTTGCCGGTGAGTTGCAGATCCATGAGCTTCGCCCAAACCAGCGAATCCGCCGGCCGCCACGGCTCCGGGCTGATGCGCAGGAGGTAGTATTCCGGCGGCAGCGCGCCGCGCCGCGTCGCGAGGAAAGCATTGACGCCGGCGGCATAGGCGTCGAACACCATCCGCGTCTCCGGCGAGAGCGTCGCCAATTGCCGCTCGGCGGCGCGGTAAATGCCGAGAGTGCGCATGGTCCGGTCGATCGGGACGGTGCGCTCGCCAAACCATTCGGAGAGCCGCCCGGCGCCGTAGCGGCGCATCGCATCCATCGAGAACAGGCGATCTTGCGCATGCAGGAAGCCGAGCGCGAAGGCGGCGTCGTGTTCGCTGGCGGCGACGATCGTCGGAATGCCATGGCTGTCGCGGGTGATTCGCGCCGCCGCGGCGAGGCCGGGCAGCGTCACCTGGCCCGCGGTCAGCGGCAGCGAAGTCCGCAGCCACAGATAGCCGGCAGCCGGAACGGCGAGGACAATGACGCCAAACCCCAACAGCAAGCGAAGCTGCAGCTTCATCCGCATGGGCGGCTTCGCTTGCGCCGGCCTGCGTCTCAGCCGAGGTTGACGATGATGGTCTTCTTGTGCGTGAAGTGCTCGAGCATGGCCTCGAGCGAGGCTTCTCTGCCGAGGCCCGATTGCTTGATGCCGCCATAGGACATGTTGGCCTGCACCACCATGTTCTGGTTGACCTGGACGAGCCCTGCCTCGAGCCGCTGGGTCGCGTCGAGCGCGGTCTTGAGATCGCGCGTCCAGATCGTCGCGGCGAGGCCGTAGTCGCTGTCATTCGCCTGGCGGATCGCCTCCTCATAGTCCCTGAACTTGATGATGCAGGTGACCGGGCCGAAGATCTCCTCGCGCGCCAGGCTATTGTCGTTGGCGATGCCGGTGAAGATCACGGGCTGCACGAAATAGCCCGGCGCGAGCTTCTGGTCCTTGGGCATGGCAGAGCAGCGGATCGCCTTGGCGCCGCGGGTTTCCTCGCCCAGGCGGATGTAGCTCATCACCTTGTCGTATTGCTGGCGCGAGATGATCGAGCCGATATCGGTCGCCTCGTCGAGCGGATCGCCCATCTTCATCGCATCGACCTTGGCCTTGAGGCGGTCGATGAAGGCGTCGTGGATCGATTCATGCACGAAGATGCGGCTCGCCGCCGTACAGCTCTGGCCCTGGCGGGTGAAGCGCATGCCGATCACCGCGCCGTCCACGGCCTTGTCCAGATCCGCGTCGCCCATGACGATCATCGGGCTCTTGCCGCCCAATTCCAGCGTCACCGGAATGAGCTTCTCGGCGGCCGATTTGTAAACCATCTTGCCGGTCTCGACCGACCCGGTGAAGGTCACCTTGCCGACGCCCTTGTGCGCCACCAGCGGCGCGCCGCAGCCCGGCCCGTCGCCGGAGAGAATGTTGAGGACGCCTGGCGGCAGCACCTGGTTCATCACCTGGCAGGCGCGCAGCACGGTCAAGGGCGCTTCTTCCGCCGACTTCACCACCACCGCATTGCCTGCCACCATCGCCGGCGCGATCTTGAGCGCCATCAGGAGCAACGGCACGTTCCAGGGAATGATCGCGCCGACGACACCGATCGGGTCGCGCTGGGTCAACGTGATCGTGCCGGGCTTGAACGGCACGGACTCGCCTTTGAGCTCCGAGCCCAGCCCGCCGTAAAACACCAGCACATCGGCAAAGACGCCGGCCTCGACGCGGCTTTCGGTGCGGATCGCCTTGCCGGTCTCGAGCGTGATGAGCCGCGCCAGTTCCTCGACATGCTCGCCGAGCACGCGGCCGCATTCATGGACGAGGCGGCCGCGCTCGCGCCCGGCGAGCTTGGCCCAGCTCTTCTGCGCCTTGGCCGCCGCGGCGACCGCGACATCGACATCGGCGGCGCTGCCTTCGGCGGCGTCGCCGACACGCTCCTGCGTCGCCGGATTGACCACGGCGAAACTTTTGCCGCTCACCGCCGGCACCATCGCGCCGTCGATCAGCAGCTTGTTCGACAATTGGCGCGCCAAGGCCCGGGGATCGAGCATCGGCTCCAAACGGTTGGCCTGCATGGCGGGTCTCCTCTTTCGGCAATCAGAGCGCAGTCAAAGTCCCAGCTCCCTGAGAATGGCGGCGCGGTCGCCATCGAGGTCGGGTGCCGGGTCGCGCATCGGCGGATCGGCGAAGGCGCTGAATTTGAGCGGGTTGCCGGCAAGCCGCAAGGTGCCGGCCGCCTTGTCCTCGACGGTCACCAGCATGTTGCGCGCCGCCACCTGCGGATGGGCGAGCGCTTGCGCCACGTTGTTGATGGGCCCGCAGGGAATACCCGCCGGCTCCAGGATCGCGATCCATTGCGCCGTGGTCTTTTGCTTGAGTGCGCGCTCGATCTCGTCTTGGAGGCGCCTTTGGTTTTGCATGCGCAGATCGTTGCTGCGGTAGAGCGGGCTCGTCGCCAGATCCGGGCGCGCGAGGGTGGCGCAGAATTTCTGGTACAGGTTGTCATTGCCGGCGGCGACGATGAGATTGCCGTCGGATGTCGCGAAGGCCTGGAAGGGCGTGATGGTGGGGTGGCGCGCGCCCAAGGGGCCGGGGATCTCGTCCAGCACGGTGTAGCGCATGACCGCGTTCTCCAGCAGCGCGATCTGGCAATCGAGCATGCCGATATCGACCTTGGTCGCCTCGCCCGTGCGCTCGCGGTGGAGGAGGGCGGCATTGACCGCGATCGCGGTATAGAGCCCGGCGCCGATGTCGCCGATGGACATGCCGACCCGCGCCGGCGGCTGGCCGGGATATCCCGTGATGCTCATCATCCCGCCCAGCCCCTGCACGACCATGTCGTAGGCGGGATATTGCGCATAAGGTCCGGTATGGCCGAAGCCCGAGGCGGCGGCGTAGATCAGCCGCGGATATTTGGGATGCAGCGTCTCCCAGCCATAGCCGAGCTTTTCCATCGTGCCCGGCCGAAAATTCTCGACCACCACATCGGCCCTGGCGAGGAGAAGCTCGAAGATGCGTTTGTCGGCGGCGCTCTTGAGATCGAGCGCGATCGATTGCTTGCCGCGGTTGACCGAGGCGAAATAGGCCGATTTGCCGGCGCGGAAGGGGCCATATTCGCGCGCGTCGTCGCCCTTGCCGGGCGGCTCGACCTTGATCACGCGCGCGCCCATCTCCGCCATCAGCATGGTGCAATAGGGACCGGCGAGGATGCGCGAGACATCGACGACGGTGATGCCCGAGAGCGGCCCTTTTGCGGGCATTGCGGCTTCCCTGTCCGGTTGTCGGCCGGTGGTCTTACCGCACGCCCGCGCCTTCGACAATCGCTTGCGCTCGACGCCATGCCTGGGCAATGGTCGGAGCATGATTGAAAGCAGCCTCTTATGCCTCGGGCCGCACGGGTTTCACCGTCTTGCCTATACCGAATGGCCGGGGCCGCCGCTGGGCCGGACCGTGGTCTGCGTCCACGGCCTCACCCGCAACGGCCGGGATTTCGACTTTCTCGCCGAGCGCCTGGCCGAGCGCTGCCGCATCGTTTGTCCCGACATGCCCGGCCGCGGCCGCAGCGAATGGCTCCGCCATCCCGAGGATTACGGCTTGCCGCTCTATCTCGGCGATGTCGCGGCGCTCATCGCGCGCCTCGGCGTCGAGGAGGTCGATTGGGTCGGCACGTCGATGGGCGGCATCATCGGCATGACACTCGCGGCCCTGCCGGGAACGCCGATCCGCCGGCTGGTGCTGAACGATGTCGGCGCGGTGGTCGCGGCAGAGGGGCTGGCGCGCATCGGCGGCTATGTCGGACGCGACCCGAGCTTTGCCGATCTTACGGCGCTAGAGGCGGCGCTGCGCCGCATCGCCGCGCCGTTCGGGCCGCTGTCCGACGCGGAATGGCAGCATCTCGCCCTCCACAGCGCCCGGCGCCGGCCCGACGGCACTCTCGCCCTCGCCTACGATCCGCGCATCGGCGATGCCTTCCACGACCTGCCGGCGCAGGACATCGATTTGTGGGCGACTTGGGATGCGATCCGCTGCCCGACACTGGTGCTGCGCGGCGCCGAGTCGGACGTCCTGCGCAGCGCCGATGCGGCGGCCATGACGCAGCGCGGCCCGCGCGCCCGCCTCGTCGAGCTGCCGGGCATTGGCCACGCGCCGGCCCTGATGGCGGATGACCAGACCGCGCTGGTGAGCGACTTCCTTCTGGGCTGAGCGCGTTGGCCGAGTCGCGGGGAATCACGGGATATCTCGCGCCCGAAGGGTTCGCCGACGAACTGATCTACGAGCTCGGCGACGCCACGCTCGAGGTGCATGGACGGCTGGTGCTGGCGCAGGGACCGCAGCGCCCGGTGGCTTGGGCGGCGAATGTCTGGCTCGACCCGGTGCGGCTCGGCATCGCTTCGATCGGCGATGCAGCGAAGCAGCTCCGGGCGATGCAGCGGAACTGGGCGCTCTATGGGCACCGCCAGCATCGGCGGGCGGCGCTGATCGCGGAGAAGCTGCCCAAGGTCTCGGCGAAGCCGCTCCGCTTCGGCGATGCCGCGCCCACGGCGCCGCTCGGCTCCTGGACGCTCCTCGACCGGGATACCTTGCTTGCGGCGCAGCACTGCAGCAGCCCCTTTCCCAACGGCGAGGTCCGCTTCCTCGAGGACCGGAACGCACCGCCGAGCCGCGCCTATCTCAAGCTTTGGGAGCTGTTCACGGTCTTGGGCGTGCGGCCGCAGGCGGGCGAGCTGTGTCTCGACCTCGGCAGCAGTCCGGGCGGCTGGAGCTGGGTGCTGCATGGGCTGGGCGCGCGGGTCGTCAGCGTCGACAAGGCAGCGCTCGACCCGCGCGTCGCGGGCCTCGCCGGAATCGAGTTTCGCCGCGCCAGCGCCTTCGCGCTCGACCCGCGGAGCTTCGCCAGGGTTGACTGGCTGTTCTCGGATGTTGTCTGCTATCCCTCGCGCCTTCTGGGCCTCGTCGAGGGGTGGCTCGCGGCGGGGACCTGCCGGCGCTTTGTATGTACGGTCAAGTTCCAGGGGCAGACCGACCATGCGATCGCCCGTCAGTTCGCGGCCATTCCGGGCTCGCGCCTCGTCCATCTCCACCACAACAAGCACGAGCTGACATGGATCAAGCTTGGCTGAGCCAAGCCCCGGCTCTCGCCGATCTCGGACTTGCCCCTTTCGTCCCGCGCGCGCCGTGGTGGGGCGGCGATCTCCAGACCATGCGCAACTTTCTCGTCCGCGCCCGGGTGCGGCTCGCGGATCACCCGCACCAGCGGCTCGAACTGCCGCTCGGCGACGGCAGCGGCGATCGGCTCTCGGGCGCGCTCGGCCGGCCCGCCGCGGGCATCGGCGCGAAGCCGCTCGTCGTTCTCCTCCACGGCTTGAGCGGCGAGGAGACCAGCTTCTACATGCGGCGGACCGCGGCGCATCTGCTGGCCTTGGGCTGGCCGGTGCTGCGGCTCAATTTGCGCGGCGCGGGCCCGTCGCGCGCTCTGAGCCGCTGGCATTATCATGCCGGGCGCAGCGAGGATTTGGGATTGGCCTTTGCGGCGCTGCCGAGCGCGCTCGTGGCGCATGGGGTGGTGGCGGCGGGCTATTCGCTCGGCGCCAACATGCTGCTCAAATTCCTGGGCGAGCAGGGCAGGCGGGCGCCGCTCCGCGCCGCCGTGGCGATTTCGGCGCCGCTCGACCTGGCAGGGACGGCGCGACGGCTCATGCGCCGGCGCAACGCGCTCTATCAATATTACTTGCTCAAATACATGCGCAAAGAGGCGGTCGCCCCGATCGCCGCGGTGACGGGGGCGGAGCGCCGCGCCATCCTCGCCGCGCGCAGCATCTGGGAGTTCGACGACCGCTTCAGCGCGCCGCGCAACGGCTTCGCCGGGGCCACGGATTATTACGAGCGCAGCGCCGCCCGGCACTACCTCGCGGGCATCGCGGTGCCGACCCTCGTCATCCACGCGCTCGACGATCCCTGGATTCCGTCCGAGCCCTATTTGGATTTCGTATGGCGGCGCAACCCGAACCTCATTCCGCTCATCACGGCGCGCGGCGGGCATGTCGGCTTCGAGGGCGGCGACCGCCGCACCGCCTGGCATGATCTGGCGGTCGCACGCTTCCTCGAAACCTGGGTCAGCCGGCCCTGAGGCGCTTCGCCGCCGCCAGCGCCGAATAGGTCAGCACCCCGTCGGCGCCGGCGCGCTTGAAGGCGATGAGCGTCTCCAGGACGACGGAGGGGTCGAGCCAGCCGCGCTCGATCGCGGCCTGCAGCATCGCGTACTCGCCGCTCACCTGATAGGCATATGTGGGGACCCGGAACTGCTCCTTGACGCGGCGGAGAATGTCGAGATAGGGCAGGCCGGGCTTCACCATCACCATGTCGGCGCCCTCGGCGAGATCGAGCGCCACTTCGCGCAGCGCCTCGTCGCCATTCGCGGGATCCATCTGATAGCCGCGCTTGTCGGCCTTGCCCAGCGCCGATTTCGAGCCGACGGCGTCGCGGAACGGGCCATAGAACCCCGAGGCGTATTTCGCCGCATACGACATGATGCGGACATGCTCGAAGCCCTTGGCGTCGAGCGTGTCGCGGATGGCGCCGACGCGCCCATCCATCATGTCCGAGGGCGCGATGACATCGGCGCCGGCCTCGGCCTCGACCAGCGCCTGACGGCAGAGGATCGCCACCGTCTCGTCATTGGCGACATCGCCATGGCGCAGGACGCCGTCATGCCCGTGCGTGGTGAAGGGATCGAGCGCCACGTCGCACATCACGCCGAGATCGGGATGCGCCGCCTTCGCCGCGCGCACGGCGCGGCAGACCAGATTCTCGGGATTGAGCGCCTCCTCGCCGTCGGGCGTCTTGCACTCCGGCGGAGTCGCCGGAAAGATGGCGATGAGCGGAACGCCCAAGCCCTTCGCCTCGCCCGCCGCGTCGATCAGCGCCGCAATCGACAGGCGATCGACGCCGGGCATCGATGCGACCGGCTGGCGCGCCTCCTTGCCGTCATGCACGAAGACCGGCCAAATCAGATCCGCGGGCGTAAGCGCATGTTCGGCGACGAGGCGCCGCGACCACTCGTCGCGCCGGTTGCGGCGCAAGCGAACGCGCGGATAAGCGCCGAGCGGTTCTATGGGCGAGCGGGCCAATGCGATGCCTCGGAGCAGCGAAACGCTGCTCGCATGATAGGCAGCGCGCGGCAACGTGGCAATCGGACCGCGATCGCACCCGGCTATACGACGCGCAGGATCTCCCAGCGGGAGGAGCCGGAGACCACATAAGGTTCGAGCTCCTGGCCCCATTTCCGGTGCGTTTCGAGCGCGCCGAGCTTCGCCCAGACCTGCTCGAGCTCGGCAAGGCTGTCGATGCTCCATTCGTGCTCGATCGTCGCCTCGGCCGTGCCGATCGAGCCGGTCAGGAGCCGCCCGTTGCGCTCCGCCCAGCCGGCTTGCGGCGCGATCTCGCGCGCCCAGTTCTTGAGCATGTCGATGACCTTCTGCTTGTGGCCGAAACGGGCATCGACCCGCCATCGTGCAATGAACATGGGAATCTCCTCCGCTCAGCCGTCAACTGACGGCGTGCTTCGAGCACGAGATTAAATATACTTTTGTCGATACAGATACGCTTAACCCGGCGGCTCGTCCCAGCCGGCGTCAGGACGAATTTTCAGGCGGGCGGCATACCTTCTTTGATTGCCATCTTCAGTTGCCCCCGAAATTCGGGCGTGTCCTTGTGGCCATGGACCACCACCGCATGCTGCATCGCGACTTCTATCAACTCTTTCTCGCTGTCCGCGGAAATAGCAACCGTGCACTTCGCCTCGCTCGGAAATTGCCGACAGTCGACATACTTGCGCGCCATGATTGCCTCCTCGTGTCTGGTTTTGGGGATCAAAACACCTATCGGGTTTGCTTGGCGTAGTTGCTGGCGCCAAACCAGTCGACCACAACAACGGCCTCGTCACCGACCACCCATGCGTCATGGCCCTTGGGCAGAGACGTGATGTCCCCTGGGCCAGCGACGAATTCGGTTCCATCGTCCATCCGGATGGCAAGCTTTCCGGCCACATGATACTGAAAGTGCGGAGCCTCGCAACTCGAGGTCTTGGCGATCGGTTTGACATCACTCGACCATCGCCAACCCGGGTTAAAGACCAGGCGACCAACCTCCGCGCCGCCGATCGTGAGAATCTCGGCTCTGCCGTTTGGGAAATTCCGAATTTCTTCGGGACTGGTGAATGACTTGTGCTCGGTTTTCTGATCGGGAGTGGGCATCGCTTTCTCCTTGCTTGCGCTAGCAATATCGGTCCAGCAACAAGGTCTGGGGCCGAGTACGATCCGCTAATAGCCGATCGCCCTGCACGATCAGCGCGGCGGACATCGCCGCGCCCATCTCGCCTACCATTTTGCCGACAAGCTCGTTCACTCACGTCTCGTCGATCGCCATGGCTCACCACGCGAGATGTCGTGTTGGTTTGAAAATTTGCTTTGGGTCAGGTCTCCCTACCTATTGATAGGTAGAGAGATTAAACCTGGCGACCGCCGGCGTCAATCCTTCTTCGGGCGGCGCTCTACCGTGCGGCCCGCGCCGTTTGCGGCTTCATTTGCGCGATGTAGTTCCCGGCCATGGACCTGAAATGCGCCCTGTCGCGCAGGCCGCGCGCGACGACCATCGCTCCCTCGAGCAGCGCCAGCAGAAGCCGTGCCTGCTCCTTGGCGGGTCCCGAAAAGGAAAACCGCTTGGCCTTGCGCCCCTCCTCGAGGACGGCGACGAGCCAAGCCTCGGTGTCGCGGAAGAAGCCCTCGACCTCCGCCGCGACGCCTTCCGGCAGCGTCGCGATCTCGGCGCTGAGCATGCCGCATAGGCAAAGGCGGCTTTCGACTTCGAAAGTCTGCTGAAACAGATCGGCGAATTTCAACAGCCGCTCTACCGCATCCGGCTCGCCTTCCACGATCGCGTCGAGCTCGGCGCGGAACAGCCGGCGATACCGCGCCGCCAATCTCGCGCCGAGATCGGTCTTGGTGGGAAAATGATAATGGATGCTCGCGGAGCGGATGCCGAGCGCCTGGGCGATGTCGCGATAGCTGAAGGCGTTGTAGCCACGCGTCTGAATGAGCCGCTGCGCAGCGTCGAGAATCGCATCGGCCGTCGACTTGTTCTGGACCATGGCGGCCGATCCTAATCCATGTATCATCCGCTCTGCCAGAGGCGCAGCGGGGACGGCATGGATTTCGAGCTTTCCGAAGAGCAGCGCGCGGTCCAGGAAACGGCGCGGCAATTCGCCGAGGACGAAATGGCGCCGCACGCCGCGCGCTGGGACGAAGACGGCGTCTTTCCCGTTGCGACCCTGCGCGCCGCCGCCGCTTTGGGCTTCGCCGGCATCTACGTGCGCGAGAGCTCGGGCGGCAGCGGCTTGACCCGGCTCGATGCGGCGCTGGTCTTCGAGGAGCTGGCGGCGGCTTGCGTCTCGACCGCGGCCTACCTGACCATCCACAACATGGTGGCCTGGATGATCGACCGCTTCGGCGACGATGCCCAGCGCCGCCGCTTCCTGCCGAAGCTCATGACGATGGAGCATCTGGCGAGCTATTGCCTCACCGAGCCCGGCGCGGGCTCCGACGCGGCCTCGCTTTCGGCGCGCGCCGTGCGGGACGGCGATCACTACATCGTCAACGGCAGCAAATCCTTCATCTCCGGCGGCGGCGCCGCCGATCTCTATGCCTGCATGCTGCGCACGGGCGGGACGGGCGCGCAGGGCATCTCCTGCATCCTCGTCGAGAAGGGCGCGCCGGGTCTCTCCTTCGGCCGCAAGGAGCGCAAGCTCGGCTGGAACAGTCAGCCGACGGCGATGGTGATCTTCGAGAATTGCCGCGTCCCCGTGGCGAACCGGCTGGGCGCGGAAGGCGACGGCTTCAAGTTCGCGATGATGGGATTGGATGGCGGGCGCATCAACATCGCCGCCTGCTCCTTGGGCGGCGCGCGGGCCTGCCTCGAGGCGGCGCGGCGGCATCTCGGCGAGCGCCGGCAATTCGGCAAGCCCTTGGCCGAGTTCCAGGCGCTCCAGTTCAAGCTTGCGGACATGGCGACCGAGCTCGAGGCGGCGCGCCTCATGGTGCATCGCGCCGCCGGCGCGCTCGATGCCGGCGAGGCCGACGCCACGCTGCGTTGCGCCATGGCCAAGCGCTTCGCCACCGACGCCGCTTTCGCCATCGCCGACGATGCCTTGCAGCTTCACGGTGGTTACGGCTACCTCAAGGACTTCCCGATCGAGCGCTATCTGCGCGATCTGCGCGTGCACCGGATTCTCGAAGGCACCAACGAGATCATGCGCGTGATCATCGCCCGCCGCCTCCTCGGCCAATGACGAGTTCCGAGCAGATCCTGCTCGAGCGCCGCGGCGGGCTCGGCATCGTCACGCTCAACCGGCCGCAGGCGCTCAACACGCTGTCGCTTGCCATGTACCGCCGCTTCGATCCGGCGCTCATCGAATGGTCGCGCGATCCCACCGTGCGTGCCGTGCTGGTGCGCGGCGCGGGCGGGCGCGCCTTCTGCGCCGGCGGCGACGTCATTGCGATCTACCAAGCGCGCAGCCAAGGCCCCGGCGCTTCCGACTACAAGGCCGATTTCTTCCGCGAGGAATACGAGCTCGTCCGCCGGGTTCATCGCTTTCCCAAGCCTTACATCGCGCTCATTGACGGCATCGCCATGGGCGGCGGCATGGGGATATCGATCAACGGCACGTTCCGGATCGTCACCGAGGCGACCTTCGTCGCCATGCCCGAGGTGCAGATCGGCCTATTCCCCGACATCGGCGCAACCCGTTTCCTCAATCTCTGCCCAGGCCGCATTGGCCTCTATTTGGCACTCACCGGCAAGCGGCTCGGTGCGGCGGATGCGCTCTATTGCGGCTTCGGCACGCATTTCGTGGCGCGCGAGCGTCTCACCGAATTCACCGCGACGCTTGCCGGAATCCGCTGGCGCAAGGGGGAAGAGCGGGGGCAGGCCGAGGAAGCTCTGTCGCGCTATTCCGGCGATGCCGGCCCGGCCAGCCTGCCGCCGCTCCAAGCGGCGATCGACCGCTGCTTTGCCGGCGACAGCGTCGCCGCTATCCTCGCGGCGCTCGCCAAGGAAGAGGGGGAGTGGGCACGCGAGGCGCAGGATGCGATGCAGCGCGCCTCGCCCTTGAGCCTCGCCATCACCTTCCGCCAGCTTGGCCTCGGCCGCGGCATGGAAATCGAGGACGCGCTGGCGCTCGAGTACCGGTTGACGCAGCATTGCATGGCCGGCCACGATTTCTTCGAAGGCATCCGCGCGCTCCTGGTCGAGAAGGACCGCAAGCCGCGCTGGCAGCACCGGTCGATCGCCGCCGTCAGCGAGGCCGAAATCGACGGCTATTTCACCGCAATCGGCGAGCGCGAGCTGCGCTTCGCCTGAGCAGCGGAGAGGGAGGGGAGCATGCGCATCGGCTTCATCGGACTGGGCAACATGGGCGGACCGATGGCCGCCAACCTCGTCAAGGCCGGCCACCACCTCGACGGCTACGACCTCGCCAGCGCCGCGCTCGAGGCTTTGGCCCACAATGGCGGCACGCCGGCGCCGACGATCGCCGCCGCTGTGGCGCGCGCCGAGCTCGTCGTCACCATGCTGCCGGCGGGGCCGCAGGTGCGCGAGGTCTATGGCGGAAGCGGCGGCGTGCTTGCGGCGGCGCATGCCGGCGCGCTGCTCATCGACTGCTCGACGATCGACGTGGCGACGGCGCGGGCGGAAGCGGCGGCGGCTCACGGGCGCGGCTTCGACATGCTGGATGCGCCGGTCTCGGGCGGGATTACCGGCGCCGCCGCGGGCACGCTCACCTTCATGGTCGGCGGCAGCGAGGGCGGCTTCGCGCGCGCTCTGCCGGTGCTGCAGGCGATGGGCAAGACCATCGTTCACGCCGGGCCGGCCGGCAACGGCCAGGCCGCCAAGATCTGCAACAATTTGATCCTCGGCATTTCCATGATCGCTGTGAGCGAGGGCTTCGCGCTCGCCGACAAGCTTGGGCTCGACCGGCAGAAGCTCTTCGACATCAGCGCGAAATCCTCGGGCCAATGCTGGTCGATGACCAGCTATTGCCCGGTGCCCGGCCCGGTGCCGGCAGCGCCCTCCAACCGCGAGTACCAGGCCGGCTTCACCGCCGAGATGATGCTCAAGGATCTGAAGCTCGCCCAAGCCGCGGCCAATGCTGCGGGCGCGGCGACGCCCTTGGGCGCCGCGGCGGCGGCGATTTACCAGTTGTTGAGCAATGCCGGGCTCGGCGCCAAGGATTTTTCGGTGGTCTTCCCCTTCCTCCGGGGAAAGGCCGGCTGAACGGGCAGCGGAACCGGGCGGCGGAACCGGGCGAATTTCGCTCAAATCGCCTCAATAAAGAATTAACCGGATCGCG
The DNA here is from genome assembly GCA_035604195.1 of Allostellaceae bacterium. Classification (GTDB taxonomy): domain Bacteria; phylum Pseudomonadota; class Alphaproteobacteria; order ATCC43930; family CGMCC-115725; genus DATJLY01. The sequence goes on from DATNIY010000126.1 coordinate 52,167, forward strand.
CCTAGACTGCCCACGCTATTCCCTGGAGCAGAGGGTGTTATGCAGACCGCTTACCTCGATCTCATCGCGCTCGTGGAGCGCCTGCACCGCCAGTTCCTCGAGGTCGTCAAGCTCGAGCTCGACACGAACGGCATCCACGACATCAACAACGTGCAGGCGATGATCCTGTACAACATCGGCGAATTGGAGATGACGGTCGGCGAGCTCACGCTGCGCGGCTGCTATCTCGGCTCCAACGTCTCCTACAACGTCAAGAAGATGCTGGAGAACGCCTACATCGTGCAGGAGCGCTCGCCGCACGACCGGCGCTCGGTGCGCGTCCGCCTCTCGGAGAAGGGGCTGGGGCTGCATGCCAAGCTCAACAAGATGCACGAGCGTCACATCGGCGCCATCGGTCAGGGCGTGGTCCAGCCCGAGGATCTCGGGAGCGCGCACAAGACCTTGCGCCGGCTCGAGCGCTTCTGGATCCAGGCTGTCGAGCTCGGCGTTCGCGCCGCGCAGTTCCCGCCCGCCGCCTGATCCGGCCGCATCGTTTCGACCAAAGCGCGGGCCTCGGGCCCGCGCTTTTCTTTTGCGCGTCGGAACGCCGCGATGCCGCTCTCAGGCCGGACGCAGCCGCAATTTGCCGTAATGGCTTAAGCCCGTGCGGAGCGCCGCGGCCAGGGTCACGGAGAGCCCCGCCACGAGCACCGCCCAGGCGGGGCGGATGCCGGTCTGCAGGGTGAAATCGACAGCGAGTATGCGCAGCGGATCGACGCCCATGGCGAGCCAGAAATACCCGGCCTCGCCGAGCGCGGTCGCAGCGCCGGCGACGAGGCTCAGCGCACCGGTGAGCGAAACCAGCCGCCATGGGCTTGGGCGGCCGCGCGCCAGGAGGCGCCAGCCCATGAGCCAGACGAAGAGTCCCGCCATCATCGTCGGCTCCCATTCGTCGAGCTTCGACTGCAGGAAGAAGTGGATGCAGGCGAGAACGCCGATGCCATAGACGATGCGGTGCAGCCGCTGCCACCGTTGCGCCCCCAGGCGCCGGACCATGCCATCGGTCGAGGTGGCGGCGAGTGTCGTCAGGCCGAGAAGCGCGGTGAAGCCGATGGTGAGATAGATGCGCGTGGCGATCTCGGAGACGACCATCGCCAGGTTGAAGGCTTCATCCGCAGCGTAAAGCGTGAGATGAGTGACGCCATAGGCCCAGGCGGCGACGCCGACCATGCGGCGGACGAGCAGCAGGCGCGGCCACTGCAGCAGCCGGCGCAGCGGCGTCACCGCCAGTGCGAGGAAGAGGAAGCGAATCATCCACAGCCCGATCTGGTGAATCGCTTCGGTCAGCGGCCGGGAGCCGAGGTGCCCCAGGGCCAAATTGGCTGCGACCCAGATCCCCGGCAGAAACAGCGCCACGAAGACCGTCGCCTTCAGGGCCGAGAACTGGCCGCTATAGTCGAGCCAAGGGCGCTTTATCATGGGCGATATGTAGCGCAGGGCGCCGCCCGATCCCATCAAAACCGGTCACGAATCGGCGAGCGCGGCGCGATGACGCCGGCGCGGCCATATCCGTCTTGCCCACGGCGCAAGCCGCGCTTACCCTTGGCGGCGTCACGCTTGGGCGACGAATAACCACTGCCGGGCCCATGGATTATTTCCTGCAGCAGGTCATCAACGGGGTCACCCTCGGCGCGGTCTACGGCCTCATCGCCATCGGCTACACGATGGTTTACGGCATCATCGGCATGATCAATTTCGCCCATGGCGAGATCTACATGATCGGCGCCTTCGTGGCGCTCCTCACCTATTTCGTGCTCGGCGTGGTCGGCGTGAGCTACGTGCCCTTGGCGCTGCTCTTGGTGCTGCTCTCGGCGATGGGATTCACCGCGGTCTATGGCTGGACGGTCGAGCGCCTGGCCTATCGCCCGCTGCGCGGCTCCTTCCGCCTGGCGCCGCTGATCTCGGCGATCGGCATGTCGATCTTCCTGCAGAACTACGTGCAGCTGCTGCAGGGCGCGCGCGTCAAGACCTTGCCGCCGATCATCGACGGCGGCTTCCGCCTGACCGAGAGCGGCGGATTCGTCGTGCAGGTGAGCTATCTCCAGCTCATCATCATGGCGCTGACTTTGGCGCTGATGGCGGGGTTCAGCGTCATGATCGCGGCGACGCCCTTGGGCCGCGCTCAGCGCGCCTGCGAGCAGGACATGACCATGGCGGCGCTGCTCGGTATCGACGTGGACCGCACGATCTCGCTCACTTTCGTGCTCGGCGCCGCGCTTGCCGCCGTCGCCGGAGTGATGGTGACGCTCTATTACGGCGTGATCGACTTCTTCATCGGCTTTCTCGCGGGGATCAAGGCCTTCACCGCGGCGGTGCTGGGCGGCATCGGCTCGCTGCCGGGGGCGATGCTCGGCGGGCTTCTCATCGGCCTGATCGAGGCGATGTGGTCGGGATATTTCTCGGCCGAATACAAGGATGTTGCGGTGTTCGCCATTCTCGTGATCGTGCTCATCTTCCGGCCGAGCGGGTTGTTGGGGCGCCCCGAGGTGGAGAAGGTGTGATGGCGGCCGAGCGCCGCGCGGCGCCCGCGCGGATGAGCCTGCTCGACCCGCTGAAGGACGCTGTTGTCGCTGCCGCAATCGCCTTGGCGCTGGCGCTGCCGCTGGTCGGCTTCGAGACCGTCGACACCGGATCGCCGGGCACGCGCGTCGCGACGCGGTTCGGCTGGGTCGCGATCGGCGTCGGCGCCGTCTTCCTCGGGCGCCTCGCGCTGTCGCTCGCGCGGCGCTCGGGGCTGTGGCGGCGCCGCGCCGCGCCGCGCCCGCAGGCGCGAACGACGACGGCGCAAACCCACGCAATCAGGTTGGCGGGACCGCTGTTGGTGCTCTTCGCCGCGGCGCTGCCGTTCCTGCCGTTCTCGTCGCGCTATCTCGTCGACCTCGCGACCACGGTGCTCATCTACATCATGCTGGGCTGGGGCCTCAATGTCGTGGTCGGCCTGGCCGGCCTGCTCGATCTCGGCTATGTCGCCTTTTACGCGGTCGGCGCCTATTCCTTCGCGCTGGTCGCGCGCTGGTTCGGCCTGACCTTCTGGGAGGCGCTGCCAGTCTCGGGCCTGCTCGCGGCGTCCTTCGGCCTCATCCTGGGATTTCCGGTGCTGCGGTTGCGCGGCGACTATCTCGCCATCGTGACCTTGGGCTTCGGCGAGATGGTCCGCATCATCCTGACCAATTGGTCGCAAGTGACCGGCGGCCCCAACGGCATCAACGGCATACCCCGGCCGTCCTTCCTCGGTATGCCCTTCCTGCCGCGCGCGCCCGAAGGCGCCGTCACCTTCAGCCAATTCTTCGGCATCCCGTTCAGTCCGACGCAGCGCATCGTTTTCCTCTACTTCGTCATTCTCGCGCTGGCGCTCATTACCAATCTCTTCACCTTGCGCCTGCGGCGGCTGCCGATCGGGCGGGCTTGGGAGGCGCTGCGCGAGGACGAGATCGCCTGCCGCGCGCTCGGCATCGATCCGACCAAGGTCAAACTTTCGGCTTTCGCCATCGGCGCGATGCTCGGCGGCTTCGCCGGGGCTTTCTTCGCGACGCGCCAGGGCTTCATCAGCCCCGAAAGCTTCACCTTCCAGGAGAGCGCCACGATCCTCGCGATCGTCGTGCTCGGCGGCATGGGAAGCCAGATGGGCGTCGTCCTCGCCGCCGTGGTGCTGGTGACCTTGCCCGAGTTCGGCCGCGCCTTCGCCGAGTTCCGCATGCTGCTTTTCGGGGCGGCGATGGTGGCGATCATGGTGTGGCGGCCGCGCGGCCTCTTGGCCCAGCGCGCGCCCTCGCTCCGCCTGGCGCGGCCGGCGGCGGAGGCGACGTGACGGCGCTTCTTGAGGTCGAGCATTTGAGCATGCGCTTCGAGGGCCTCTTGGCGGTCGACGATCTCTCCTTCGCCGCGCGGGGCCGCGAGATCACTGCGATCATCGGCCCGAACGGCGCCGGCAAAACCACTGTCTTCAACTGTCTCACCGGCTTCTACCGGCCGCAAGTCGGGCGGATTGCGCTCGACGGCGGCGGGGAGACGCATTTTCTCGAACGCATGGACGGGTTCCGCATCGCCCGGGAAGCGGGCGTCGCCCGCACCTTCCAGAACATCCGGATCTTCGCCGGCATGACCGTGCTCGAGAATTTGATCGTCGCCCAGCACAATGTCCTGATGCGCGCCAGTCTTTACTCAGTGGGCGGGCTTTTGGGCCTGCCGGTCTATCGCCGCGCCGAGGCCGAAGCGGTGGCGAAGGCGCGGCTTTGGCTTGACCGCGTCGGGCTCGTGGAGCGCGCCGACGATGTCGCGGGCGCGCTGCCCTATGGCGCGCAGCGTCGCCTCGAAATTGCCCGCGCCATGTGCACGGAGCCGCGCCTCCTCTGCCTCGACGAGCCGGCGGCGGGGCTCAATGCCAATGAGAGCGCCGAACTCATCCGGCTCCTGGTGTCGATCCGCGACACGCAGGGCATCGGCATCCTGCTGATCGAGCACGATATGAGCGTGGTCATGGGCATCTCCGACCACCTCATCGTCCTCGATTACGGCCGCAAGATCGCCGACGGCGCTGCCGACGCCGTGCGCCGCGACCCCGCGGTCATCAAGGCCTATCTCGGCGAAGAGGAGGGCGCGGCGCTGCCGCCGGTCGTCGCCGAAGATCTCGGTGCCAGGGACCCGCCGTGATGCTTACGGTCTCGGGCGTCCATGCTTTCTATGGCAATGTCGAAGCGCTCAAAGGCGTCGATGTCGCCGTCGCGGCGGGCGAGATCGTCGCTCTCATCGGCGCCAACGGCGCCGGCAAGTCGACGTTGCTCATGACGATCTGCGGCCGGCCGCGGGCGGCCGAGGGCCGCATCCTCTTCGCCGAGCAGGACATCACCGCTGCGCCGACGCACGAGATCATCCGGCTGGGAATCTCGCACGCGCCGGAAGGGCGCCGCATCTTTCCGCGCATGACCGTGCGGGAGAATCTGCAGATCGGCGCCGCGGTCGCCGATCCCGCGCATTTCGATGACGACGTCGCCCGCGTCTTCGCGCTGTTTCCGATTCTGCAGCGGCGCCAGGGCCAGCGCGGCGGCACGCTCAGCGGCGGGGAGCAGCAGATGCTGGCGATCGGCCGGGCGCTGATGAGCCGGCCGCGGCTCCTGCTGCTCGACGAGCCCTCGCTCGGCCTGGCGCCGCTGGTGGTCAAGCAGATCTTCGAGGTCATCCGCGAGATCAACGAGCAGCAGAAGGTGACGGTCTTCCTGGTCGAGCAGAACGCCTATCACGCGCTGCGTCTCGCCCATCGCGGCTACGTCATGCAGAACGGTTGCATCGCGCTCGCCGGCGAGGGGCGCGCGCTGCTCGCCAATGCCGATGTCCGCGCGGCCTATCTCGAAGGCGGCGCGGCGTGACGGGCGCGAGCGTCCTCGGCGCGGGCTTTGCGTCCTTCGCGATCCTGACCCTCGGTCTCTTCGGCTTCGCCGCGGCGATGACCGGCCAAGCGCTGGCGCGCCGCTGGCGGCCGGTGCGGCAGCTTCTCCTCTATGCGCTGCTGCTGGCGGCCGGCGACCGTTTTCTGCTCTTCGCGCTGTTCGGCGGCACGCTGCTCTCGGCGGGCGGCTTCATCATCGCTTACCTGCTGCTGCTGGGCGCCGCCCTGTTGGCATACCGGCTGACCCAAGCCCAATGCATGGTGCGGCAGTATCCCTGGCTCTACCAGCGCGCCGGACCCTTCGGCTGGCGCGCGCGCAGTGATAGAATTCTCGCGACCAACCTCAGCAAGGAGGGACAACCGTGAAATTCCTGAGATGCGGATTGATCGCCGGCTTCGCCCTCGCGCTCGCCCCCTCCTTGGCCGCGGCCGAGGACATCATCATCGCCACGCAGGGGCCGATGACCGGCGAATACGCGGCCTTCGGCGAGCAGATGCGGCGCGGCGCCGAGATGGCGGTGAAGGATATCAACGCCGAGGGCGGCGTCCTCGGCCGTCATCTCAAAATGCTCATCGGCGACGATGCCTGCGATCCCAAGCAGGCGGTGAGCGTCGCCAACAAGATGGCCAATGAGAACGCCGTCTTCGTCGCCGGCAGCTTCTGCTCGAGCGCGTCGATCCCGGCCTCGGCGGTCTATGCCGAGAACGGCATCCTGCAGATCTCCCCGGCCTCGACCAACCCGGCGTTCACCGAGGATGCCTTCAAGAGCGGCTGGAAGAACATCTTCCGCGTGTGCGGCCGCGACGATTCGCAGGGGCGGGTCGCGGGCCAGTACATCGCCGCCCATTTCAAAGGCAAGGCGATCGCGATCATCAACGACAAGAGCACCTATGGTAAAGGCCTCGCCGACGAGACCAAGAAGGCGCTCAACGCCGCCGGGATCACGGAGGCGATGTACGATTCGATCAGCCAGGGCGACAAGGATTTCTCGGCGCTCGTCACCAAGATGAAGCAAGCCAATATCGGCGTCATCTATCTCGGCGGCTATCACACCGAGGCCGGCTTGCTGGTGCGCCAAGGCAAGGAGCAGGGCCTCAACGCCGTGCTGATCGGCGGCGATGCGCTCGCCACCGAAGAGTTCTGGAAGATCGCGGGCACTGCGGGCGGGCAGACGCTGATGACCTTCCCGCCTGACCCGCGCGACCTGCCGACCGCCCAGAAGGTCGTCGCCGAGTTCAAGGCGCAGGGCTTCGACCCCGAAGGCTATACGCTCTACACCTACGGCGCGATCCAAGTGTTCGCCGCCGCTGCCGCCGAGGCCAAATCGGTCAAGGTCGAGGACCTTTCCAAGGCCATGCACGGCGGCAAGTTCGACACCGTCCTCGGCACCGTCGGCTTCGATGCCAAGGGCGACGTGATCGGGCCGGACTACGTCGTCTATGTCTGGAAGGACGGCAAGTACAGCGAAGTCAAGGGCTGAGACTCGCCCTCCGGGCGCCGCTATTTCTTGGCGGCGCCGCGTTTTCCGGCCGTGCGCCCGCCGCCGCGGCCGAGGCCGATCTTCTTGGCGAAGGCGGAGCGCTGCAGCGCGTAGTTCGGCGCGACCATGGGATAGTCTAGCGGCAGGCCCCATTTGTGACGGTACTCGTCCGGGGTCAGGTTGTAGGCCGAGCGCAAATGGCGCTTCAGCATCTTCAGCTTCTTGCCGTCCTCGAGACAGATCAGATAGTCGGGCGCGACCGACTTGCGGATCGGCACGGCGGGCTTCTGCGCTTCGCCCCGCATTTCGCCGCCCTTGCCCTCGAGCGTGCGCAGCGACTCATAGACGGCGCTGATTATCTCGGTAAGCTGCGTCGTCGGCAGGCTGTTGTTTCGAACATAAGCCGCGACCACGTCCGCAGTCATGCGCAGGAAATTCTGATCCTCACCTTTTCTGATCTCTTCGGCCATTCCGTCCCCCGAATGTCCAGCGTAATCGCTGTCGCGAGGATTGCAGCTTGGATTAAGTCTGTCAATCTAAACCATTGAGCGGCCAAATACTGATGCCTGCTTGATCTGCCATCCTCTCGCGAATTAAAGGGCTCGCCCAGCATCGGGCGCCCGCGGTAACCATAATCTTCTAGGGAAAAGCCGGAGTCGATTGGGTGGGCGCAATAATCCCGGGAGAAAGCGCCGCGCCTACGCGATGGATTGTAGTTGGCTAGCAGGGGGCCGCGAAATCTGGTAGCATTCTCGCGGATTCGCAAATGTCCGCTCCCATGCACGAAGTGGTCGCCCTAGCCGCCGATCATGGAGGTTATGACCTGAAGTGCCTGCTCCTGGCGGAGGTGGCGGCGCTTGGCTACGAGGTCCTCGATCTCGGCACGGCAGGGCCCGAGCCCGTCGATTACCCCGCTTACGCCGCGGCGCTGGCGCAGGCGATCGCCGACGGCCGGGCCCGCCGCGGCGTCCTCATCTGCGGCA
>DATNIY010000127.1:0-20056 GCA_035604195.1 Allostellaceae bacterium
AACGGAGCGTCTTTCAAGCATGTTCGACCCGAAGCTAGATCCGTCTGAGTTCAATCAGCGCATCGCTGCGCTAGAGCAAATCATCCAACCGACTGATACCGGATGGTTTGGCTTGGATAAGATCGAGGATTACGAGGAGAGAATTACGGAAATTTTGCGCGCACTCGTAAAGCGCCCACAGGCTGAAATCGAAAAGCACGCTTCCCGCATTAATACGGAAATTGCAAAGGAATTTAGGAGAACAGGTGTCCTCGCGAAACGAACAGAATCAATCGAGGATCACAAGGTGGTTAGAGATTATCTGGTGTCCACGGAAGAGGATTTGCGCGCAGACTTCATATTGAAGAATGGCACCTACCATGTGACGGCCACCCTCGATTTGCGGCGAGACAGCGTCCACATTAAGGAGGCGACATGGAAGGCGGTGGTGCTTGACCGCGCGAAGGTGGTGCTGAAACCCGGCGCTCGCCGATTGGGCGTTTACGCAGCCGCGCCAAAGGCCGACCAGTTTCGCTCTCATATCAGCGTTCTAGGGGACTACTCGGATGACATTTTCAATTGGTTAGACCGCAAAGACCGCGAACGGTATGCACAGGCAATCTATGGAGCCATTTCCATCACAGGCGGCTTTTTCAGTTCAAAATGAAATATGCTTGACCGGATAGGCAGCCGATCTGATTGACGCCTGCCCCAACCTATATGCTTCGCTACCGGCAGTTTTGGAATGATGTCCGCCAGTGTCGCCTTGAAGCGCTTCTAGCGCTCCCCATATGTACGCTCGAAGCGTTCACCTCGGAGGGCCAAACCACCAGAATTTGTTTTTGGCGAAACGAACCCAATTCCGCCGCGCCGCGCCGCGCCCTCACAGCCGCGCCCGCTCGACCTCGTCCTTCAATTGGCCCCAGATGCCGTAGACGATGGCGCCGTAATGCGGGTCGTTGCGCAGTTCCAAAACGTTGCGCGGCCGCTCGAGCGGCACGTCGACGATGGTCTTCGTGCGGCCGGGGCTGGCGGTCATCACCATGATCTTGTCGCCCAGGGTCGCCGCCTCGTCGACGCTGTGGGTGATGAAGACCACGGTCTTCTTGTCCTCCTCCCAGATGCGCAGGAGCTCCTGGTGGAGGATGGTGCGGTTCTGCTCGTCGAGCGCCGAGAACGGCTCGTCCATCAGCAGGATCTCGGGGTCGTTGGCGAAGGCGCGCGCGATCGCCACGCGCTGGCGCATGCCGCCCGAGAGCTGGTGCGGATAGAGCTGGGCGAAGCGGGTGAGGCCGGTCTTGGCGAGATAGTGGCCGACGGTCTCTTCGGTCTCCGCCCGCGGCGCCTTGCGCATGCGCAGCCCAAAGGCCGCGTTGTCCCACACCGTCATCCAGGGAAAGATCGAATCGCCCTGGAAGACAACGGAATATTGCGGCCGGCCCGGCGCCGGGTCGGTGATCTCGACCGTGCCGCTCGTCACCTGTTCGAGCCCGCCGAGGATGCGCAGGAGCGTGGTCTTGCCGCAGCCCGATGGCCCGACGATGACGAAGAAGGTGCCGTCGGCGATGTCGATCGAAATGTCGTCGAGCGCGACGAGCGGCCCGAAGCGCTTCGCCAGGTTGCGAATGCGTATTTTGATCGCCCTGTCCGCGCCCGGCATGCCCCGTCCGTCAGGATTCCGCCTTCCACGGGATGAGCCAGCGCTCCAGCTCGTTGAGCCCCAGGCTCATGACGAAGCCGATGATGGCGATGACGAAGAGTCCGCAGTACATCTTCTCGACCGAGAAGGTCTCCCACGCGGCCCAGATCATGTAGCCGATGCCGCTCTTGGCGCCGATCATCTCGGCGATGGCGATGAGGATGAGGCCCAATCCGGCGCCGAGCTTCACGCCCGTCATGATGAAGGGCAGCGCGCCCGGCAGCGCGATGGTGCGGAAGGTGTCCCAGCGCCCGGCCTTGAAGCTCGTGCCGACATCGAGATAGATCCGGTTGATCTGCAGCACGCCGGCGGTGGCGTTGATGGCGATGGGATAGAAGACGCCGATCGCCACCATCACCACCTTCGACATCTCGCCCAGGCCGAAGATCAGGAGGATGAGCGGCAGGATCGAGCTCTTGGGAATGGGATAGGTCGCGGCGATGAGCGGATCGAGGAAGGCGCGCAACGGCCGCGAGATCCCCATGAGGATGCCGAGGACGAGGCTCGGCACGCCGCCCAAGAGGAAGCCCCAGAACAGCCGCTCCAAGCTGACGGCGGTATTGGTCAAGAGCTCGCCCGAGCGCGCGATCGCCCACAACGCGCCGGCGATGCTGCTGGGCGCCGGGAAGAAGCGCACATCGATGAAGTGAAGCCGCGCCGCCACTTCCCAGGCGAGCACCAGGCCCAAGGGCGAGGCGATGCTGAGGAAGCGGTCGCGCCGCCGCCCGGCGAGGCGCTGCCGCTCGCCGATATCGACCCCCGGCTCGATCGCTCGTCCGCTGATGACGCTCATGGTCCGACCTTGCGGTTCACCATAGCCCGGTTGCGCGGCGCCGTTCAATCGGGCCGGGATCGGGCGGCTTTTCCCGCGCCGTGCACCGTCATATATTGGACATCATGGGAACTTGGACGCTCGCCGACATCCCGTGGGACCGGTTCGATCCCGCCAAGGTCGATCCGGAGCTTCTGCGTATCGTCAAAGCGGCGTCGCTCGTGGAACGGAACGGCGGCGACTACGCCCGGTATCTCTGCAACGTCTTCGCCGACGATCCCGCATTTCAAGTCGTGGCGCGGCGCTGGGGCGAAGAAGAGATCCAGCACGGAATGGCGCTCGGCCGCTGGGCGAGCCTCGCCGACCCCGGCTTCGACCACGAAGCGGCGTCGGCGCGCTTCACCGCAGGATTCCGCGTTCCCCTCGATGCGCGCGCCTCGGTGCGCGGCTCGCGCTCGGGCGAGCTCGTCGCGCGCTGCATCGTCGAGACCGGCACCAGCTCCTACTACACCGCGCTCGCCGAGGCCGCAGAGGAGCCGGTGCTGCGCGAGATCTGCAAGCGCATCGCCGCCGACGAGATCGGGCACTACAAGCTTTTCTACACCCACATGACGCGCTACCTCGCCTCCGAGCGATTGGGCCTCTGGGGCCGCATCCGCGTGGCGCTCGGCCGCGTCGCGGAATCCGAGGACGACGAGCTCGCCTACGCCTACTACGCCGCGAACGACGATGCCGGCGCCTATGAGCGGCGCCGCTGCAGCCGCGCCTATGCCCGCCGCGCCTATGCCGTCTATCGCCGGCATCATGTCGAGCACGGCATCGCCATGCTCTTCAAGGCGGTGGGATTGAAGCCGCAAGGCCGTCTCAAGCTCGTGGCGGCGCGGCTTGCCTGGTGGGGCATGCGCTGGCGCGTCCAGCACCTCGACCGCATCGCCGCCTGACGGTTTCAGCACGCGAACAGTATGGCGAACTCGTCGAGCACTTGGCGATAGAGCGCGCGCTTGAACGGCACGATGAGCGCGAGCAGCTCCGTCGCCTCGGCCCATTTCCAGGCGTCGAATTCGGGATGCGCGGTGGCGATCTCGATGTCGCCGTCCTTGCCCAGGAAGCGCATCGCGAACCATTTCTGCTCCTGGCCGCGGAAGCCGCCGCCCCACAGCTTGCCCTGGAGCGGCGGTGGCAGGTCATAGCGCAGCCATCCCGCAGTTTCCGCGATGATCTCGGCCTTGGCCGTGCCGATCTCCTCTTCGAGCTCGCGCAAGGCGGCGGCGCGCGGGTCCTCGCCCGCCTCGACGCCGCCTTGCGGCATCTGCCAGGCATCGGGCGTGTCGATGCGGCGCCCGACGAAGACGCGGTTCTTGCCGTCGAGCAGCATGATGCCGACGCCGCGGCGGTAGTGTCGCGGCATCGCTGCGTTCATTGCGCCGCAGCGTGATGGCCGAACAGCGCCAACCCGCGCAGCATGTCGACGGCGCGCGCGAGCTGATAATCCTCAGGCGTCCCCATCACGCTAGCGTCGACGTCGGTCGCGCCGGGCTGGCTTACCGGAGTCGTGCCGGGCGGCACGTTGGGCGCGGGGTTGGCGCCTTGGTCGCCCGACCGCGCCGGCGCCTTGCCATGGCCGGGCGGACCGGCGTTCGGATCGGTGTTCTTGAGCGCGCCCGGCAGATCGGCCTCGTGCCGATTCTCGCTGACGGCGAGCCGCTCGATCTTCGCGGGCTCGACGATGATGTCGGGCTCGATGCCCTTGGCCTGGATCGAACGGCCCGACGGCGTGTAGTAGCGCGCCGTGGTCAAGCGCATGGCGCCGTGTCCCGGAAGCTGGATGATGGTCTGCACCGAGCCCTTGCCGAAGGAGCGCGTGCCCAGAAGAACGGCGCGATGCTGGTCCTGGAGCGCGCCGGCGACGATCTCGGAGGCTGAGGCCGAGCCGCCATTGATCAGCACGACCATCGGCAGCCCCTTGGTGAGATCGCCGGGCGCCTGGGCGTTGTAGCGCTGCGCGTCCTCGGAGTGGCGGCCGCGGGTCGAAACGATCTCGCCCTGGGAGAGGAAATCGTTGGAGACGGCGACGGCCTGGTCGAGGAGGCCGCCCGGATTGTTGCGGAGATCGAGCACGATGCCCGCCAGCTTGTCACCCGCCTTGGCCTGCAGTTGCTTGATCGCGTTCTTGACGCCGCTGTCGGCCTGCTCGTTGAAGCTGGTGATGCGGAGATAGCCGATGTCATCGCCTTCGAGCTGGGATTTAACCGACTGGATCTTGACCACCGCGCGCTTCACCGTGACCTGGAAGGGATCGCGGCTCTCGCGCCGAATGGTGAGCTTGATCTCGCTGCCGACGGGGCCGCGCATCTTCTCGACCGCGTCATTGAGGGTCATGCCCAGGACGGGCTCGGCGTCGATTTCGACGATGTAGTCGTTGGGCTTCAGCCCGGCGCGCGCCGCCGGGGTGTCGTCGATCGGCGAGATCACCTTGACCAGCCCGTTCTCCATGGTGACCTCGATGCCGAGGCCGCCGAACTCGCCCTGCACCTGGACCTGCATGTCGCGGAAGCTCTTGGCGTTCATGTAGCTCGAATGCGGGTCGAGCGCGCTCAGCATGCCGTTGATCGCGGCCTCGACGAGCTGCTCGTCGGTCACGGTCTCGACATATTCCGAACGCACGCGCTCGAACACCTCGCCGAACAGGTCAAGCTCGCGGTAAGTGTCGGCCGATGTCTGCGGGGGAGCGGCCGGCGAATCGGCCGCCTCGGCCGCGGGCAGGAGGAGCCAAAGGAAGGTTGCAGCGGTTGCTGCGGCCACCGGAATACGCATCATCCATTTACCTTTTCAGCGTGTGTGACGAGCCACGGCAGCGGGTTGATCGGCTGATTGTTGTGGCGCAGCTCAAGATAGAGACGGGGTTTCTCGGTGCCCCCGGGCATCGCACCGACGGGCTCGCCAGCCACCAGCCACTGACCGACGCTGCAATCCACCCGGTCGAGTCCCGCCAACAACGAATGATATCCGTCGCCGTGTCCGATGATCAAGATATGCCCATAGCCGCGGAAGGGGCCGGCGAACATGACCTGACCGTCGAAAGGCGCCACGACCTCGGCGCCCGGCCGCGTCTCGAGCGACATTCCCTTGGTCGCGACCCCCAGCTCGTCGGGCTCGCCGAAGCGGCGGACGATCGCGCCCATGGCGGGAAAGACCACGGCGCCGCGCGATTCGGCGAAGGGCCGAAGGTTGCGCGGCTTCGTCGGATCCATCTGGGCAGGCGGCGGCGCGGCGAGGGCGAGTTTGTTCTCCGCGGCGGGCTGTCGTGTCGCCGCGGCACGGCGCTCGGCCGCGATCCGCGCGGCCTCCTTGCGGGCCGCCTCGCGGCGGTCTGCCTCTTGCTTGCGCACCTCGCGCTCGATCCCGTCGACGAGGTCGCGCAGGTCGCTCGCCTGGGCCGCAAGCTGCTGCTGCCGCAAGCCGCTTTCCGCTGCGCCCGCGCTCGCTTGCCGCTGCAGCGCCGTCTTGCGCTCGATGAGCGCCGCGATGCGCCCGCGTTGCACCGCCAGCGCGTCGCCCTCGGCGCGATGCTGGTCCCTGGTCTCGGCAATCTCGGCGCGCACCGTGGCGAGCGCATCGAGGCGGCGCTTGAGATCGCGCGCCCGCTCTTCGATGGGCTCCACCGCCGCGCCCATCAGCATGGCGCCGCGCAGGGCATCCACCGGCCGGCCCGGCGCCAGCAGCAGCCCTTCCGGCGGACTCACCGCCAGCCCTTCGAGCGCCATCAAAAGCTGCGCCTGCTTGGCGCGCTCGCGGCCGAGCTCGACGGTCTTCGCCTGCTCCTCGCCCGCGAGCGCGCCGAGCCGCGCTTCGAGATCGTTGAGCGTCGCCTCATGTGCCTGCGCTGCCCGGGCGGCGGCGATCTCGTCCTGACGCAGACCGGCGAGCTCATTGGCCAGCGCCTCGGCTTGCTTCTGCAGGTCCGCTTGCCGAGTGCGGCTCGCCTCGAGCGCCTTCTCCACCTCTTCGAGCTGGCTTTGCGGGCTATCGGCGGCGCGCGCCGGCGCAGAGAGCATGACGGCCGCCAGCAGCAGGGGCAGAAGCGCGAATATCCGGCGCTCAGGCGGTCGCACGCGCGGCGGCACGCAGCAGCGGATGCCCCGTCATCGCGCGCGGCGGGTCGATGCCGAGAAGGAAGAGCAGCGTCGGTGCGATGTCGGCGAGCCGGCCCGGGCGCAATTCAGTGACCCCAGCGGGCGGATTGACCAGCACCACCGGCACCGGATTGGTGGTGTGCGCGGTGTGCGGCTGCCCGGTCGCGGGATCGCGCATCATCTCGGCATTGCCGTGATCCGCGGTGATGAGCAAGGAGCCGCCGGCGCCGGTCACCGCCTCGGCGATTCGGCCGAGGCAGCGATCGACCGTCTCCACCGCCGTGATCGTCGCGGCCAGGTCGCCGCTATGGCCGACCATGTCGGTGTTGGCGTAATTGACCACGATCACATCGAAGCGCCCGGCCTCGATCGCCTCGACCAGCCGGTCCGTCACCTCGGGCGCCGACATCTCCGGCTTGAGATCGTAGGTCGCGACCTTGGGCGAGGGGATCAGGATCCGGCTCTCGCCGGGGAATTCGGTCTCGCGTCCGCCGTTGAAGAAAAAGGTGACGTGCGCGTATTTCTCGGTCTCGGCAATGCGGAGCTGGGTGAGCCCGGCGCGCGAGACGACCTCGCCGAAAGTGTCGGACAGATCCACGGGCGGGAACAGCGTACCCATCAGGCGCGCCAGCTCGGCCGAATATTCGCTCATGCCCGCCGCCGCCGCGAAGCGGACGACGCGCGGCCGGGAAAAAGCGGCGAAGTTCGGATCGAGCAGCGCGGTCAGGATCTCGCGCACCCGGTCGCCGCGAAAATTCGCCATCAGCACGCCGTCGCCGTCCGTCATCCCGCGATATGCGCCGATCACACTGGGCAGGACGAATTCGTCGCCCTTGTCCTGAGCATAGGACAGCGCGACCGCGGTCTTGGCATCGGGCGCTGCCTCGCCCTCCGCGATCACGAGGGCGCGATAGGCCTTCTCGATCCGGTCCCAGCGCTTGTCGCGGTCCATCGCATAGTAGCGACCGCTTACCGTGGCGATGCTGAGGCCCGGCTGCGCCCGCGTGTCCGCGGCGAATTTCGCGAGGTAGCCGAGAGCGCTCCGCGGCGGCGTGTCGCGGCCGTCGAGGAAGGCGTGGACCGCGAGTTTGATACCGGCGGCGGCAAGCCGCCTGGCCAAGGCAGCGATATGGTCCTGATGCGAATGCACCCCGCCCGGCGACAGCAGGCCCATGAGATGCGCCGTCCCGCCGCTGGCCTTGAGCGTGTCGATGAAGGCGCCGAGCACGGGATTCCGGTCGAGGCTGCCGTCGGCGACCGCGGCATCGATGCGCGGCAGGTCCTGCAGGACGATGCGGCCGGCGCCGATATTCATGTGCCCGACCTCGGAATTCCCCATCTGGCCGTCGGGCAGGCCGACATAGTGCTCGCTCGCCTGCAACTGCGCGTGCGGGCAGTCCGCCATGAATCGGTGCCAATTCGGCGTCCGGGCCAGGAGGATGCCATTGTCGTCGCGATCGGCGCGCTCGCCCCAGCCGTCCAGGATGCACAGGACGACGGGACGGGGACGACGCGGCTGCAACATGGGCATGTCTTATAAAGGAAGGGGCCGATAGGAGATAGAGGGGTGGGGGACGCTATGCGTTCTGGTCATTGGTGCCTTCGCGAAAGCGTAGGGGACCCAATGGTGCATTGCACAATAGAATGCTTTGCGAGATAATTAACAAAAGCACGGCATCGGCATGCGGCGAATTCCCTTTCCGGCCAACATCATCGTCTCGAACCTGCCAGACGGCTTCAGCGGCGGCGATCTGGCCTCTCTGTTCGACGATTACGGGTTGGTTCTGGGGGCGATGATCAGCCGGCCCCGCGGCGAGGCCGGCGCGCCGCGCGGCATGGTCAACCTCGCGCCGCCCAAGGCGGTCGAGCGGGCGATCAGTTCGCTCGACGGAAAAGTCGTGGAATCGCGTCATTTGCGGGTCCGCCGCGCGCCCGAGCCGCCGGTCCGCGCCAAGCCGAAGCTGCCGGCGGCGCCGCGCCCCGGCATGACGGGCACCCCGCGCTTCAGCAGCGAGGAGCGAGCGGCGGCATTTCCTGTCGCGCCGCCCCGGCCGTCGCGCGCCGTGGTCGTCGAACGCCGCCCGCTTCGCCGCACGAGCCGTCCGCAGACCGAGGACGATCAGCCGCGGTGATAGGGGTGACCGGCTAGGATCTGCTGGGCGCGGTAGAGTTGCTCCAGCAGCATGCCGCGCACCAGGAGATGCGGCCAGGTCATCGGGCCGAGCGACAGCACTAGCTCCGCCTTGCGGCGCACCGCGTCGGACAACCCGTCGGCGCCGCCGACGAGAAAGGCGAGTTCAGCCACGCCGGCCTCGCGCCAGCCGGATATCCGTGCTGCCAAATCCTCGCTCGACAGGGCCCGGCCGCCGGCATCGAGCGCCACTGCCGTGGCCCCTGCGGGCAGCGCCGCCAGCAACAAGGCGCCCTCGCGCTCCTTGCGCTCTGCGGGCGGAAGCGGACGCCGCTCCTCGACTTCGCGGATGATGACGGGCGACGTCAGACGCTCGGCATAATGCCGCTGCAAATCCTTAAGCGATCCCGGTTTGATGCGGCCGACCGCGATCAGCAGGAATCGCACGACCGATCAGGACGCGCCGGCGGCCTCGCCGAGCGTCGCGCCCCACATCTTCTCGAGATTGTAGTAGCTGCGCACCTCGGGCCGGAACAGGTGCACGACCACGTCGCCGGCATCGATCAGCACCCAATCGCCGTGCGGCAGCCCTTCCGCCGAAGCGCGGCCATGGCCCGCCGATTTGAGCGCCGCCAGCACATGCTCGGCCAAGGCAAGCACCTGCCGCTGCGAGCGTCCGCTGGCGATGACCAGGTGATCGGCGATGTTGGTTTTGCCCTGGAGATCGATGACGACAAGATTCTCGGCCTTGCCGTCTTCGAGAACCTTCGACACGAGCTCCAGGGGGGCTCCGGAAGGTGCCGCCTTTCGCAGCGGCTTTGCGCTAGCACGCAGGATGACCGTTACCTCGCATCAGGTTTCCGCCGCGACCCTTCCGCTCGGCGCCGGCTCCGCGAGCGGATCGTCGTCGCCGAATGCGGATCGAGCCGCACCGGCAGGAAAACCCAGGCCGGCGGAGCGCACTCCGCCAGCCGATGCGCCGCCTCGGCCCCGATACGGGAATGCGCGAAGCGTTGCGCGGCCAATCCCGCCAATGCCTTATGACAATAGGTAGGGCGCGCGAAGACTGCAATGGGCATGCGCCGAAAGATTTCCGTCCAGCGCTCCCAGTCCGAGATCTGGTGCAAATTGTCGGCGCCCATCAGCCAAACGAATTTTGTGCGCGGCAGCATACGCTGCAGCGCAGCAAGAGTGTCCGCCGTGAAGCGCGTGCCGAGCCGTCCCTCGAGCTCGAGCACGCGGATGCGGGGGTGGCGCGCCAGCCCCGCCGCGGTCCTGAGCCGCCGCGCCAGGGAGGCCATGCCACGTTGCGGCTTCAGGGGATTTTGCGGCGAGACGAGCCACCAGACCTCGTCGAGGCCGAGCCGCTTCAGCGCTTCAAGGCTGATGTGACGGTGGCCGGGATGGGCCGGGTTGAACGACCCGCCCAGCAGCCCGACGCACGGCGGCGGCGGCTTGCCGAGGCCGAGCGCTCTGAGGTTCAGGGGCGCACCTGACCGCTGCCGCGGACGACATATTTGTAGGTTGTCAGCTGCTCGGCGCCGACCGGTCCGCGCGGCGGCAGGCGGTTGGTGGAAATGCCGATCTCGGCGCCCATGCCGAACTCGCCGCCGTCGGCGAACTGGGTCGAGGCATTGAGCAGCACAATGGCGCTGTCGACTTGATCGAGGAACAGCGCCTTGTCCATTTCATCCTCGGTGATGATGGCGTCGGTATGATGCGAGCCATAGCGGTTGATATGCTCGATCGCCGCAGACACGCCATCGACCACGCGCACGGACAGGATCGCGTCGAGATACTCGGTCGTCCAATCCGCCTCGGTCGCGGGCACCGCCTTCGGATCGAGAGCGCAGGTCTCGGCATCGCCGCGGATTTCACAATGTGCCGCGTGCAGGTCGGCGAGGATCGGCGGCAAATGCGTCGCCGCCACCGCGCGGTCGACGAGGAGCGTCTCGGTCGCGCCGCACACGCCGGTGCGCCGCATCTTGGCGTTGAGCACGATCCGCCGCGCCATTTCGAGATCGGCGGAGCGATCGACATAGGTGTGGCAGATGCCTTCGAGATGCGCGATCACGGGAATGCGGCTTTCGCGCTGCACGCGCTCGATGAGCGAGCGGCCGCCGCGCGGCACGATCACGTCGATGAGATCGGGCATGGTCAGCATCATGCCGACGGCGGCGCGGTCGCGCGTCGGTACGCGCTGCACCGCGGCGGACGGGAGCTTCTCCGTCGCGATCGCCCGCTGCAGGCACTCGACGATCACCCGCGATGAATGGAAACTCTCCGAGCCGCCGCGCAGGATCACGGCATTGCCGGCGCGCAAGCATAGCGCCGCCGCATCGGCGGTGACGTTGGGCCGCGACTCATAGATGATCCCGATGACGCCCAGCGGAATGCGCATGCGCGCGATGTCGAGCCCGTTGGGCCGCGTCCAGCGCGCCAGCACCGTGCCGATGGGATCGGGCAGGGCCGCGACCTCCGCGATCCCCTTCGCCATCGCCTCGATGCGCTGGTCGTCGAGCTTGAGGCGGTCGAGGAGCGCGGCCGAGAGCGATGCCTCTTCGGCCGCCGCCAAATCGCGAGCATTGGCCTCGAGCAATGCCTGCCGTTCCGCGCGCAATGCTGCCGCGGCCGCGAGGAGTGCAGCAGTCTTGTGCGACGCATCGATATAGGCGAGCTGACGTGCCGCCGCGCGCGCGGCCGCGCCGATCTCGCGCATCGCGCGCTCGAGATCGCTCGCTTTCCGCTCCAGCGCCGTCATGGCCGCACCTCGCTCACCACGAGATCGTCGCGATGGATTATCTCGTCGCGTCCACGGTAGCCGAGGATCGTCTCGATTTCACCGCTTTTGTGGCCGGCGATGGCGCGTGCGTCGGCGCTCGAATAGGCGGAAAGGCCGCGCGCCAACTCGCCTCCGGTGCGGCTTCTGACGATGACGGCATCGCCGCGCTCGAAGCTGCCCTCGACCGCGATGATTCCGGCGGGCAGCAGGCTGGTGCCGCGCCGCAAGGCCGCGGCGGCGCCGTCGTCCACGACCAGCACGCCCATGGCGTTGACCGCCCCGGCGATCCAGCGCTTGCGCGCGGTGCGCGGCTCGGAGGAGGGGATGAACCAAGTGACCTGCGCCCCCGCCTCGATCGCCGCCAGCGGATGGAGCCCGTCGCCCTTGGCGATGACCATGCGGCAGCCGCCGGCCATGGCGATGCGCGCCGCCGCGAGCTTGGTCACCATCCCGCCGGAGCTGTAGCCCGGCGCCGCGTGGCCGGCCATCGCCTCGATGTCCCGGCTCAGCTCGTGCACCTCCGGAATGTGCCGCGCCTTAGCGTCGCGGCGCGGATCGGCGGAGTAGAGCCCGTCGATGTCGGACAGCAGCACGAGCGTGTCGGCGCTGATCATCTGCGCCACCCGCGCGGCGAGGCGGTCGTTGTCGCCGAAGCGGATCTCGGCGGTGGCGACCGTATCGTTTTCGTTGATGACGGGGACCGCGCCGAGCGCCAGGAGCTGCTCGATCGTGGCGCGCGCATTGAGATGCCGACGCCGCTCCTCGGTATCGTCGGGGGTGAGAAGAATCTGGGCGACGGTGACGCCGTGCGGGGCCAGAGCTTCGAGATAGGCATGCGCCAGCCGAATCTGCCCGGCGGAAGCCGCCGCCTGCTTCTCCTCGAGCTTGAGCGAGCGTCCGGCGAGGCCGAGATGGCGGCGGCCGACGGCGACCGCGCCCGAAGAGACGATCAGCACCTCCTGGCCGCGTGCCCGGCAGCGCACGATGTCCTCGACCAAGGCCGCGAGCCAGTCGCGGCGGATGTCGCCGGTGGAATCATCGACCAGCAGGGCCGAGCCGATCTTGATGATGAGCCGGCGCGCGGCGGCGAGGCTCTGGCTCATGTCGCCTCCGCCGTCGCCGGCTTGTGCAACCGCATCCTCATCCCCGTCCCCGTCCCCCGCGTCGCGCGACGGCCAAACGCATCCCCGCCAGTATAGCGGGCCGCTCTCGCCAATCTCGCGGGATGAAACATCTGCGCCGGGGGGACGAACGGATGATCAGCGGCCCGGCTGCCAGGTGATGAGGACCTCGCGGCCCATGGTGATCCAGCGTGGGGTGAAGCCGTCGGCGCCTTGCGCGTAAAGCTCGTCGAAATGCTGCTCCACCATGGCGCGGGTGCGCGCCTCGAGCGCGGCAGCGACCGGCCAATGGGCCCATTGCTCGTTGGTGACGCGCTGCACGGCGAAGGCGAGCGCGGCCGCCCGGCTCGGCAGCGGCACGATGAGGCGCACGGTCGGCGACGCCAGCATCGTAAGATCGGGCAGCCGGCCCATCTCCCACAGCACGTTCATGAGCTCGGCATGGCCGGGCACCACCTCCTCCGCCTCGCCATGGACGAGCCGGAAGAGCACGCGGTTCCAGGAGGGCGGCGGCGGCGCGTTGACGGTGAGGATGACGCGGCGCGAGCCGGCGCGCTCGAGCTTCTCGATGAAGGGCACGATGTCGCGCGTGAGATATGTCACGTGATTGACCAGCGCGACGGTGCCTTGCGGCGCGTCCGCCGCGAGCCAGTCGCCCTTGACGAGCCCGACATTGGAAATGCCGGCGGCCTTGGCGTTGGCGAGGAAGGCCGCGCCCATGTTCGCCGAGGGATCGACATTGGTGAGGGAGCGGCAGCGCAGCGCCAGCGGCAGCGACATGCGCCCCGCCCCGCCGCCGACATCGACGATCGCGTCCGACGGCTCGATCAGATTTGCGAGGGCCTGGAGATTGCCGTCGAGCGGCCGGTGCGGATCGGCCTTGAGCAGCGGATGGTCGGGCTCGAGATCGCTGAAGAGATCGCCCGACGGCTCCGCCCCGCGGAGCCGCGCGCGCTGCGCCAGAACCGCATCGACCCGCGCGGCATAGTGTTCGGCTGCGGTCATGTTCCCTCCCTCGCCAGCGGCCGGCCCACCGGCTCTAAATCTAGCGCACCCGCCGCGTCGCGCGCGGCTGCGATGATGGCGTAAAGCTCGGCCATCGCCTCGGGCACGCCCTCTCCGGTGACCCCCGAGAGGAGCCGCACCGGACGCTTCGCGGCGCGGCGGAGCTTCGCCCGCTTCGCCGCGAGCTCCTTTTCCGGCACGGCGTCGCATTTCGACAGCGCCAGCAGCTCGCGCTTTTCCTCGAGGCCGGCGCCGTAGGTCGCGAGCTCGCGGCGGATGGTGCGCCAGGCGCCCACCACATCGTCCAGCGTCGCATCGACGAGATGGAGCAGCACGGCGCAGCGCTCGACGTGGCCGAGAAAGCGGTGGCCCAGCCCGGCGCCCTCGCTCGCCCCCGCAATGAGGCCGGGCAGGTCGGCCAGCACGAATTCCTCGTCATGGATTCGGACGACGCCGAGCTGCGGCTTCAAGGTGGTGAAGGGATAATCGGCAATCTTGGGGCGAGCATGCGACACGGCGGCGAGCAGGGTCGATTTGCCGGCATTGGGCAATCCTACCAGGCCGGCATCGGCAATGAGCTTGAGCCGCAGCCAGACCCAGCGCTCCGCGCCGGGCCAGCCGGGCGAGGCGCGGCGCGGCGCCCGGTTGGTCGCGCTCTTGTAATGCGCGTTGCCGAAGCCGCCATCGCCGCCGCGCAGCAAGACGTGCCGCTCGCCCGGCCGCGTCAGGTCGAGCAGCACCAATTCACCGGTTTCGTCGAGCACCTCCGTCCCCACCGGCAGGCGCAGCACGACGGGCTTGCCGTCGGCGCCGGTGCGATTGCTGCCCATGCCATGGTGGCCGTTCTCGGCGCGGAAATGCTGCCGATAGCGGTAATCGATGAGCGTGTTCAGATTGGCCGCCGCCTCGATCACGACATCGCCGCCGCGCCCGCCATCGCCGCCATCGGGGCCGCCGAATTCGATGAACTTCTCGCGGCGGAAGGCGACCGCGCCGGCGCCGCCATCGCCGGATTTGAGGTAGATCTTGGCCTGATCGAGGAATTTCATGGCGGCTCGTGCATGAAAAAGGGGGAATGTCGGCCATTCCCCCTTGCCTTCGGTGAAAGCAGCGCGGGAAGGCCTATTCGGCGGCCTCCGCCGGCAACGGCGCCACCGAGATATAGGTGCGCCCACCCGTCGTGGTGTGGAAGACGACAGCGCCTCCGGCAATGGCGAAGAGCGTGTGGTCGCGCCCCAATCCGACATTCCGGCCCGGGTGGAATTTGGTGCCGCGCTGGCGAACCAGGATGTTGCCGGGCACGACGATCTCGCCGCCGAACTTCTTGATGCCGAGGCGGCGGCCCGCGGAATCGCGCCCATTGCGCGACGAGCCGCCTGCTTTTTTGTGGGCCATCTCGACTTTCTCCTTACGGCTTACTGCCCGGCCTCGATGCCGGTGATGCGCAGCACCGTCAAGTCCTGCCGGTGGCCGTTTTTGCGCCGGTAATTGTGGCGGCGGCGCTTCTTGAAGATCAGCACCTTGTCGGCGCGCTTGTGCTCGACCACCGTGGCGGTGACGGAGGCGCCGGCGACGGTGGGCGCGCCCGCCTTGTCGCCGACCATGAGCACATCGCCCAAAGACACGGTCGAGCCCGGCTCTCCCGCCAGCCGCTCGACGGAAATGACGTCGTCTTTGGCGACCCTGTATTGTTTGCCGCCGGTGCGGATGATTGCGAACATGTCGGTTGCTGCGCGCTGACTCTGCGGGACGGGCAAGGGCCCATCCACGGCCGGCGAACTATAGCCGCGGCACTCCCTCTGTCAACCCGTTTTGCCCGGCTTCGGCCGCGCACGCCGTTGGCCGCGGTTGCGAGGCTTGGGGCCGTGCGCTATAGCCGCGCCGCCTCGGCGCCAAGCGGCCGAAGAGACGGAGAGGTGCCAGAGCGGTCGATCGGGGCGGTCTCGAAAACCGTTGTGCCCCTTGCGGGGTACCGAGGGTTCGAATCCCTCCCTCTCCGCCACACCACATTGGTTTACTTACATAAATTGGCAGGCTTCCCGGATGTCCCACAAACCAGCCCACAATTCCCTCCGGACTTCGCCGTTATAAGCTTGCCGGTCGGCACGACCGCTGGATGGCACGTCTTCGAGGCCACCCCGCGTTGCCTGCCGCCACAGCTCGATGCTCCCGCAACACCCGCTCCGCGCCGGCATCTCCGCGAGCCGATGATCGCGATGAGCCGCGAGCAGGTCGCCCGCGATCTCGCCATCGCGCTCGCGGTGGTGACGCCGCCGATCCAGTTCGGCCGCGGTCGCCGGTGTCGGGATCAGAGCGACGTCGATCGGGCTCGGGCCGCCGAGCTCATCGTGAAGCGCTTCGAGCGGTCCGGCGTGTGCCGGTTCCGGCCGGCGCGAGAGTCGGTGTCGGGAACGATGCCGCGCACGCCAGCTAGATGACCTTGAGCGCCGGCTGTTGCTAACGATGCCTCTCGAACGGCATGAAATGCTTCCCGGTCGATACACGCGCGGGCAAGGTCAAGAACGATGATGCGACCCTACTCGAAACTTGCGCATGACTGCCGATATTGACGTCTGGCGCGCTGCCAATCTGGTCATCAAAACGCGACGGCGCCGCCGATGCTGCCCTCGTGGCTGCCCAACGTGCTGACGAACTGCTCGCGAATAGCGACGTTGAAGGTCAGATTGTGTGAAACCGGATCGTCAGCGCGATTGGGGAGTTGGAGCGGCGCGAGCGGAAGGAGGGCGAGTTGGTGAACCGAATCAATGCGAGGGTTCGGCGGGTCGCCTGCTGCACGATGTCCGCGAGCTTCGCTTGAGCCGCCGCTTTGCGGAAAACTCAGCCCTTGATCTGCGCCAGCACGCCGGCGATGTCGCCCATGCCCCAATGCTCGGCAATCTTGCCGCCCGCCACGCGGAAGATGTCGCAAGAGGTGAAGCGCAGGCTTTTCCCGGTCGGCGGCACGCCGAACAGCACGCCCTGCTGCGTGCCGGTATAGACGAAGCTCGCCGCGACGTGATCCTTGGTCGCGACCAGCACCTCGATGGCCACCTTGAGATCGGGGATGCCTTTCAGCCGCGCGGCGAAGAACGCGACCGAGCCCTGCTTGGGCGTGACGCCGGCGGTCGGCGGCGGTGCCGCGGCGCTGATCTGATGATTGCTATAGTCCTCGGCGAAAAGCGCCGCGAAGCCGTCGATGTCGTGCGCGCTCAGCGTTGCCGCGAATTGGCGGGCGAGGTTGCGCGGGCTCGCCGCCGAAGCCGCCGCGACGCCGGGCACGCCCAGGGCGGCGCCGGCGCCGATCCCGGCGAGAACCAATCTGCGGTCCATCATGCGAACCCCCTCATGGCGATTAGGTTGACCGCCGCGACCTTAGCACGGCGTGGCGGTGATCGGACAGGTGATTGGCGGTGGAAAAGGGTGGGCCATTGCCGCCCGCCACCTGCTGCGCAATGAAGGTTCTCATAATGCCAAGCGCACGGACCAAGTTCGATCCGGCCATATTGACGAAGTTGTGAGGAGCGCCAGGCAACAGCACCAGCTGAATCTCGCCGCCCGCAGCTTGATATGACGCAGCGAATCGCCGCTGAATTTCTGGCGATACGTTATTGTCCATGATGACGCCATTCGCGTCCGCGCTGCCCTGGAGCAACAGCACCGGCGCAATTGGACGCGATTTCACACTTGCCCAAGCTGTCGGCCGCGTCCTGAAACGTCCGGTGCCGGCCCAGCGTCAGCGACGGGAACAGGGCGCGGGAAATCGATATGTCGCATTCGCTCGCAAAGAGCGGGCGTCTTTGTTCCTGCCGAGGATGCGCGGCGGCTTGGCTCACCCGCCTTGGCAGGGACCGGCCTTCGCAGCGGGTTTCCCGGCGGCGAGCGCTTTGCGTATCCTCTCAGGCGTAATCGGCAACTCCTTGACCC
Organism: Allostellaceae bacterium; assembly: GCA_035604195.1. GTDB lineage: Bacteria > Pseudomonadota > Alphaproteobacteria > ATCC43930 > CGMCC-115725 > DATJLY01. The sequence goes on from DATNIY010000127.1 coordinate 17,547, forward strand.
AAACGCCCGTGGCATTGGCGATCGCATGCGCCACTGCACCCAACACTGGCAGCGTGGTCCCCTCGCCGATCTCCTTGGCGCCGAAGGGACCCGCGGGTTCGTAGGAGTTCACCAAGCCGCTGAAGATCTCTGGCGCATCTTTGATGGTCATCATGAGATAGCCATGAAGATCGCCATTCAAAATGCGGCCTTTTTCATCGAACCGGACTTCCTCCATGATGGTTTCGCCGGCGCCCATGACAATAGCGCCCTCGACTTGGCCGCGGGCCATCTGCGGATTGATCGGCGTGCCGCAGTCGTGGTAGTCGGTGAAACGCTCGATCTTGACCTTGCCGGTTTCCAGATCCACCGCGACTTCGCAGACCGAGCTGCCAAAGGAATAGGCGGGACTGGTGCCCACGGTGGCGCCCTTGTAATCGCCGCCCAACCCATCCGGCGGCTTGTAACAGCCAGTACCCACGAGGGGGCCTTTGTCATTGAAATACCGCCGGGCAACCTCCTCCCACGGCACACTCCGGGCCAAGTCGCCGGCCACGCACATCTTCGCGTTCCGGGCCACCACGTCCGATTCGGAACAATCCAGCATGGCCGCGGCGTAAGGTTTCATGCGCTCGAGGACATCCTGGCCAGCCCGCGCCACGGCGTGTCCGCCCATCAGCGTAATGCGAGAGGAATAGGCGCCGAGGTCGATGGGGGCGATGTCGCTGTCGTCGCTGCGGATGCGTATGCGCGAGGGAGGAATGCCGAGGGCTTCGGCGCACATCTGAACCATTACCGTGTTCGCGCCCTGCCCGATGTCCGCCACCCCGATCATCAGGATCGCCGCCATGCCATCTTCGGTGACCCTGACGACTGCATTGGAGTGCGGGAAAATCGACTTCTTCTGGAAGATTTCGCGCCCCTTTTCGTGGGAAAGCTGGACCTGGCCCCGATAGATCGCGTACCCCGCGCCCGAGACGAAGCCACCGCAACCGATGCCGATGCCGTGGCCCTTCGGCAGTTTGCCGTATTTTTCGGTCCAGCCGGACTTCTCGCGAACCGCTTCGAGCGTGGCGCGGAACTCGCAGCTGCCGATATCGAGGTCGTTGACGGTCCGGGTGAAGGGATCCATCGAATTGCGCATTCGTATCTCGATGGGATCGATCCCCATTTCTTCGGCCATCATGCTGAGGAGACACTCGAAGGCAAAGCGCGGCTGCGGCACGCCGTGCCCGCGGAATGCGCCGCAGGCGGGCCGGTTGGTCACGACGCGAACGCCGGTATACTTGAAATTGGGTATGTGATAGAGCGTCGGCATCATGTTGCCGGCATAATAGGTCGTGGCGACGCCGAACGAGGAGTAGGCGCCGCCGTCAAGGTAGATTTGGCTCTCAAAGGCCTTGATCTTGCCGGTGCGATCGAGTCCCAGCTTGTACTTCATGTACTGCTTGTGACGTCCGCGGCCGTGCAGCAACATCTCTTCGCGCGAGTACACCATCTTGACGGGGCGTCCCGTCTTCTTGCTGAGGATGGTTGCGCACAGGTCGAGAGGCGAGGTCTCCGCCTTCCCTCCGAACCCGCCGCCGACCGTGGGGCGGATGACGCGAATCTGGCCGAGCGGCATGTGAAACACGTGGGCCAACATGTACTGCACGTAATGCGGCGCCTGCGTCGACGAATAAAGCACGAGGGTTCCGTCGCTCTCCCATGTGGCGATCGAGGCATGCGGCTCGAGCGGCTGCTGATAGACGTGATTGCCGACGAAGGTCTCTTCCCGGACGTAATCCGACTCGGCGAACGCCTTTTCCACGTCGCCGAACCTTTGTTCCACAGAGGTATTGATGTTGCCGCGATACTTCGGGTGAATTTGCGGCGCCCCTTCGGCCATGGCCTCGTAGGGATCGAGCACCGCCGGTAATTCTTGGTACTCCACCTCGATCAGGGAAAGCGCCTTTTGCGCGGTTTTCTCATCGACCGCAGCGACGGCGGCCACCTTGTCGCCGACATGGAGAACCTTGTCCTTGGCGAGAACGTATTCGTCGTAGCGGGCAGGCGAAACGCCGTACTGGGTATCGGGCACGTCATCCCCGGTGATGACGGCGAGAACGCCGGGCAAAGCCATGGCTTTCGCCGTGTCGATCCGCTTGATTAGACCATGGGCGATCGGAGAGCCCAGAATCTTGCCGTGGACCATGCGGGGCAGCGAAATGTCGGCGGTGTAGAGCGCCCGACCGGTTGCTTTGTCGGCCGCGTCCACGCGCGGAATCGGCGCGGTTACGCTGGTGTAGCGATCATCCTCGGCAACGGCTTCCGCTTTGGCGCAAGTGCCGTCGCCGCGGTAGTTCTCGCAGCGGTTCACCGCGCGAACGATGCCGGAGTAGCCGGTGCAGCGGCACAGGTTGCCGGCCAGGCCGTCCTTGATTTCCTCGACGCTGGGGCGCGGGTTCCCGTTCAAGAGCGCGGTGGCCGACACGATCATTCCCGGCGTGCAGTAACCGCACTGGATGGCGCCCTCGTGGATAAAAGCTTTT
>DATNIY010000128.1:0-35259 GCA_035604195.1 Allostellaceae bacterium
GGCGGCGACGCCGAGCTCCTTGGTGACCAGGGTCCAGGCGAGCTCGATCGCGACGTCCTTGAAATAGTCGCCGAACGAGAAATTGCCGAGCATCTCGAAGAAGGTGTGATGGCGCGCGGTGTAGCCCACATTCTCGAGGTCGTTGTGCTTGCCGCCGGCGCGCACGCATTTCTGCGACGAGGCGGCGCGGCTGTAAGGCCGCTTTTCGAGGCCGGTGAGGACGTTCTTGAACTGCACCATGCCGGCATTGGTGAAGAGCAGCGTGGGATCGTTCCGGGGGACAAGCGGCGAGGACGGCACCACCTCGTGCCCTTCGCGCTTGAAATAATCGAGGAATGCGGCGCGAACGTCGTTGGTCAGCATGAAGCTAAAATGGCCCTTCCCCCGCCGGAAACCAAGGCATTAAGCCGGGCACGGCACCGCTTGTAAAGTTTCGGGCGCGGAACGTCGAATCGTCCCCGCCCGCCCGGCGCCGGATTGGGTTCGTTTCGCAGATTTCAGGTTTCGTGGTCCTCCTGTCCCCCAAACAGAACCGGCGCCGTGGGGGGCACGGCGCCGGTGGCGGGATTGTCCGTCGCGGGAGGAGCGACGGGCGGTTCCCTATCCCAATTCCTTCTCGTCCTTGGCGTCGGCCTCGGCCTCGCCCTCGCCGGGCGCGGTCACCATCATGGCGTCGGCGACCAGACCGGCATTGGCGCGGATCGCCTGTTCGATAACGGCGGCCGTTTCGGGATGCTCCTTCAGATACTGCTTGGCGTTCTCGCGGCCCTGGCCGATGCGCTGGCCGTCATAGGAGAACCACGAGCCGGATTTCTCGACCACCCCTGCCTGCATGCCGAGATCGAGCAGCTCGCCGCGCTTGGAGATGCCTTCGCCGTACATGATGTCGAACTCGACCACCTTGAACGGCGGCGCCATCTTGTTCTTGACCACCTTGACCCGGGTCTGGTTGCCGATGGTCTGCTCGCGCTCCTTGATCGCGCCGATGCGGCGGATGTCGAGCCGGACCGAGGCGTAGAATTTGAGCGCGTGGCCGCCGGTGGTGGTCTCGGGATTGCCGAACATGACGCCGATCTTCATGCGGATCTGGTTGATGAAGATCACCATGCAGCGCGATTTGGAAATCGACCCCGTGAGCTTCCGCAGCGCCTGGCTCATGAGCCGCGCATGGAGGCCCATGTGGTTGTCGCCCATCTCGCCCTCGAGCTCGGCGCGCGGCACCAACGCCGCCACCGAATCGATGACCAGGACATCGACCGCGCCAGAGCGCACCAGGGTGTCGGCGATCTCGAGCGCCTGCTCGCCGGCATCGGGCTGCGAGATCAAGAGTTCGTCGATATTGACGCCGAGCTTCTTTGCATAGGCCGGGTCGAGCGCGTGCTCGGCATCGATGAAGGCGCAGGTGCCGCCGCCCTTTTGCGCCTCGGCGATGACGTGGAGGGCGAGCGTGGTCTTGCCCGAGCTTTCCGGCCCGTAGATCTCGACGACGCGGCCCCTGGGCAGCCCGCCGATGCCCAAGGCGATGTCGAGGCCCAAGGAGCCCGTGGAGATGACCTCGCTGTCGGTCGCGGCCTCGCGCGAGCCCAGCTTCATGATCGAGCCCTTGCCGAAGGCCCGCTCGATCTGCCCCAGCGCGGCGTCCAGAGCCTTTTGCCGGTCCACGGTTTCCTTGTCCACCAGGCGCAAAGCGGTATGAGATGGCTGCGACATACCCCGCTCTCCTTATTCCATAGGGGCCGAAGGCTTGCAATGCGGGGGAGTGTACATGGTTTGTTCCGGAATGCAAGTGCTTGTTTTGTTCCTTCTGAAAAATTTGATCGAACAGGCGATTATTCCGCATATGACAAGGAGATGCGGGTCAGAATATACCGTTTCCATGGGCTTCCTGCGATATTGCGGAACGGTGATTCGGGTCGCCGCCACCCACTCACTGGACATAGCGCAAGGGATCATTTTCGTTCTTCTCGTCGCTGCTGGGACGATTAAGTATCTGTTTCCAGCGGTTGAGGTGACCGTTGATCTCTCGGGCTGGCAGGTGGCTACTGCGGTGCTCGGTATAATCGTGGGATTAAGATTCCTTTTGGCTCCCTACTGGCTTTATCGAGAGCTTCTAGAACAGACAAGTTCCGCCGAAGCCAACCTCCAGATACGAGCGATCGAGGCGCAGGAGGCCCATACGGCTGAATTGCGGCGACAGCGTGAGCTACGTGAGCGACAGAACGATCTCGAGTTCCGAGCGAAGCAAATGCACGAAGAGATCTGGCTCCGAAGATTTTACGGCGTTAGAGACTCGCGCCAATAATCACCCTCGTGCTTGCGTTGCGCTCGCGGCTCTCCGTTCAATTACGCCCCCTACCCTACCCCACCATCACTTCCTTCACCTTCCCCGCGAGCTGCTTGAGGCTGAACGGCTTCGGCAAAAAGTGGATGTCGCTCTCGTCGCCTAACCGCTTGCGGAAGGCGTCCTCGGCGTAGCCGGAGATGAAGATCACTTTCATCTCGGGATGCAGCTCGCGCACTTCCTTGGCCAGGGTCGGGCCGTCCATATGCGGCATCACCACGTCGGTGACCAAGAGGTCGATCTTCTCGGCATCGCCCTTGATCACCTCGAGCGCCGACTCGCCGCTCTTCGCCTCGATGACGCGATAGCCCTTGTTCCTGAGCGCGCGGGCGCTGAAGAGCCGAACCGGGTCCTCGTCCTCGACCAAGAGCACCGTGCCGGCGCCGGTCAGGTCGCGCGGCTCGCGCGCTTCGGCTGCCTCGGCCTTGACCGCTGCGGCTGCCTCCGCCGCCGCGCCCTGGTGCCGCGGCAGGAAGATCGAGAAATTGGCGCCCTTGCCCGGCGCGCTGTCGACGAAGATGAAGCCGCCGGTTTGCTTGACGATGCCATAGACCGTCGAGAGGCCGAGGCCGGTGCCCGAGCCCGCCTCCTTCGTCGAGAAGAACGGCTCGAAGATGCGCTCCAGATTGGCCTTGGGGATGCCGATGCCGGTGTCGGCGACGTCGATCTCGACGTAATTGCCGGGCGGCATGACTTCCTGGCCGGCGCGGATGGGCATTTCCGGCGTCACATTGGCCGTGCGAATGACCAGCGTGCCGCCTTGCGGCATGGCGTCGCGCGCATTGACCGCCAAATTGATGATGACCTGGTCGAGCTGGCCCTGATCGACCTTCACCAGGCCGAGATCGCGCGCGTGGATGACCTGCAGCTCGATGTTCTCGCCGATCAGCCGGCGCAGCAGATGCGACAGCTCCGCCAGCACGTCGGTGATGTTGAGCACGCGCGGCTGCAAGGTCTGCTGGCGCGAGAAGGCCAGGAGCTGGCGCACCAGATTGGCGGCGCGCTTGGCGTTCTGCTCGATCTGCTTGATGTCGGCGAAGGACGGATCGCCGGCGGGAAAGCGCAGCAGCAAGAGATCGCAGAAGCCGATGATGGCGGTGAGCAGATTGTTGAAGTCGTGCGCCACGCCGCCGGCGAGCTGGCCCACCGCCTGCATCTTCTGCGACTGCGCGAATTGCGCCTGCAGGCTCTTCTGCTCGGTGATGTCGATGAAGTGCAGCAGGATGCCGCCCTCGCCGCCCTCGCCCGCGCCCAATCGGCTCATGAAGACCGAGGCCTGCTTGCCGCGCGCGCCGGGCATGCGCAGCTCCATGGGCGCAACCGCCGCGCCTCCCGCCACCGCAGCGAGCTTCGCCGTCACCTGCGCGCCCTCTTCCGCATCGAGCAGGCTCGCGAGCGGCTTGCCGGTCAAATTTTCGGGCGCGCCGCCGAAGAGCTCGCCCAGCGCCCGGTTGGCCTCGAGGATGCGGCCGTCGCGGTCGAGAAGGGCGATGCCGACCGGCGCATCGGCGAAGAAGCGCTGGCGCGACAGGCGCACGGCCTCTTGCCCCTCGCCCTCGACCGCGAGATCGCGCAGCACCGAGCGCGTGCGGATTTGCTCGCCGCTGCGCACCACGCTCTGCATCACCAGCGCCTTGATGATGCGGCCCTGCCGGCTCTTCAGGGTCATCGTGCCGCGCTCTTCGCCGCTCTCGCCGTCGAAGGGCGCATAAGGCGGCACGATCTGCGGCAGCGGGCGGGTCAGGAAATCGGCAAGCCGCGCGCCGCTCTCGACCAGGCTGTCGGCCTTGGCGCCGAGCCACTCCGCCATGGTCTCGTTGACGTAGAGAAAGCGGCCCCCGCCATCGACGGAATAGAAGCCCAGGGGCGCATGCTCGAGGAAATCGGCGAAGCGGCGCTGCTCCTCGCGGTCGGCATGCTCCAGCACATGGCGCCCGGTGATGTCCTCGAAGCTCCACAAACTGTAGCCGGGCCGGCCGGCGAGCTGGTGCGCCGAGACGCCGAACCACTGCACACCGCCATCCGGCCGCGCCGTGGCGAGGCGGCCGCTGGCGAAGCCGCGCTCATCCGCCTCGCGGGCGAGCCGCGCGAACTCCGCATCGCCGCCGTCGACGAGCGCGAGCCGCCGCCCGATCGCCGCCAGCGGCGGCCCGTCCAAGGCGGGAAAGAAACGGTGGAAGATCCGGTTCGCATGCGCCGCCGAACCGTCGGGGGCGATGACCAAATGACCCTGCTCCGACGACTCCAAGACCTCGCCGACACGCCTGAGCTTGCCCGCGAGCGCCGCATGCATGCGGCGCGCCGCCAAGGCGGCGATGCCGGAGATCAGTGCCATCGCCGCCAGAACCGCGCCGTCCGTGCGCCCCGCCAAGCCGGCGACGGCGTCGATCAAGAGCAGTCCGGTGCAAAGAAACGCCGCCGCGGCGAGGCCGGCGGACAAGACGCCGAGGCTGCGCATCCGGTTGGGCAGCTTTCCCGCGGGCAATGCCGCAATGGCCGCGCTCACGGTCGCGGTGTCGCCGTTCCGGTCGTGGTCGTAAGGCATGCCCATCCGGTCAGCAGTTTACCATAGCGGCGCCCGCTCTGGCGCTTGGCAATAGGCGGCGCCGGCGCCGTCCGCTACTCTTGCACAGCGAAACCGGAGTTTGCATGCGCGGCTTTTACACGTCGTTAATTCAGGCTCTCGCGAGCGTTCTCTTGGCGCTGTCGCTGACGGCGGCGCCCGCCCTTGCCGAGGACGCGCCGTCGCGCACCGCGCCCGCCGCCGCGCATGCGCCGCCCCTCCCCGCCGATTCGGTGACGCATCACGACATCACCCTCGACGGAAGGAAGCTCGCCTATACCGCGACCGCGGGCTCGCTGCCGCTCAAGGACGAGCACGGCCAGGACACGGCCGAAATCTTCTATGTCTCCTTCACCCGCGACGGCGTCGAGGACGCGGCGCATCGCCCGACCACCTATGTCTTCAACGGCGGCCCGGGCGCGTCGGCGGCCTATCTCGACATCGGCGCGCTCGGGCCGCGCGTGCTCGCGCTCGATCCCGACGGCCGTCCGCCGCAATCGGAGCGGATCATCGACAACGCCGCCACCTGGCTTCCTTTCACCGATCTCGTCTTCATCGATCCCGTCGGCACCGGCTACAGCGCGGCGGCGGGCGGAGAAGATGCCGCCGCCAAGCAGTTCTGGGGCGTGCGTCAGGATCTCGATTCGCTCGCCGAGATCATCCGGCTGCACTTGACCCGCGCCGGCCGCCTCGCCGCGCCGGTCTATCTCGTCGGCGAAAGCTATGGCGGCTTCCGCGCGGCGCGTCTTGCCGATGCGCTCGGCCGCGATCCCGGCGTGGCGCCGGCCGGCGTGGTGCTGATCTCGCCGGCGCTCGAGTTCCGGCTGATGAGCGGCGACCGCGTCGATGTCTTGTCCTGGGCCTTGCGGCTGCCGTCCTACGCGGCGGCGGCGCTGGCGGCGCAGGGCAAGCTGACGGCGGATGCGCTGGCGGGAGCGGAGCATTTCGCCCTCACCGACTACCTCACGGCGCTCGCCGCCGGCCCGCCGGACGGCCCGGCGGCGCAGCAGCTCTATGCGCGTTTGGCCGCTCTCACCGGCCTCGACGAGGCGGCCATCGCGCGCTGGCAGGGCCGCATACCCTTGGGCGGCTATGTCAGGGACGCGCGGCGAGGCGCGGGCGAGATCATCAGCCCGTACGATGCCACGGTCGGCAGCACCGATCCCAACCCATGGAACGGCGAGGCGCATGACGATCCCGTGCTCGATGCCTCGGTCGCGCCCTTCACCCGCGGCTTCGTCGCTTATGCGCGCGACGAGCTGGGCTTCAAGACCGACCTGCCCTTCAAGCTGCTCAATGGCGAGGTCTCGCGTCGCTGGGATTGGAGCAGCGGCCGCGGCGGCGGATCGCGCGGCACGCTCGGCGCCAGCGACGCGCTCGCCCGCGCCCTGGCGCTGCAGCCGCGGCTCAAGGTAATGATCGCGCACGGCATGACGGATCTGCTGACGCCCTACATGATGAGCCGCTATGTCGCCGATCATCTGCCGGCGGCGGAGCGCGGGCGCGTCGCGCTCAAGCTCTATGACGGCGGCCATATGATGTATCTGCGCGCCAGTTCGCGCCAGCGCTTGCACGACGACGCGCAGGCGTTTTACGCGGCCGCGCCGGCGGATTGAACCGTGCGGCTCAGTCGTCGCGGTGGGTGCGCTCCATGCGCTCGTGGCGCTCCTGCGCCTCGAGGCTCAAGGTCGCAATCGGGCGGGCTTCGAGCCGGCGCAGGCCGATGGGCTCGTCGGTCTCCTCGCAATAGCCGTAGCTGCCGTCCTCGATGCGCATGAGCGCGGCGTCGATCTTGGAGATGAGCTTGCGTTCGCGGTCGCGGGTCCTGAGCTCGATCGCGCGGTCGGTCTCGAGCGAGGCGCGATCCGTGATGTCCGGCTTGGCAAGACTCTCCTCTTTGAGATGCAGCAGGGTCTCGGAGGACTCCGCCAAGAGCTCGGTGCGCCAGCGCAACAGCTTCTGGCGGAAATATTCGAGCTGCTTCGGACTCATGAAATCTTCGTGTTCCGACGGTCGATAGTCTGGCGCAAGCGTCGGCCGCATAAACCCACTCCCAATACCCCAAGACTCAAAAAAAGGAGCGCGATTATATGAATCGCGCCCGCCCTCTGCAAGCTCATCGCACCTCTGTGTAGTAGCCCACAGCGGTTTGAAATCGTTAATTATTTTGTAAGCAGCCGAGAACCGGCCGCCGCCGCGCTCAGCCTGCGGCGGCGGAAGAGGTTTGGCCGGCGGCCTCGGTCGCCCGCGCCTGCTCGCCGGCGATGAGCTGCCGCGTTGCCTTCAATGCCTGGTAGAGCCGGCCCTCGGCGGCAAGCTCCCGAATCTGGCCGATGATGTCCGCGGCATCCGGCGCCGCAGCCTGGAAGGCGGCGAGCATTTGGTCGATCGCCGGCGGCAAGCCTTGGGGCTTGGCGGGGTCGAGATAATGCGACTGCAGCGCGAAGTAGATGCGCCGGGCCGGCGTCGAGGCCTCCTCGGCTCGAATGATGTCTTTCTCGCGCAGCAAGACCGCGGCGGTGTGGATGAGAATTCTGGCGCCCGACCCCGAATTCTCGATCACGACGCCGTTCACGATGAAGCGCTCGCGCGGCTTCAAGTTAAGAGTGAGCGGCATCCTCGTCTAGTGCTCCACGGCCGCAAGCATGTCCTGGTAATAGCCGGGAATGCTTTGCATCCGCTTAAGCCAAGACGTCAAAGAGAACTTCAAGTCTCGCGATCCGCGGCAACTGGATTGTCTTCAATTTTAGTCAAGTTGCCGACAACGGCAATTCTGGCACTTAGGGCTTTTTTAAAGCGCGGCGCGTACAAAGACCCAATCCAGAGCAAGGTATTTCCTGCCGTGAGCAACTCGAGTCACAACCCCATTCGCTCCAACGAGAACAATTGGCTGGTGGACGTCGGCAGCGTCGTTTCGATCGAGAACCTGCCGCCGCCCGACACGAAGCGCTGGGTGATCCGTCGCAAGGCCGAAGTCGTTGCCGCGGTGCGCGCGGGAGTTATCAGCCTGGAGGACGCGTGCCGGCGCTATACGCTCTCCGTGGAGGAGTTTCTCTCCTGGCAGCGTCTGGTCGACAGCCACGGATTGCCCGGGCTGCGCGTCACCCGGCTGCAGGATTACCGCAGCATCGGGCGGGTCCGCTGAAGCCTGAAGCGCGCCGCCTGTCGCGGCGATCTCAGCCTTTCCGCCTTAGCCAGCCTTCCCCGGATTACGCGCAATAGCCGCACGCGCCGCGGCCCGGCGAGCTTTACCCGCGCGTCGGTTTCATCCCAGCCCATGCGGTCAGCGTCTTCGGATCGGCTTGTCCGTGAGGCCGAATTGGGACATCCTCCCAGGGAATTCCCCGTCATCCGGGGAATGTCGAATGAACCTGAGGGAGCAGACGCTATGGCGAAGAAAGACGGCGGCGAGGGCGTATATCGCGTGATTGATGTCGTCGGCACCAGCAAGAACTCGTGGGAGGACGCCGCCAAGCACGCCGTCGAAACGGCGGCAAAGTCGATCCGCGACCTCAGAATCGCCGAGGTCACCAAAATGGACGTTCGGGTCGACAAGGGAAAGGTTGTCGCCTTCCGGACGCGACTCCAGGTCTCGTTCAAGTATGAGGGCTAGAGCGCTCCTGCGACCTGATTAGGAGCAGGCATCGAGACGTCACTGGCGGGCAGATCCGCTCGTTGGCGTCGGGCGGGGCGTTGGCCGTGCGCTCGAAGACGACGCGATCGACCCGAAGCAATCGCTCTTAATCCCCTGGACCACGATTTGCCGCGCGCGCCCGCAGCGTCCGGACGCGCGCGGCATCAGCGTTGCCGGCGCCGGCGCTGGTAGGTTGGTGGCGAGGTCTCGTCGCCCGCACGCTGTTGCTGCCGCGGCGCGGCGCGGCGTTGCTGGAGGATGCGGCTGGCAGCCGCCATCTCCGAGCGCTTGAGTTCCTGATAGGCCCCGCCCAGCGCCTCGCGCGCCAGAGCGATCTGCTGCTCGATCGCGGCCAGCGACTGCGCGATCCGCTGCCCGCGCTCGACGGCGTGGCCGTTGCGGTCGAGGTCGAGCCGCTCGGCCTCCTGGCGCAGCTTGTGCGCGAGCTGATCGAGATCGCCGAGCTCGCGGCGCCGCTCGTCGAGTTGCCAGCGCTGGAGGCGAACGAGAGCGTCGAGCGCGCTCATGCCGCGAGTCCCGCCGTGCCGCCGCGCCGCGAAACCCGCGCTGCGCGCTTCTGGAGACCGGCATAACGCGGGATGTGCGGGCGATTTGAAGCGAAGACAGGGAGGAGCAACGGTGAGCCTCCACGACATCGGAATGGGCACGACGGCGCCCTCGAAGATGATCCGCCCCTCCGCTTAAACGCCGGTTAAATCGAGCAAATTGACAATGAAGCGAGGGTGGAAAAAGGCCCGCCTCGCAAGCCTTCGCCGCATGCCCCGGCACCCCATCCGTAAAAAAAAAGATTGGTGCTCGCGGAATTAACCGGCTTTTAACTCCGATTGGTAAGGATGATTAAAAGCGATTATGGTCATCCCTGCTTCTTGATGCGCGGAGGTTAGTGATGCGCGTACTTTTGGTCGAAGACGATTCAGCGACCGCCGCCAGTATCGAGATGATGTTGCGGGCCGAAGGGTTCATCTGCGACACCACCGATCTCGGCGAAGACGGTCTCGAAATCGGCAAGCTTTACGACTACGACATCATCATTCTCGATCTGATGTTGCCGGACATTGATGGTTACGAGGTGCTCCGCCGCTTGCGCGCGGCGCGCGTGCGCACGCCCATCCTGATCCTTTCCGGCCTCGGCGAGCTCGACAACAAGATCAAGGGCCTCGGCTTCGGCGCCGACGATTTCCTGACCAAGCCCTTCGACCGGCGCGAACTGATCGCGCGCATCCAGGCGATCGTCCGCCGCGCCAAGGGCCATTCCGAATCGGTGATCCGCACCGGCAAGCTCACCGTCAATCTCGACAGCCGCACGGTCGAAGTCGAGAATCAGCCGCTGCATCTGACCGGCAAAGAGTACGGCATCCTCGAGCTGTTGAGCCTGAGGAAGGGCACGACGCTCACCAAGGAGATGTTCCTCAACCATCTCTATGGCGGCATGGACGAGCCCGAGCTCAAGATCATCGACGTCTTCGTCTGCAAGCTGCGCAAGAAGCTGTCCGTCGCCACCGGCGGCGACAATTACATCGAGACCGTCTGGGGCCGCGGCTATGTGCTGCGCGATCCCCCGGCCGATGCCGGCAGCGCTCAAAGCAAAGTCGCCAAGGCCTAATCGCTCGCTTCACTCCGCGCGCGACAACGGCGGCACCGGGGGGTGCCGCCGTTGTCGTTTCAGGCGCCCGGCGCCGCGAGCACCAGGATCTGCGGCTCGACCGCGAGCGTCAGCGGCGCGCCGAGGCGTAGGGCCAGCCGCGCGGTGAAATAGGCGTGGACGGTGCGCGAGGTGAGCGCGTCGATGGCGGCGCCGGCGCCGAGCGCCGCGCGCTGTTCCTCCGGGAAATTGATCGTGCCCTCGGCCGTCACCGTGATGCGTGGCGAGCCGGCGGGGCGCTGCTTGACGAGCACGCTGCCGCCGCGCGGCAAGGCGTCCGCGGCCAGCACGAGCATGTTGCAGGCGAGCTTCTGCCACTCGCTCGCCAGCCCCTCGACACTCTCGGCCGGCCAATCGCATCGCACCTTGCCGTCCTCGAGCAGTCCCGCCGCCAGGGCGCGGGGATCGATGATGGCGCTCTTCGATCCGCTGCTCGCGGCACTGCCATAGGCGAAGCGATAGAACTGCAGGCGCTGCCCGGCCTTGCGGGCGCTTTGGCCGAGCAGCTTGACGGCGTCGCTGACGAAATCCGGGTCGTCCTCGCCAAGCAGCTCGACGCCATTGTTTATGGCCGCGACGGGACCGACGAGTTCGTGGCAGAGCCGCGCGCAAAGCAGTTCGAGCACGCGCATATCGATGTCAAGGTTCATGCGGGGTCCCCAAGGGCGGTGGCGCCTATAATGGCCCGCTGGGCGGGAGCGAGACAACCAAAGAGCGAAGCCGCGCGCGAGCTCAGGCCGGCAGCGCCGCCAGGAGACGCTCGGCCGCGGCGAGGTCCGCCGGCTCGTTCACGTTGAAGAAGGGGTCGACCGGCGCCGCCGGAAACGCAACGACCGCGAGGCGATAGCGCGCCGCCCACAGCTCGACCTTGCGCAGCCCCTCTTCGGCGAGCGCCCGGCGCAGATCGTGGCGCAACGCCACCGGCCACAGCCCGAAGACGGGATGGTTTCGCCCCTCCGATGCCGCGCAGGCGAGGTCGTAACCACCGTCCGCGACCGCCGCCGCCAAGCCGGCGACAAGATCGCGCGGCAGGAAGGGCGCGTCGGTGGCGAAACTGGCGACGTGGGTCGCGCTTTCCATCGCCGCGGCTACCCAATCGAGCGCGGCGAGCACGCCGGCGAGCGGGCCGGCGAAGCCGGGGACGCCGTCGGCGATCAACGGCAGGTGCCAGGCGGCAAAGCGCGAGGGATCGCCATTGGCGTTGAGGGCGAGCGCGGCGACTTGCGGCCTTGCCCGCTCGATCACCCAGTCGAGGATGGGACGGCCGCCCAAAAGCCGCATTCCCTTGTCGCCGCCACCCATCCGGCGCGCGAGCCCGCCGGCTAGAAGCACGCCGGCAATGGTCAAGCCATGTCCTCCGCCAGGCTCGCCTTGCGCTGGAGCCGCGCGCTCTCCTCCCTCACGGTTTCGGGATCGCTGTCGAAGACGATGCGGCCCTCGCCCGACAGCGCGATGAAGCGCCTGCCCTTGGCGCGTCCGATGAGCGTGAGCCCGGCCTGCCGCGCCAGCTGCACTCCCCAGGCGGTGAAGCCCGAGCGCGAGATCAGAATGGGAATGCGCATCTGCACCGTCTTGATCACCATCTCCGAGGTGAGGCGGCCGGTGGTGTAAAAGATCTTCCCTTCGGGACCGATGCCCTCGCGGTGCATGTAGCCGGCGATCTTGTCGATGGCGTTGTGGCGGCCGACATCCTCCATATAAACCAATGGCCGGTCCGCCTCGCACAAAACGCAGCCGTGAATCGCCCCCGCCGCAAGATAGAGGCTCGGCACCGTGTTGATCTTGCGCGTCAAGGCATAGAGCCAGGAGGTCTTGAGCACGGCGTCCGCCGGCAGCCGGATGTCCGCGAACTTCTCCATGAGGTCGCCGAACACCGTGCCCTGCGCGCAGCCCGAGGTCAGCGTCTTCTTGCGCAGCTTGCGCTCGTAATCGGTGCGCCGCTCGGTGCGCACCACCACGGTCTCGAGCTCCTCGTCATAGTCGATGCCGGTGATCGTGTCGTCGGCGCGCAGCATGTTCTGGTTGAGCAGATAGCCGACCGCGAGATAGTCGGGATGGTCGCCGACCGTCATCATGGTGACGATCTCCTGGCCGTTGAGGAACACCGTCAACGGCCGCTCGACGACGACAGTGGTCTCCACCTTGCGGCCAAGGTGGTCGACTCCCGGCACCTTGCGCGTCAGCCGTGGGTCGTCGGGGTCGGGCGCGACGGCGAATTCCTTCATGGTCGCAAGGATGGGCCGGCCCGAGCGGCGGTGCAAGGGCAGGAAAAAATCGGGGCGAGACTTTTTCCCTGGGCGCACTATGTTAAGGGCATGATCGACCCCTTCGGCCGGCCAATCAGCTATCTCCGCGTCTCCGTCACCGACCGCTGCGACTTCCGCTGCGTCTATTGCATGGCCGAGGACATGACCTTCCTGCCCAAGGCCGAGGTGCTGACGCTCGAGGAGCTCGACCGGCTGTGCGGCGCCTTCATCCGGCTGGGCGTGCGCAAGCTCCGCCTTACCGGCGGCGAGCCTTTGGTGCGCCGCAACATCATGAGCCTGTTCCGCGCCCTCGGCCGCCATCTCGGCGACGACGCGCTCGACGAGCTGACCTTGACGACCAACGGCAGCCAGCTCGCCCGCTATGCCGAGGAGCTCAAATCGGCCGGCGTCCGGCGGCTCAACGTGTCAGTGGATACGCTCGACCCCGCGAAATTCACGGCCATCACGCGCTGGGGCAAGCTCGACACCGTGTTTGCGGGACTCAAGGCCGCAAAGGCGGCCGGCCTTGCCGTCAAGATCAACACGGTCGCCTTGAAGGGCGTCAACGACGACGAGTTCGACCGGCTCATCGCCTGGTGCGGCGAGGAGGGCTTCGATCTCGTGCTGATCGAGGTCATGCCGATGGGCGACATCGGCGATGCGACCCGGCTCGAGCAGTACCTGCCTTTGTCGCTGGCGCGGGCGCGGCTCAGCCGCAGCTGGCAGCTCGACGAGACCGATTATCGCACCGGCGGGCCGGCGCGCTATTTCACCGTGCGCGAGACCGGGCAGCGGCTCGGCTTCATCACCCCCCTCACCCATAATTTCTGCGAGAGCTGCAACCGGGTGCGGCTCACCTGCACCGGCACGCTTTATATGTGCCTGGGCCAGGACGACGCCGCCGATCTGCGCGCGCCGCTGCGTTCCGCCGAAAGCGACGCGCCCGTCGAGGCGGCGATCCGCGAGGCGATAACGCGCAAGCCCAAGGGTCACGACTTCATCATCGACCGCCGCCACAGCCGCCCGGCCGTCAAGCGGCATATGAGCGTCACCGGCGGGTGAGCGCTGTCGCCGCTCCATCGCGGCCGAAGCGGGCGGCCGAGTTGCGCACCATCGCCGTCCTCGCCAGTGAGGCGCCTGCCGCGCAAGAGGCGCTCGCCGAGCTGCGTCAGCGCTATGCGGTGGTGCCGCCCGAGCAGGCCCAAATCATCATCGCGCTGGGCGGCGACGGCTTCATGCTGGAGACGCTCCACCGCTTCCTCGATCGCGGCGTGCCGTTCTACGGCATGCATCGCGGCAGCGTCGGTTTTCTCATGAACGCCTATGCGCCCGACAGCCTGCCCGAGCGCGTCGCCGCGGCGAAGCCGGTGCGCATCCACCCGCTGGCGATGACCGTCCGCGACCGCGACGGCGTCGAGCACCATGCGCTGGCCATCAACGAGGTGTCGCTGCTGCGCCAGAGCCGCCAGACCGCGAAGCTTCGGATCAGCGTCGACGATGTCGTGCAGCTCGAGGAGTTGATGGCGGATGGCGTACTGGTCGCGACGCCGGTCGGCAGCACCGCCTACAATCTCTCGGCGCACGGCCCAATCATCCCCGTGGGCGCGGACGTCCTCGCGCTCACGCCGATCAGCGCCTTTCGCCCGCGGCGCTGGCGCGGCGCACTGCTGCCGCATACCGCGAGTGTCAAGTTCGACACGCTCGAGAGCGACAAGCGGCCGGTCAGCGCGGTCGCCGACTTCACCGAGGTGCGCGACGTGGTCTCGGTTACCGTGTCGGAAAGCTACGATGTCGAGCTCACTTTGCTCTTCGATCCCGAGCACAACCTCGAGGAGCGGGTCCTGAAGGAGCAATTCCTCACCTGAGGCCGCCGCTTGCCCCGCCGGCGGATCGGACCTTTAATGTCCGCCAGAGAGCGAGGCGCGAGTGGCAAAGGCGATTTCCAGCGTCGAGATGATCGGGCGGCTCGTCGCCTTCGACACTACGAGCCGGGAATCGAATCTCGGCCTCATCGAGTTCGTGCGCGATTATCTCGACGGCTTCGGCGTCAAGAGCGAGCTCGTCCACGATTCCGATAGCCGCAAGGCCAATCTCTTCGCCACGATCGGTCCACCCGACCGCGGCGGCGTGATGCTGTCCGGCCACAGCGACGTGGTTCCGGTGGACGGCCAGGATTGGGATGGCGATCCCTTCGTCGTCCGCGAGAGCGACGGCAAGCTTTACGGGCGCGGCACCGCCGACATGAAGAGCTTCATCGCGGCGGCGCTGGCGGCGGTGCCGGAATTCTGCGCCGGCCGCTTGCGGATTCCGGTCCACATTGCCGTGACCTATGACGAGGAAGTCGGCTGCCTCGGCGTCCGGCCGCTGATCGCGGCGCTCGCGCGGCGGGCCGTGCGGCCGCGGTTCTGCATCATCGGCGAGCCCACCTCGATGCAGCCGGTGATCGCGCACAAGGGCAAGAAGAGCCTGCGCTGCGACGTCCACGGCCGCGAGAGTCACTCGGCCCTGTCCCATGTCGGCGTCAACGCCATCGAGGCCGCGGCCGAGATCGTCGCGTACATCGGCGGGCTCGCCCGGCGCAGGCGCCACGAGGGGCCGTTCGATCCGAGCTTCATGCCGCCCTATACGACGATCCAGACCGGCATCATCGCGGGCGGGACCGCACTCAACATCGTGCCGCGCGACTGCCGCTTCGATTTCGAGATCCGCAACCTCCCGGGCGACGACCCGGACGCCCTCGTCGCGGAGATCCGCCGCCATGCCGCGACGCTGCTGCCGGAGATGCAACGGGTGAGCGCCGCGACCGGCATCGCCTTCGAGGAGACGAACGAGATCCCCGCGCTCGCGGCCTCGCCCGAGGATACGATTGTACGGCTCGCGCAATCCCTCACCGGCGCCAATGCGGTCGGCAAGGTCAGCTTCGGCACCGAGGGCGGGCTCTACCAGCAAGCCGGCATTCCCACCGTCGTCTGCGGTCCCGGCTCGATCGAGCAGGCACACCGGCCCAACGAGTTCATCGCGCTCGACCAAGTGCGGCAATGCGACGGCTTTCTCCGCGGTCTCTTGGCTCGGCTGGTCGACGGGCGAGTTTGAGAGACGGCTGCGATGCCCGTCGCCGCCCGCGTCGAGATCGCGCCGCCGGACATCGCGCCCTATCGCGCCGGCAATATCGGCATCGACTACGTCACCACATTCGACAGCGGCCGAGCCGGGCCGCATGTCGTGGTCAACGCGCTCACGCACGGCAACGAGATCTGCGGCGCCATCGCGCTCGATCATCTTTTCCGCTCGGGCCTGCGGCCGGCGCGCGGCAGGCTCACGCTCAGCTTCGCCGATGTCGCGGCCTATCTGCGCTTCGACCCGGCGGCGCCCAATGCCTCGCGCTATGTCGATGAGGATTTCAACCGGCTGTGGGACGCCGCCACGCTCGACGGGCCGCGGCACAGCGTCGAGCTGGCGCGCGCCCGCCTGCTGCGCCCGGTCTTCGAGAGCGCCGATCGGCTCTTGGACATCCACTCGATGCAATATGCGACGGCGCCGCTTTTGCTCACCGGCCTCACCGCCAAGACCGTCGCCTTCGCCCGCCGCGTCGGCGTGCCCGAGATCATCGTCCGCGACGCCGGCCATGCCGCCGGCGGCCGGCTGCGCGATTACCGCGCTCTCGGCGATCCGGCGGCGCCGCAGCTCGCGCTTCTCGTCGAATGCGGCCAACATTGGGAAGAGCGCGCGCCGGCGGTGGCGCTGGACACGACCTACCGCTTCCTCGCCGCCGCTTGCGTGCTCGAGGACGAGGAGGCGCGGCGCCGCCTGGCTGAACCGGCGCCGCCGCAGCGTCTGATCGCCGTGACCACCGCCGTGACGATCGAGTCAGACGATTTCCGCTTCGCCGGCGATTACCAGGGTCTCGAGGTGATCGCCAAGGCCGGCACGGTGATCGCCCGCGACGGCAGCCGCGACATCCGCACGCCCTACGACGATTGCGTGCTCATCATGCCGTCGCGCCGCCTGGCGCGCGGCCAGACCGCGCTGCGCTTGGGCCGCTTCGGCGCTTGAGCCGCGCCGTCATGGCGGCGGACCAGGCTCATCGCGCGCGTTGGTCGTGGGTTGCGACTTTGAGATAAATGAGCAGCGGATAGAGCGCGGAGAACATTGCCAAAGCCAAGCCCCAGGCCCCCTCGCGGTAGCCGCGCCGCGCGACAAAGGATTTCCAGCCGCGGCTGAACACCCGCCGCAGCGCGGGCCAAAGAATCGGCCTGGCGCCGCGCTCCAACGCATCGAGCGCCGCGAGATCGGTATAACGATTGAGCCGCTGGATCATGTCGGAGAGGTCGCGATCGACGTAATGGTCGATCGCTTCGCTGAGGGCGCCCGCCGGCCCGCTCAGCGCGATCTTCGGATGGACGCGCCCTTCGCCCCACACCTTCGCGCCCTTGCGGAACAGCGACGCCTTCCGCGCCGCGCCATTGTAGGCGCCCCAACCGTAGCGCACGAGCCTGCCGCCGATGTGATTGGCGAGCGGCACCAGAAAATAACCGTCGCCCGCGCCGGCGATCGCGGCGCGGATCTCGGCGGCGAGCGCGCTTGGCACCCGCTCGTCGGCGTCGATCTCGAGGATCCAGTCGCCGCGGCAGGCGGCGATGCCGGCGTTGCGGCGCTCGCCCTCGCGCTCCCATTCGCCTTCGAGGATGCGCGCGCCGCAGCTGCGCGCGATCGCCGCCGAGCCGTCGGTCGAGCGGTCGAGCACGACGACGACTTCATCGGCGAAGGCGAGCGGCGCCAGGCACTGAGCGAGCTGCGCCGCCTCGTTGCGCGCGACGACCAGCGCCGAGAGCAGCGGCGCCGCGGCATCGTCCCGCCGGCTCGTCAAGGGCTCTTCGACTGCGCTCACACCCCCTCCCGGTGCAACCCCGCGACAAACTCGGTCAAGCCGCGGCGCTCGTCAACTCCGCCCTGCGCTTGCCCGGCGCGGGCACCCGCGAGTCCCCCGACCGCGCCGAGTCTGTTTAAGAATTCTTTCGAGGTTTTAATCGAAGATCCGAAGCGCCATTGTCAGCCCCGGCGTTTGTTTCTAAATTAAACATTAAGGGGGCGGAGAGCCGAAGATGCAGCTTGCCTCGGTCACTCTCGAGGACAAGTACACTCTCGAAAGCGGGCGCATCTACCTGTCCGGGGTGCAGGCGCTGGTGCGGCTTCCGATCATGCAGCGCGAGCGCGACCGCGCCCAGGGCCTCAACACCGGCGGCTTTATCTCGGGCTACCGCGGCTCCCCGCTCGGCGGCTATGACTACGCGCTGTGGCAGGCCCGCGACCTGCTGCCGCGCCACGACATCCATTTCCAGCCCGGCATCAACGAGGATCTCGCGGCCACGTCGGCCTGGGGCACGCAGCAGGTGACGCTGTTTCCGGGCGCCACCGTCGACGGCGTCTTCGCCATCTGGTACGGCAAGGGGCCGGGCGCCGACCGCTCGATCGATGTCTTCAAGCACGGCAATTCCGCCGGCAGTAGCCGGTTGGGCGGTGTGCTGGCGGTCGCCGGCGACGACCACGGCTGTCAATCCTCGACCCTGCCGCATCAGAGCGAGCAGGACTTCGTCGCCGCCATGATGCCCGTCCTCAACCCCGCGACGGTGCAGGAGTATCTCGATCTCGGCCTCTTCGGCTTCGCGCTGTCGCGCTTCTCCGGCTGCTGGGTCGGGCTCAAGGCGATCGCCGAGACGGTGGAGAGCTGGGCCTCGGTCCGCGTCGATCCGCATGCCCTCGACATCGCGCTGCCGCAGGATTTCGAGCTGCCGCCGGGCGGCCTCAACATCCGCTGGCCGGACACGCCACTGGAGCAGGAGCGCCGGCTGCACGGGCCGAAGATGGCGGCCGTCGCCGCCTTCGCCCGCGCCAACCGCCTCGACCGCCTGGTGCTCGATCCGCCACGGGCGCGCCTCGGCATCATCACGACGGGCAAGGCCTATCTCGATGTGCGGCAGGCGCTCCTGGAACTCGGCCTCGATGATGAGCGGGCGAAGGAACTGGGCATCCGGATCTACAAGGTCGGCTTGAGCTGGCCGCTCGAGAGCGACGGCGCGCGGCGCTTCGCCGAAGGTCTCGCGGATTTGCTGGTCGTCGAAGAGAAGCGCGGCTTCATCGAGGATCAGCTCTGCCGCATCCTCTTCAACATCGATGCGGCGCGCCGGCCCTTGATCGTCGGCAAGTGCGACGAAGGCGGCGCCCCGCTGCTACCGAGCGCGGGCGAGATCGGGCCAACCATGGTCGCCCGCGCGGTCGTCGCGCGGCTCGCGCGCCTCGGGGTGGACACGCCGCAGTTGCGCCAGCGCCTGGCGCGGCTCGAATCCTTCGACCAACCGCTCGGCGTGCCGCTGCCGAAGACGCAGCGCAGTCCCTATTTTTGCTCGGGCTGTCCGCACAATACCTCGACCCGCGTGCCCGAGGGGAGCCGCGCGCTCGCCGGCATCGGCTGCCACTTCATGGCGCAATGGGTCCCGTCGCGTCACACCGCCACCTTCAGCCATATGGGCGGCGAGGGCGCCGCCTGGATCGGCCAGGCGCCGTTCACGCGCGAGCGGCACGTCTTCCAGAATCTCGGCGACGGCACCTATCAGCACAGCGGCCTGCTCGCCATCCGCGCGGCGGCGGCGGCCGGCGTCAACATCACCTACAAGATCCTCTACAACGACGCCGTGGCGATGACCGGTGGACAGCCCGTCGACGGCCATCCGACGGTTGCCAACATCACCCGCCAAGTCGCCGCCGAGGGCGCCAAGAAGGTCGTGGTCGTCACCGACGAGCCCGACAAATATCCGCTCGAGGCCGGCTTTGCCGCCGATGTCGAGATCCGCCATCGCGACGAGCTCGACCGCGTCCAGCGCGAACTCCGCGAGATCCCCGGCCTCACCGTGCTGGTCTATGACCAGACCTGCGCGGCGGAAAAGCGCCGGCGCCGGAAGCGCGGCCTCTATCCCGACCCGCCCAAGCGCGTCTTCATCAACGCGGCGGTGTGCGAGGGCTGCGGCGATTGCTCGGACCAGTCCAACTGCGTCGCGGTGAAGCCGCTCGAGACCGAGTTGGGGCGCAAGCGCATCATCGACCAATCGAGCTGCAACAAGGATTATTCTTGCCTCAAGGGCTTCTGCCCGAGCTTCGTCACCGTGCATGGCGGCGCGCTCCGGCGGGTCGAGCGGCCGGCGCTCCATGCCGACAGCGACCCGCTCGCGGGCTTGCCGCTGCCCGCGCCGCGCGCGCTCGGCGCGCCCTACGGCATCCTCGTCGGCGGCATCGGCGGCAGCGGCGTCATCACCGTCGGCGCGCTCTTGGGCATGGCCGCTCATATCGAGGGCAAGGGCTGCACCGTCCTCGATTTCACCGGGCTGGCGCAAAAGAACGGCGCAGTCCTGAGCCATGTCCGCCTGGCGCCGCGCCAGGAGGATTTGAACGCGGTGCGGATCGCGCCCGGCGGCGCCGATCTGGTGCTCGGCTGCGACATGGTGGTGGCGGCGAGCCCGACCGCGCTCGGCTGCATCGAGCACGGCGTGACGCAGGCGATCGTCAACAGCGATCTCCAGCCCACCGCGGCCTTCGTCATGAATGGCGACATCGATTTCGAGGCGCGCACGATGGAGCGCGCGCTCACCGCCGCCACCGGCGCCGGCGGCATCGCCTTCATCGATGCGACGCGCCTGGCGACGAGCCTGATGGGCGATTCGATTGCGACCAATCTCTTCATGCTCGGCTATGCCTTCCAGAAGGGCTTGCTGCCGCTGAGCCTGGAGGCGATGGAGCGCGCCATCGAACTGAACGGCGTCGCGATCGAAGCCAACAAGCGCACCTTCGCCTGGGGCCGCCTGGCCGCGCATGATCGCGGCCGCGTTCAGGCGTTGGTGCAGGCCGCCGCGCCGCCGGAGCCGGTGCAGCCGCAAACCCTCGGCACATTCATCGAGCGCCGCGCCGCCGATCTCCGGGATTATCAGGACGCGGCCTATGCCCAGCGCTACCGCGATGCGGTCGCCCTGGTCGCCGAGGCCGAGAAGGCGCGCGTCAAGGGCCATGCGGAGCTCGCCGAGGCAGTCGCGCGCGGCCTCTTTAAGCTGATGGCCTACAAGGACGAATACGAGGTCGCGCGGCTCTACACCGACGGCAAGTTCCGCGCGGCGCTGCAGCGCCAGTTCGAGGGCGATTTCCGGCTCGAATTCCACCTCGCTCCGCCGCTCTTGGCGGTACGCGATCCCGAGACCGGGCATCTCTTAAAGCGCGGCTACGGCTCCTGGATGCTGCCGGTCTTCCGCATCCTGGCGCGGCTCAAGCGCTTGCGCGGCACCCGCTTCGACCTCTTCGGCCGCAGCGCCGAGCGGCGCATGGAACGGCGCCTCATCGCCGAGTACGACACGATGATCCGCGAACTGGTCGCCGCGCTCACGCCGGAGAATCACGCGCTCGCCGTCGCGATCGCCCAATTGCCCGAGCAGATCCGCGGCTTCGGCCACATCAAGGAGCGCGCCATCGCCGCGGCGAAGGCGCGCGAAGCGGCTCTCCTCGCGGCGTTCCGCAGCCCCAGCCATGCCGCAACGGCAGCCGAGTGAGCGACGCTTTGCGCCGGCGGCCGCTGCGGATAAGCTCGACAGGCCTCGAGGAAGATAGACCGCCATGGCGTCACCGCGCGAGCCCAACTATGTCATCGAAAAGCACGAAATCCTGGCGGAAACGCCGGATCTGCGCATGATCATTCTGACCCTCGCCCCCGGCCAAGAGGTCCCTTGGCACTGGCACAGCACGGTTACCGACACCTGCATCTGCCTCGAGGGAACGGTGACTTTGGAGACGCGGGCCCCGCGCGCGAGCTTCGAGCTCAGCCCCGGACAGATGTGCTCGGTTCCGCCAAAGCGTGCCCACCGAGTCGGCGGCAAGGACGGCAGCCGCTGCAAATTCGCCGTTGTTCAGGGCATCGGCCATTACGACTATAATCCGGTCGGCGCGTGACTCTCCCTGACGCCGCCCGCCCCGCTCCCTCACGGATGAAATGAAAGTGAAAATGCGTATTCCCAAGCTCGCCGCCTCGGCCGTGCTCCTGGCGCTTCTGCCGCTGGCGGGACCGATGACGCAGGCCGCCCCCGACAAATCATCGACCGTGTCGACCAGCCTCTTCAACGAGGTCTACGAGGAGGTCCGCGCCAACTACGTCGAGCCGGTCACCGACAAGCAACTCGTCGAGGGCGCGATCAAGGGCATGCTGAGCTCGCTCGATCCCCATTCGAGCTACATGGACGCCAAGGAATACCGCGAGATGATGGTCCAGACCCGCGGCGAGTTCGGCGGGCTGGGCATGCAGGTCACGATGGAGAATGGCCTCGTCAAGGTGGTCTCGCCGATCGACGACACGCCGGCGGCGCATGCCGGCATGAAGCCCGGCGACCTGATCCTCGCGATCGACGACGTGCCGGTCGCGGACATGTCGCTGTCCGACGCGGTCGAGCGCCTGCGCGGCCCGGTCGGGACGAACGTGACTCTGACGGTGCGCCGCCAGGGCGTCGATGCCTTCCAGGTCAAGCTCATCCGCGCAGATATCAAGGTCGATCCGGTCAAGTCCCGCCTGGTCGGCGGCACCATCGGCTATGTCCGCGTCACCTCCTTCTCGGAGCGCTCCTCGGGCGCGCTCGCCGAAGCCGTCAAAGCGCTGAGGACGCAGTCGGACAACAAGCTCGCGGGCATCGTCCTCGATTTGCGCAACAATCCGGGCGGGCTGCTCGACCAGGCGGTGGCGGTCGCCAATGAATTCGTCGATTCCGGCGGCATCGTCTCGATCAAGGGGCGGCAGCCGCAGGACAACCGCCGCTACGACGCGCAGCCCGGCCGCGACCTGGTCCCGGGCCTGCCGGTGGTGGTGCTGATCAACGGCGGCTCGGCCTCGGCTTCGGAGATCGTGGCAGGCGCGCTCCAGGACGACCACCGAGCGGTCCTCTTGGGCACGCGCTCCTTCGGCAAGGGCTCGGTCCAGACGGTGCTGCCGGTAAAGGAAAGCGGCGGCGCCATTCGGCTGACGACGGCGCTTTACTTTACGCCATCGGGCCGCTCCATCCAGGCGAAGGGGATCGAGCCCGACGTGGTGGTCGAGCCGGCCAAGATCGAGAAGGTCGAGGTCGCTACGCGGCGCGAGGCGGATTTACGCGGTGCGCTGCCCAATACCGGACCGGCGGGCGGGACCGGCCCGGCGGCGAAGCCCGCTCCCGGCCCAACCAGCGAAGCGCCGGCGCCCGGTGCCGCCGCCACGCCCGCCCCGCGCGCGCCCAACGTCCCGCCCGGGACGACGCCGGTGGCAATGCCCGAGAGCCTTGCGCTCGACGCCAACACGATCGGCAGTGACCAGGATTATCAGCTGGTTCGAGCCGTGGACCTGCTCCGGGGCGTCACGCTCTTCAAGACGCTCGCGGTGCAGTAGCCCGGCGTTGCGGGCGGCGGCCTAAAGCTGCGAGATGACCGCTCGGGCCGCGTTGGTGATGGTGACCTCGTTGGCCGTGGCGCTGATCGCCTCGGCGTACCACTGATCGACCGCCTGCGCCAGCATCAGGCTGCCGCGCTTGCGCAAATCGGCGCCGACGATGGCTTCGAGCGAGCGCAGGCGGGCGAACAGCTTGCGGGTCGCGGCCTTGCGCCGCTCCTCGAGCTGCTGCGCGGTCGCCGCCCGCGTTGCATCGGCGGGCGCCGGCTTGGCCGCCGCGGGACGCGCCGCCACCGCCACGGGACGGGCCGCCACCGCCACGGGAGCGCCGCCCGCAGCCCTGGGCGGGGGGCTCATGGCGGCAATCGGCTTGGCCGCTACCACGGAAATTACCGGCTTAACCACGGGCTTGGGCGGCGGCGTCTTCTTGGGTTCCGGCTTATTCGCCGCTGCCGTCTTCTTCGGAGCGCTCCTCAGGACCTTTTTCGCCGGGGCAAGCTTCTTGGTCGGGGCAATTCGCTTGGTGGCAGCCCCCGATGCCTTGCTGCCGCTGTGGCGGCGGCCCTTCTCCGCCGCTCTGTCGCTGGGTTTCATCGGCGTCCTCCGAAGCGAGCCTAGTGGCCCCGCCGTAAAATTGAAACCCGGCCCAGCTTTGAGCAAGCGAAAAGCGCGCATGCCGCGGGAATCTCGTGAAATTTTCGGCTAGAGCCGGAACCCGGACCGTTCGGGCGGCGGCGACATTGCAAATGTTTAGTCTGAGCTTTATATTATAAGTATTTGTTACAACGGTATATTTCATGAAATGGTTATCGCCTGGGCGAAAAAAGACCGCGACGGCTCTGTTGGCCCCGGAGCGGCCCGCGAAGATTGGCCTGCCCAAAAGAGTGAATCACGCGCAGAAAGAATCATTGGAGCCGTGTAGTGCCGCCCATGATTAAATGACCATAGAAATATCGTGCATCAATCCAATGTTATTAAGCCATAAAAACACTAAATCGCACCTGCAATATTTGACCGTTGAAATGAACGACCGTGTTCATATTACTGTTATTTAATACTAAAATAGCGGGTCCACTCATTCCAACCGAGGGCCGCGGGCGGGCAGCATGCGCGTGGCGTTGAGGATGAAGGTGAGCTCCGAGGCCACATGAATGAAGGCGGCAAGGAGCGGATTGAGGAAGCCCAGCGCCGCCAGCAGGATTCCCACGGAATCGACGGCGATGGTCCCGGTGAAATTCTGCCAGATGATGCCGCGGGTGCGGCGAGCGATTTGCACGGTTTCGACGAAACGCACGAGATCGTTGCCGAGCAGCACGACATCGGCGCTCTCGCGCGCGACGTCGGTGCCGGAGCCCATGGCGATGCCGACGCTCGCCTGCGTCAGTGCCGGCGCATCGTTGATGCCGTCGCCGACCATCGCGACCTTATGTCCGGCCGCGACCAGTGCTTCGATGCGGGCGAGCTTGCCTTCCGGCAGAAGCTCCGATTCGGTCTCGTCCACTCGGAGTTCCCGGCCGACGGCGTCGCCGACGCTCTTGCCGTCGCCGGTCAGCAGAATGGTGCGGATGCCGAGCCGGCGCAGCGCGTCCACGGCAGGCCGTGCCTCGACGCGCACGCCGTCGGCGACGAGGATCGCTCCGAGGAAGCGCCCGTTCCGCGCGACCATGACCTCGGTCGCGCCCTCTGCTCCCTCCCCTGTCGCCGCAGGAGCGATGCCGCGCTCGCGGAGGAAGGCTTGGCTGCCGACGACGATCTCGTCGTCGCCGGCCACGGTCGCGACGATGCCGCGGCCGGGGATATAGGCGAAGCGCTCGGGCTCCGGCGCGGTCAAGCCCATGGCCGCCGCCCGCGCCAGGATGGCCGCACCCAGCGGATGCTCCGAGCGCCGCTCGGCGATTGCTGCGGTCTCGATCAGCGTTTCGCCCGCCACGCCCGGCACGGGGCGGAGGTCGCGCACTTCGGGCCGGCCGAAGGTCAGGGTTCCCGTCTTGTCGAAGACCACCGTGTCGATCATCGACAGGGTTTCGAGATGGACGCCGCCTTTGATGATGGCGCCGGCGCGGGCGGCGCGTCCGATGGCGCCGAGGATGGCGAGCGGCGTCCCGGCGGCGACGCCGCAGGCGCCGGCGACGATCACGACGGAAATGGTCGAGCGGGCATCATGGGTCACGAGAAAGGTCAGCGCCGCCGCACCCAAAGCGAAATAGACGAGATACCCGGCGAGGCGATCGGCCAAGCGCTGCACCGGCGCGCGCGAGCGCTCCGCCCGCTCCACCGCCTCGATGATCTTGCCGTAGCTGGTGTCGCGGCCGACGCGCTCGACCCGCACTTCGAGCGCGCCCGTCTGGTTGATCGTGCCGGCATAGACGGTGCCGCCTTGTGTCTTCTCGACCGGCATGGATTCGCCGGTGATGCGCGCCTGATCGACGAAGGAATGGCCGGCGACGACGATGCCGTCGACTGGGACCCGGCCGCCGGGATTGATCAAGACGCGGTCGCCGATCGCCAGCTCCTCCGCCTTGCGCTCGCGCACTTCGCCGTCGCGCTGGCGCACCGTCACGGCGCGCGGCAGGTACTCCAGAAGATCGTGGATGGCGTGCCGGCCCCGCGCCACCGTCATGCCTTCCAGCACTTCCGCGACCAGGACGAAGAGGGTGATGACCAACGCGGTGAAGAATTCGCCGATGGCGGCGGCGGCGACGATGGCGATGGTCATCGACAGCTCCATCGTCATGCGACGCGCGAGCAGGTTTTCGAAAGCCTCCTTGAAGATCGGCCAGCCGCCGATCGCCAACCCCGCGACCGCAATGCCTATGCCGATCGAGGTCTCGGAGATGCGGAACCATTCGAGCGCGGCGACGAGGCCGACCAGGACGATCCGCGCCGCCTCCGGCCAGGCGAGGCCGCCAGGCGCGTGATCGGGCTCGTCCGGCGCTTCGTCGAGCAGCGCGCGGTGATGCGACGGAGCTTCCGCGAGCCTGGCTTCCCGGATGTCCACGGCCGCCTCCCGCGGTCAGCGGAGATAGGACTGGACGATATCGACCAACTCTTCGGCGCCGCGCGCGCGCTCGGAATCGGGCAGCGCCGGATCGGCGACGTGGAGATGGATGTGGTCCTCGATCACCTCGGCCATGAGCCCGTTCATCGCGCCGCGCGCCGCGACCACCAGATGCAGGACAGCGGCGCAGCCCTGCTCCTTTTCGAGCGCGCGCTCGATCGCCTCGATCTGGCCGCGGACGCGGCGCACCCGGTTCAAAAGCTTGGTCTTCTCTCGGATCGTATGCATGACCGTCCCCGATAGGATACCTGGGTATGGTATCAGGCTGCGAGCGTCCTGTCGAGCCGCGGCTTTCGCCCATGGCTTGCGCCGGATATGGTCCGGACTTGCCCTTGCGCAGGTTCCCCGTGACTGATTTTCGCCCGCGCGGCCCCCGCCAGCCGATCCTCAACCTGCCGCCGATGACGACGGCGTTGCTGATCGCGAATATTGCGGTGGCGGTGGCGCTCTGGCTGCTGCCCGAGCGGTTGGACCAGCAACTGCTGCTGGTCTTCGGCTTTCTTCCCGTTCGTTATGCCGGCGCCGTGCCGCTCGGCTGGCCCGCGCTGGTCGCGCCGGTGACCTATCAGTTTCTGCATGGCGGCCTGACCCATCTCGGCGTCAACATGCTTGGGCTGGTCGCCTTCGCGCCGGGGGTCGAGCAGCGGCTTGGAGGATGGCGCTTCCTGATCTTCTATCTCGTTTGCGGGATCGCCGGCGCCTTCGCGCAATTCGCGGCCGGGCCGACTTCGTTCGAATTGCTCATCGGCGCATCCGCGGCGGTGAGCGGCATTTTCGGCGCCATCCTCCGCTTTCGCATCGCGCGGCAGAGCTTCTGGCTGGTGGTGGCGATCTGGCTGGTGATGAATTTCGTCACCGGCGCGAGCGGCATGGGCTCGAGCGCGCCGATCGCCTGGATCGCGCATATCGGCGGGTTCTTTGCCGGTCTCATTCTCTTCTCATTGTTCGACCGCAGGCTGGGCGCGCGGCGATGAGCCGGCGGCGCAGCAAGCCGCTTGTCGCTTGACAGCGGAAAGGCCGGCACAGAACATCCGGCAATCGCGGCCGGAGGAAGCGAGGCTCGCATGCCCGACACAGCATTGCTCGACAGCATCGAAAGAACGCGCCGCGCGCCGTCGCTCGAGGCGCTCTATGACGAGGTGAAGCGCTTCAATATGAAGCCGGGCTGGGTCCGCCGCGAGCGGCCGATCCTGTGGCGCGAGCCGAAATCGATCTATGTCGCGACGCATTGGCGTTACGAGGAAGGCAAGGCCGCGCTCGATGCCGCCGGCCGGCTC
This sequence comes from Allostellaceae bacterium, assembly GCA_035604195.1. GTDB lineage: Bacteria > Pseudomonadota > Alphaproteobacteria > ATCC43930 > CGMCC-115725 > DATJLY01. The sequence goes on from DATNIY010000128.1 coordinate 27,221, forward strand.
ATCGACGTGACGCTGGCCGAGCGGCGCAATCTCGTCATGGAGAATCCCGCTGCCGACAGCGGCTTCGGCACGACGCGCACGCTCGTCTGCGCCTATCAAATGATCCTGCCCGGCGAAAAGGCGCCGGCGCACCGGCACGCGCCGCACGCGCTGCGCGTCATCATCGATGCCAAGGGCGCCTTCTCGAATGTCGACGGCGACAAGACGCCGATGGAGACCGGCGACGTCGTGCTGACTCCCGGCTGGAGCTGGCATAGCCATGGCCATGACGGCGATGCGCCGGCCTATTGGTTCGACGGGCTCGACGTGCCGCTCACGCAGCTGCTCGAGCCGATGTTCTATGAGGAGCATCCCGACGGCGCCGCCTATGAACGGGACGCGAAGCTCGTCGCGACATCGCCTTACCGCTTCACGCGCGACGAGATCTTGGGAGCGCTCGACCGCGCGAAGCCCGATCCCGAGGGCATTCACGGCGCCCGCATCGAGCTGGCGGCGCCGACGATGCCGACCATGGGCCTTGCTGTCGAGCGCTTGCCAAGCGGCGCCAAGACGCGCCGTCACCGCTCGACGGCGAACCATTGCTTCTGCGTCATGGAAGGCAGCGGCGCCAGCATCGTCGACGGCAAGACCATCGCGTGGCGGCGCGGCGATGTCTTTATCGCGCCGTGCTGGGCTTGGCACGACCACGCGGCGACGAGCGACGCCGTCCTGTTCGCGATGTCGGACGAGCCGCTGATGCGCTTTGCCAGATACTATCGCGCCGAGACCGCGTAGCGGCGCCAATCGGGGGGATTGCGATGATCTACGAGATGCGCGTCTATCACTGCCTGCCCGGACGCCTGCCCGCGCTGCTCAAGCGCTTCGAGACCGTGGCGATGCGCCTGTTCGAGAAGCATGGCATTCGCCAGCTTGGCTTCTGGACGGTCGCGATCGGCGAATCCAACCAGGATCTCATCTACATCGTGCAATTCGAATCGCATGCCGCGCGCGACAAGGCTTGGGCGGCCTTCCAAAGCGACCCCGAATGGATCGCGGCGCGGACCAAGACCGAGGCGGACGGCGGCCCGATGATCGCCTCGATCAGCAACACGATCCTGACGCCGACCAGCTTCTCCGCGGCGAAGTGAGGCGCGGGGCGCGCCACCACCCCTGCGCGGGATTGCTTCAGTAACCCGGCCGACAGCTTACCGCGCGGTTTACCGCTGCGGCGGATCGCAGCTCACGGTGGCCATCTCGGCCGGCACCGAAAACTCGATGATTTCAAAGTCATCGGAGGTTCGCATCTCCTGATGGCGCGTGCCGCCTGGGATCAAGACGGAATCGCCGGCCTCCAGACGCACCGCCCCGCTATCCTCGAACTCCAACTCGACCCAGCCGCTGAGCAGGTAAACGAATTGCGCCTCGCATACGTGATAATGCCAACCGGTCGGCTCGGACATGCCGGCGGTGGCCGAGGTGAGTTGCGCGCGCATTCGCCCGTTCGTTGCCCCGGTCACGCCGAGGTCGCGATAGCGGAAGAAGGCGCGCCGGCCGGGAACGAAATTCGCGTCATTCTTCCTCGTCACGGCGACCTTCATTGTCGATTTGTCGGGCGCCGGTGCCTTCGACGCCGTTGCCACCGTCTGCATGCTAATCCTCCTGTCCAGGAAATTCCGGGCCGCCGATCTCTCCGCGCGTGCGGCGAGCGTAACACGCTGCAGCATTGTGCGCCAAAGCATTCGCGCCGGCGCGACCGCTCCGCAACCTCCGCTGGCCTGGGACGGTTTCATAACCCGCGCGCTGTCTTCGCCCTAACTCGTGTTGACTAGCTTTACGGCATCGGGCCATGATGATGTATGGACGAGGTCGCGCAACGACGCGGCCCTGACCTGGCGGCGCCTGGCCAATCCGTCTCGGCTTGGAAGCGAGTGCATACGGGACGCCGCGAAACAAAAATCGGCCGGCTGATCGAAGCTTGGCCGCAGCGCGTGGAAGGGAGCCACAACGCCGATGTCGGGCGGCCCGATCCGTTTGCCGCACTCGAACGCTGCGGCGGATGGCCCCACAGAAGTCTGTTTGACCATCGATTCCGAATTCGGCAGCGGCGGCACGAGCCTCGATCCAAGCCGCCGCTTGGCGCTCAGCAAAGCGAGCGTCTACTGCCCCGCGCGGGGGGAGGACCACGGATTACCGTTGATCCTCAAAGCGCTCGCGAGACATCGCACGCCCGCGACCTTCTTCGTCGAAACGCTGTGCACCACGCAGCTTGGCGATGCGCCGGTCAGGCAGACCGTCGATGCGATCCTGGCGGCGGGACACGACGTGCAGCTTCACATTCATCCCTATTGGCTGGGGAGCGGTGCTCCTGGCGCCCTGGCGCGTGCCGACAGGCTGGCGATTGACAGCTGCGCCGGCTGGTCGCTTGGCGAGATCCAGGCAATCATTGAGCAAGGGTTGGAGCCGCTGGCGCGCTGGAAGGTGCAACCCCCGATTGCCTTGCGTACGGGCAACCTCACTGTCGATCGCACGGTCTACCGCGCCATGGCGCGGCTCGGCATAAATGTCGCGTCGAACATCGGTTTCGCTTGTTTCAGAGCGAGCGACCCTTCGCTCCACCTCATGGCCGGTCGCCACTGGATCGATGGCGTGCTCGAAATTCCGGTGACCAGCTACGTCCAGTTTTCGCTCCCGCACTGGAAGCGATATCGACTGATGACCATCACCGCAGTCGGCGCGGGCGAAATGATCAGCCTGCTGCGCCGCGCCCGCGCCAAGGGCGTTTCGCCCATCGTGATCCTGACGCATCCCTTCGAATTCATCAAAGGCGACCGTCCGGGTGGCGAGGGTTGCCTGCCCAACCGGATCAACCAGCGACGCCTCGTTTCGCTTCTCGAATTCCTCGCGGACCATCGCGACGAATTCGCGCCGGTCAGCATTGCGGAGGCAGCGCCCCGCTGGCTGGCTGGCCAAGCATCGCAGCCAGAGCAGATCCAGGCGCCATTGCTGCCGACGTTGCGCGGCACGTTGGAAAACAAAGCCAATGATTTCCTGCGCTGGCTCTGATCGCGGATGGCGAGGGGTTATCGCATCGGCGCAGGCTGATCCGGCTTCAATACCCCGGCCGGTAGCGGACGCCGGCGCGGTCGCACCAATATTCCCAGGCGCGGTCGATGCCCATCAGCGGCTTGTCGCCATAGGCGTCGAGCGTTGCCATCATCTTCTCGACCTCGCCCGGCGACAGGAACTTGATCTCCTTGTAGCGCGACGCCTCGCGCTGCAAATTGGCATTGTCCTGCAGCTTGATCGAGACATAGCAGGCGCGCCGGATCGAGCCGCCGGCCGCGACCGTGCCGTGACCGCGCATCAAGGCACTCGGGCCGCTGCCGACCGTGCGGGCGAGATCGTGGCCCATTTCGATGGTGGTGACCATGAGGTCGGTGTCGCCGAATTTGTCGCGCGGATCCCAAATCGGCACTTCCTTCCCGATGAGCGCGCAATTGTGCATGATCGGCCGCAGCTTTTCGCCGCCGACGCCGAAGGAGATGGTGGCGTGGCTGTGGCTGTGCACGACCGACTTGGCCTCGGGCCGCGCCTGGTAGAGCGCGGCGTGGATGAAGCGCTCCGAATAGGGCGAGCGGCCGCGCGCATCGACCGGCGCGCCGTCGAGCGTGAACTCCATGATGTCGGAAGGCTCGACCATGCGCGGCGCCCGCGCCCGCGACAGCAGGAAGCGGTCGGGACGGTCGGGATGGCGGACGCTGATATGGCCGAAGCCGTCGACGACGCCTTCGAAGGCGAGGATGTGGTTTGCGGCGACGAGCTCGTCGATCAGATCTGCGATGGCGGCCATGGTTTCTCCCCTCATCATGCAGCGCAAGATTGCGCCGGCAATTTAACCGCAGCGTCGCGGCAAGGGAACCGGCGGGCATTTTGATCTGGCACGCCGCGCCGCGGCCCGCGATAAGATGAACGGCGGAGGAATGCCGGGGGACGAGCGATGGCGCAGAATGGAACCTTTGATTACGTCATCGTCGGCGCCGGCTCGGCCGGCTGCACCTTGGCGATGCGGCTGAGCGAGGACGGCGCGCGTGTGCTGGTGCTCGAGGCCGGCGGCTGGGATCGCGATCCCTGGATCCGCATCCCGCTGGGCTGGGGCCGCATTCTCACCAATCGGATGCACGACTGGATGTATTTCACCGAGCCCGAGCCCACCATGGACGGGCGGCGCATCGAATGCGCGCGCGGCAAGGTGATCGGCGGCTCTTCCTCGATCAACGCCATGGCCTATGTCCGCGGCCATCGCGCCGATTACGACCGCTGGGCGGCGGCCGGCCTGCCGGCGTGGTCCTATGCTCATGTGCTGCCGTATTTCCGGCGCCAGGAATCCTGGGAAGGCGGCGCCAGCGCCTTTCGTGGCGGCGACGGGCCGCTGACGACGCGCTACTCGACCTATGCCGATCCGCTGGTCGAGGCCTATCTCGCGGCGGGGCAGGCGGCGGGATTTCCCCTCGTCGAGGATTATAACGGCGCACAGCAGGAAGGCTTCGCCCGCCTGCAATCGACGATCCGCGACGGCCGCCGCTGCAGCCTCGCCGTGGCCTATCTCCGCCCGGCAATGGCGCGCGAGAATGTCACGGTCGAGGTCGCGGCGCTGGCGGCGCGAGTGGTGCTCGAGGGCAGCCGCGCCGTCGGGGTCGAATATCTCCAGCGCGGCCAGCGCATCACCGCGCGCGCCAATCGCGAAGTGATCCTGGCCGGCGGCGTCATCAACTCGCCGCAGCTCCTGATGCTGTCGGGGATTGGCGATCCCGCGGAGCTGACGCCGCACGGGATCGCGGTGAAGGTGCCGCTTAGGGGCGTCGGCAAGAATCTCCAGGACCATATCTCGGCCGGAATCGTCTTTGCCCGCAACGAGCCGGGACCGCTGCAGCGCGCGATGCGGCTCGACCGCATCGCCGGCGAGCTCGCCAAGGCGTACGTCCTCGGCAAGGGCATCGCCACCGATTTGCCCTCGGGCTCGACCGCCTTCATCCGCACCGGCGATGCGAGCGTGCCGAACGTTCAATATCTTCTGGTCGCGGCGCCCTTCGATGCCGCACCCTATCTGCCGCCGTTCAAGCCCGCCTTCGCCGACAGCTTCTCGGTGCGAATCGTCGTGCTGCGTCCGGAGAGCCGCGGCACGATCCGGCTCGCCTCGGCCGATCCGCAGGGGAGCGTCCGGATCCAGCAGAATTTCCTGTCCCACGAGAGCGAGCGGCGGCAACTGCGCGACGGCATCCGCATCATGCGCGAAATTGCCCGGCAGGCGCCGCTGCATTCCTTCATCGCGCGCGAGGCCGCGCCCGGTGCGGCCGCGTCATCCGACGCCGAGATCGACGCCTATGTCCGCGCCACCGGCGTTACCGTCCACCATCCCCTCGGCACCTGCAAGATGGGTCCCGATGCCGATGCGGATGCGGTGGTCGATGCCGAGCTTCGCGTCCGCGGCGTCGAGCGCCTCCGCGTCGTCGATGCCTCGGTGATGCCGGACCTGGTCGGCGGCAACATCAATGCACCCGTGGTGATGGTCGCGGAGATGGCCGCCGATCTCATCCGCGGCCGCTTGCCCTTGGCCCCCGTCAACGTCTGAGCCTGTCACGGAACCGACACCGATCCGTTACGGAAGTGCGACGATCGTCTCTTAAGAATGGCGCGCGGGTTTCAACCGTGTCCAAAGGAGAGAATGATCATGCCGACACCGAATTTGCCGATGAAAATGGCGCGCACGGCGGCGCTGCTCGCGACGACCGCTCTCGCCGGGTTTGTCGTTCCCGGCCACGCGTGGAGCGCCGGCGGCTTCATTCCCGACACGCTCGTCGTGAGCCGGGTCCATTTCGTGCCGGACACGACGCCGCATGACGGCGAGACCTATCCCGAGATCTTCAACGACCCGAACGTGTCGGGCATCCAAGGCACCATCTTTCTCGACACCTACCGCCCCGAGCCCTTTGCGCCGCTGCTGCAAAGCCTGCCGCTGACGGCGTTGTCGCAGGCGTCGGGGGCGGGCGCGCCAATCATCACGACGAGCTTCAGCTCGAAATCCGAGGGCTCCTTGCACCTGTCGGTCGACGGCCGCTTCCTCACCTATATGGGTTACAACGGCGCGCCCGGCGCCGAGGGCGTCTCCAACTCCGAAACGACGCTTCTCGCCGCGCAGATCCAGCCTCTCCCGGCGGGGACGGCGCTCTTCGACCGCGCGATCGCGCTCGTCAAATACGATGGCAGCGTCGCCGTGAGCGACGAGAATTACGCCTTCAGCGGCGACAATCCGCGCGGCGCCATCACCGTCGACGGCACCCAGTTCTACATGGCCGGCAACGCCGACTCGACCGAAAACAAGACCCCGGCGGGCACCGGGCCGGGCTTCACCGTCGGCGTGCGCTACGGGCTGCCGGGCGCGGTGACGCCGGGCACGCCCAATTCCACGCAGCTCGCGACCTATCTGGCGAGCGATCGTCCGGACGAATCGACGAAGCAGCACGTCAAGGACAACAACTGGCGCGGCATCGGCATCTTCAACGATGCCAAGGGCAATCCCACGCTCTATGTCTCGAAGGGCAGCGGCGGCAACGGCGATGACGGCATCTTCCAGGTCGTGAACAACAACGGCAGCGGGCTGCCGATGCCGACGACGCCGCCCACGCCGCCCAACACCATCACGCAATTGATCGGCGACCAGGCCACCAACCCCGCGACCGGCGCATCTTCACCGCTCGTTCCCTTCGCCTTCTTCTTCGCGAACCCGACGACGCTCTATGTGGCCGATGAAGGGAATGCCAGCATTCCCGTGCTGGACTCGAGTGGCAAGCCCGTGCTCGACGCGAACGGACAGCCGGTCGTGGACTATGTTTCCGACCCGCTCGCGGGGCTGCAGAAATGGGTCCTCGTCGGCGGCGTCTGGCAACTCGAATATGTGCTGCAGGACGGCCTGCATTTGAACGAGCCGCAGACCATCTGGGGCTACCCGGTGCCGACGCGCACGACGGGCTTGCGCAATATGACCGGGAAGGTCAATGGCGACGGGACCGTCACGCTCTATGCCATCACGGCGCAGAGCAGCGAGATCTCCGGCGGCGAGCCCGATCCGACCGAGTTGATCAAAGTCACCGACGTGCTGGCGGCGACCCATCTGCCGCTCGACGATCGCGATAACGACCAATTCTTCCGCGATTTCGACGACCATGGCGACAGCCTCGAGCGCTTCGTCACGCTCCAGGTCTCTCGTCCCGGCGATGTCTTCCGCGGCGTCGCTTTCGCGCCGTCAAATCCCTGACGGCGGTCGCCGATCGGTGAGCCCTGCGCCAGCGTGGGGCTCGCCGGTTTGCCTCAGGTCTCGGACGGCCGGACGAAGCAGAGAATGCCGCGCGTCGGTTCGTAGCAGACGACGGCACGGCCGGTGGGATTGTCGATGTGGTCGAGAACCCGCTCCTGCGGGACCGAGATCCAGCGCTCGTCGATAAACGCCTCGTAGCCTTCGCCCCGGCTGCGATATTCGGTGGCGCGGCAATCGGCAATGGAGCAGCAGGACACGCCGGTCCCGGGCTGGCGCAGGCTTTGGAACCACGGCGCCAAGGTCGGGTCCGCTCCCTCCGGTGGCGCAGCGCTCAGCGCGCCGATGCAAGCCAGGGAGAGGATTGCCGCCGCCACAATCGCCCAAACCGGGCGGAGCCCTAATGCACTGGAACCGGCGACAAAACCAGGATTGTCGCTCATCTCGCCCTTCCCCGGCCCGATGGCCTTCGCTCGGCGCGAGCAACCGCGCCATGCTATGGTATTGCGCGATTGGTTAACGCCGGCTTTGCCAGCCCGGAACAATTCTGAAGTAATTTTTCAGCGCCGATCCAGATCCATTTGGGTAAAAACTGGTTTTCCGAGTCGAGAAGACAACCCAAAGTGGTAGGTTCGGTGACCCGGCGGATCCTCAGGACTCGCTGCAATCCGCGGCACGCCCGCCCGAGCGGCGCCGCGCGACCTGCGCGTCCGGGTTGCGAGACCGGCTCGGAGCGGACAACGCCCGCCCG
>DATNIY010000129.1:0-14059 GCA_035604195.1 Allostellaceae bacterium
CTCGATTGGCGCGTGCTGGGCGGCGCGATAGGAGCTAGTCTCGCCGCCGCCATGACAGTCGGCACCACAAGGACGGCGCGGTCGCGGTCGAGCGCGGACGAGCGCTATCGGCGCAACATGCTCTTTGCGGTCTTCGCCGTCACGGTGGCGCGGCTCCTTTGGCTCGCCGCGGGGCAGACCGATCTCTATCCCGACGAGGCGCAATATTGGTTTTGGTCGCTGCATCCGGCCTTCGGCTACTACTCGAAGCCGCCGGTCGTCGCCTGGCTCATCGCTCTCACCGCTGCGCTCTTCGGCGATAGCGAGTTCGCGGTGCGGCTCGCGGCGCCGCTGCTGCATTACGCGACGGCGCTTATCATCTTCGAGCTGGCGCGGCGGCTCTATGATTCGCGCATCGCCGCCTGGTCGGCGGTGATCTATGCAACGCTGCCCGGCGTCACCGTCTCCTCGATCATCATCTCAACCGACGCGCCGCTTCTCACCTGCTGGGCGGCGGCGCTCTATGCCTTCGTGCGCGCGCGCGAGGAAGGCGGCGGCCGCTGGTGGCTCGCGGTTGGAGCGGCGGCGGGAATCGGCCTGCTCGCGAAATATGCGATGGCCTATTGGCTCCTGTCGGCGCTGCTCTTCCTGCTGGTCTTTCGCGACGAGCGGCGGCATCTCGCGCGCTTCCTGGCGGCGACGGGGCTTGCGCTGGCGATCTATGCGCCCAATTTCGTCTGGAATCTGTCGCACGGCTTCGCCAGCTACCGCCACACCGAGAACAACGCCTCGCTGCACGGCAGCCTGTTCCATCCCGACAGCTTCCTCGAATTCTTCGCCTCGCAGTTCGGCGTCTTCGGCCCGCTGCTCTTCGCCGCGCTCATCATTGTCGTGCTGGCGAGCCGCCGGGCGCTCGCCGAGCGGCGGGCGGCGCTGCTCGCGAGTTTTGCGCTTCCCACGCTCGCAATGATGTTCGTGGTGAGCTTCCTGTCGCGGGCGCAGCCCAATTGGTCGGCGCCGGCCTATGTCTCGGCGACTGTGCTGGTGGTGGCCTGGCTCATCGGCCGCGAGCGCAAGGCGATCGTCGCCGCCTCGGTCGCGCTGCATGTCGCCGCCGCCGCGGTGTTGCTCGAATTGACGCCGCTCGCCGCGGCCGCGGGCTACGAACTGCCGGCGAAATACGATCCGCTGCACCGGCTGCGCGGCTGGCGGCGGCTCGGCGATGCGATCGGGCATCTGCTCGTGCGCGAGAAGGGGGCGGTTCTGCTCTCCGACGACCGCGAGGACATGGCGGCGCTGCTCTATTATGTGCGGCCCCGGCCGGTCGATTGGCTCAAATGGAACGGCGATGGCGGCACGCACGACCAGTTCGATTTGACCGCCGAGCCCGCGCGCTTCATCGGGCGGGATTTCCTCCTGGTCAGCCATATGCCGGAAAACATCGGCCGGATTCTCAAGCGCTTCGCCGGAGCCGGGCCGGTGCAGCACGTCATCATCCCCTTGGGCGGCGGCGAGGCGCGGACTTATACCGTGCGTCTCCTCACCGGCTTCGAAGGCTATCGCTGAGCCGCGAAGCCGAGGCCGGCGCGCTGCAGGCCCGCCCACAGCGCCCAGACGATGGCGAGGGCGAGATAAGCGCCGCCGAGCACGTCGCTCAGATAATGCTGGGCCAGGATGATGCGGCTTGCGGCGACGAGTACGGCCGCGGCGACATAGGCCCAAGACCCGCGCGGATGAATGAGCGACAGCGCCGTCGCCAGCGCGACGATGGTGATGGCGTGGCCGGAGGGAAAGGACCAATAGCCGGCGCTGCTGCCATGCCAGGTGAAACCAAAGATGCCGTCGCTGAACCATAGTTTCGGTCGGGCGCGCCCGAACAGCGGTTTCAAGATGTCGCCGGCGAGACCGGCCGCAGCCACCGCCAGGAAGACGAAGCCGGCGCGCCAGGCGCCGTGCTCTCTGCGGCGGCCGAGCTCGGGATTCCGCGTCCGCCGCGCCGCCAATCCCAACCCGAGCGCGAGGCCGCCGGCGATGACGAGATAGCCCGTCGACAAGCCGAAATTGGTGATGAAGCGGAAGATTCGTGCGAGCGTGGGGTCGCCGCCGTGAAATGCCTCCGCCAGCGGCCGATCGAGGAAGCGCACCGCCAGAAGGACTCCGGCTGCGGTCGCAAGGCCGAGCCAGCTGAAAAACCGCAGCGCGGGCGGTGGATCGCGCAGGTGGCGCCATAGACAGGCGAGCCCGTCGCTGCCGACGATCCAGCGATGCAAGAGCCAGCTTATGGCCGTGACGAGAAAGCCCGAAGCGACTACGTCCGAAAGGAAATGACCGCCCTGCGCGATTCGGGCGATGCCGATGACGGCGCCCAGCGCGATCGCGCCACTCACCGCGAGCCGCCGCTGCCGCGGCGCGGCGATCAGGAATCCGGCGGCGACGAGCGAGAATCCCACCGCCGGATCGCCGGCCGGGAAAGAACAGTTGCTGCGGCACTGATCGCTCGGCACGAAGGCCGGGGTGAAGCGCTTGTCGCCGCCGAACGCCGCGATTTGGCTCGGACGCGCCCGGCCCCAATGATCCTTGAACAGGCCGTTGACCACGAGCCCCGGCCCGATCGCCAGCGACAGCAGAAGAAATATGGCTGCCTTGGCATCGAGCCCGAGCACGGGCCGCCGCAGCAGGGATGCGAGCAACAGGCCGGCCGCGGCCAGGATGATGAGCGCGACGAGCCAGGGCACGCCGGCGCGGATCAGGCGAAACGGCCCCCAATCCGCGAGAAAGAAGCCGGCGCCCGGCCGGTAGAATGGCGCGCTCGCCCAAAGGTCGATGCCGGGGAAGAGCACGAGAGCGCCGCAGACGATCAGGAATGCGCCCAGAAACAGCGCGACGCCGCGCCGCATGTCAGGCGACCTCGGCCAGGTGTCGGGCCAATCGGTCGTGGATCGCTTCTGCCGCGCGCGCAGTGTCGTCGGGCGCGGCGTAGGACCAGCGCTCGATCTCGCCGCGGAAGAGCCGCGTGATGCCGGCTGCGTTCATCGCGGCATGGAACTGCGCAAATTTGTCCGAGCCGCCTGCCAGCATCGCGACATGCACGGGCTTGCCCGTCGCCGCCGCCTCGCTCACCATCGACACGGAATCGGCAGTGACCACGATGGCGTCGGCGAGGCCGAGCATGCCGAAATAGGGATTGTCGCCGCTGCCGTCCCAAATGAAGGCCGGCAGGCCCTTGAGCCGCTCTTCGAGCAGCCGCGCGCCGAGCGCGCCGGTGCGGCGCGACGGTGTCACCATCAGCCCAAAGCCGCGACGGGCGAGCGCCGCCAGCTGATCGGCGAGTTCCGCCATGCGCGCTTGCGTCAGGCGATAGACGCGGTTGTTGCCGCCGATCAGCACGGCCACGAGCGGCCGCGGCAAGCCGGCGACCCGCGGCGCCAAACTTCGCGCGCCTTCCGCGAGCCGCGCCGGCGTCACCCGATGCACCGCGCCCAAGGTCGGAAAGACGTTCTCGCCCTGCGCCGGATCATGGCGCGGCACGATCAGGAGATCGGCCTTGCTCCGCGCATAGCGCGGGTCCTGGATATGGACCCACAGCATGCGGCCTTGGCTCGCGCGCTTGGCAGCGAGCGCCGGCGCGATCGTATTGCGGCCGCAAGCGATGAGCAATTCGGGCCAGGGCGGCGCGAGACTGTCGCCGCTCGGACCCGGCGCCGCCAGCGGATTGATCCAAAACTGCGGCATCAGGCATCGCCAAGGGGCGCGAACGGCTAAGCGCTTTTCGACGATTTGGCCGCCGACCGCCTCGGCCAGGCCCATCACTTGGCTGGCCATGCCGGGCTTGCCGTCATGGACCGCCCAGACGGTGGGCTGTCCGCCGGCTCCCCCAATCGCTTGCATGGCCGCGCTCGCTCCGTTGCGCGGCTTTGGTAGCCTCGCGCCGCGCCGGTTGCAACCGCGCCGGGCCCGCCTTGCAATATTATTACCCTCGATTAGGATGCGATGGTCGCGTCGGTCGGTCGGGCGGCTCGCCCGCCGATCCGCGCCGCGAATCGCTCCAGCGGCTCCGGGAAGCTTCGATGCGCCGCATCAAGCTCGACAAGATCGACCGCCGCATCCTGCGCGATCTGCAGGCCGACGGGCGGATGACCAATGTCGAACTCGCCCACCGCGCCGGCATTTCGGCGCCGCCTTGCTTGCGCCGCGTGCGCGCGCTGGCCGAGGCCGGCTTCATCCGCGGCTATCACGCCGACATCAATCCGGAAGCGCTGGGCTTCTGCGTCACCGTCTTCGCTCAGGTTGGCCTCAAGAGCCAGGCGGAGCCCGATCTCAGGGCCTTCGAGAGTCTGATCGCCGGCTGGCGCGAGGTGCGCGAGGCGCACATGCTCGCGGGCGAGGTCGATTTCATCCTGAAGATCGTCGCGACCGATTGGGACAGCTATCAGCGCTTCCTGACCACGCGGCTCACGGCGGCGCCCAATGTCGCGCATGTCCGCTCGGCGCTGGCGATTCGCTTGTCGAAGTACGAGCCGGGCGTGCCGATCGCGGTCGAAGGTGCCGGGGCGGAGGGGCCGCGCGCCGTGGTCAGCGCCAGCGCACCTTCACAATCTCATAGGAGCGGCCGCCGCGCGGGGTCGTGACCTCGACGCTCTCGCCGATGGTCTTGCCAATGAGCGCGCGGGCCAAGGGCGAGGTGATGGAGAGTTGACGCTTGCCGATGTCGGCCTCGTCCTCGCCGACGATCTGATAGACCGTCGCCTCGCCGCTCTCCTCGTCCTCGAGGGTGACGGTGGCGCCGAACTTCACGATCTTGCCGCTCAGCTTCGAGACGTCGATCACCTCGGCCCGGGCGATCTTGTCCTCGAGCTCCATGAGGCGGCCCTCGATGAAGCTCTGCCGCTCGCGTGCCGCGTGGTATTCGGCGTTCTCGGAAATATCGCCCTGGTCGCGCGCGTCCGCGATCGCGCGGATGATCGCCGGCCGATCGACCGTCTTGAGCCGCTTCAATTCCTCCTGCAGCCGGTTAAACCCGACCGCAGTCATCGGTATCTTCGCCATGGAAAGAGGCTTCTCTCCGAGAGCAGTCCCGCCGCAGCATGCCCGCTGCGACAAAACCCCGTCCCCGTCCGCTGCCGGCCGAGGGTGGGGCGATCAGAACGATCCAACAAAATAGGATTGGAGGGAGGCGACTTCAAGGCTGCCGGTCTTGAGGGCCCCGATCGCCTCGACCGCCGCCCGCGCCCCGGCCACCGTCGTGTAATAGGGGATGGCGTTGGTGAGCGCGGTCCGCCGCAGACTGAAGCTGTCGGCCATCGCCTGGACGCCTTCGGTGGTATTGAAGACGAGTTGCACCTCGCCCGAGAGCATGCGGTCGACGATGTGAGGGTGGCCTTCCAGCACCTTGTTGACCTCCTCGACGACGAGTCCGGCCGCGCGCAGGCACTGGGCCGTGCCGCGCGTCGCAATGAGTGCGAAGCCCATGCCCGCGAGCCGCCGGCACGGCTCGATGACCGCCGGCTTGTCATGGTCGCGCACCGAGACGAAGACGCGGCCTTCGAGCGGCAGGTCGGTGCCGCCGCCGAGCTGGGATTTGGCGAAGGCGTGGCCGAAATCGGCGTCGATGCCCATGACCTCGCCCGTCGATTTCATCTCCGGACCCAGGATCAGATCGACGCCGGGGAAGCGGGCGAAGGGGAAGACCGCCTCCTTCACCGCCACGTGGCGCCGCCGGCTCTCTGCGGTGAGCGTAAAGCCAGCGAGCCGCTCCCCCACCATCAGCCGCGCCGCGATCTTGGCAATGGGCACGCCGGTCGCCTTGGCGACAAAGGGCACGGTGCGCGAGGCGCGCGGGTTGACCTCGAGCACAAAGACCGTTCCCTGCTGCACGGCGTATTGCACGTTCATCAGACCCACGACCGCGAGCGCGCGCGCGAGATCCGCGGTCTGCCGCTCGATTTCGGCCACCACCGCGGGGGGTAACGAATAGGGCGGCAACGAGCAGGCGCTGTCGCCGGAATGGATGCCCGCCTCTTCGATGTGCTCCATGATGCCGGCGATGTGCACGTCCTGACCGTCGGCCAGCGCATCGACATCGACCTCGATCGCATCCTGGAGATAGCGGTCGATCAGCACCGGGTTCTTGCCGGAAACCTTGACCGCACGCGCCAGGTAGCGCGCGAGTCCGGCGCGATCGTGGACGATCTCCATGGCCCGCCCGCCCAGGACGTAGGACGGACGGATCACTGCGGGATAGCCGATGCGCGCGGCGACCGCCTCCGCCTCGACCAAGGTTGTGGCCGTGCCGTTCTCGGGCTGCTTCAGGCCCAAGCGCTGCAGCAGCTCCTGGAAGCGCCGCCGGTCCTCGGCGAGATCGATGGCATCGGGCGAGGTGCCGAGGATGGGAATGCGCGCCGCCTCGAGCGCCGCGGCGAGCTTCAAAGGCGTCTGACCGCCTAATTGCACGATGACGCCCTTGAGCCTGCCGTGGCGCTCCTCCACCCGGACCAGCTCGATCACATCTTCCGCGGTCAAGGGCTCGAAATAGAGCCGGTCGGAGGTGTCGTAATCGGTCGAGACGGTCTCGGGGTTGCAGTTGACCATGATGGTCTCGATGCCGGCCTCCTTGAGGCTGTAGGCGGCATGGACGCAGCAATAGTCGAACTCGATGCCCTGGCCGATGCGGTTGGGACCGCCGCCCAGGATCACGACCTTGTCGCGCGCCGACGGCTCGGCCTCGCATTCGGGCGCGCCCGCGCCGTCGCTCTCATAGGTCGAGTACATGTAAGGGGTGAGCGAGGGAAACTCGGCGGCGCAGGTGTCGATGCGCTTGTAAACGGGATGGACACCGAGGGCGAGACGCAATGCCGCGACCTCGGCCTCGCTCTTGCCGGCGAGTTCGGCGAGCCGCGCGTCGGCAAAACCCAGGCCTTTGAGCCGCACCAGACCCGATCGCTCGGCGGGCAATCCCGTCGTGCGAATCGCGGCCTCGGCGGCGACGATCTTGCGCACCTCCTCGAGAAACCAGGGGTCGTATTTGCAGGCGGCGTGGATCTCGGGCGTCGTCAGGCCGTGGCGATAGGCCTGAGCGATGACCAGGAGCCGGTCCGGCGTCGGCTGGGCGAGCGCCGCACGAATCGAGTTCTTGTCGCCGGCGAGCGCGCCCGGGATCTCGACCTCGTTGAAGCCGGTGAGGCCGGTCTCGAGCGAGCGCAGCGCCTTCTGCGCCGATTCGGCGAAACTGCGGCCGATTGCCATCGCCTCGCCGACCGACTTCATCGAGGTCGTGAGCAGCGGCTCGGCGCCGGGGAACTTCTCGAAGGTGAAGCGCGGCATCTTGGTGACGACATAGTCGATGGTCGGCTCGAAGGAGGCCGGCGTCACCCGCGTGATCTCGTTCGTGAGCTCGTCGAGCGTGTAGCCGACGGCAAGCTTCGCCGCGACCTTGGCGATGGGAAATCCCGTGGCCTTCGAGGCGAGCGCTGAGGAGCGCGAAACGCGCGGA
The DNA here is from genome assembly GCA_035604195.1 of Allostellaceae bacterium. Classification (GTDB taxonomy): domain Bacteria; phylum Pseudomonadota; class Alphaproteobacteria; order ATCC43930; family CGMCC-115725; genus DATJLY01. The sequence goes on from DATNIY010000129.1 coordinate 7,469, forward strand.
TTCATCTCGATGATGACGAGCCGGCCGTCCAGCGGATTGACCGCGAACTGCACATTCGAGCCGCCGGTGTCGACGCCGATCTCGCGCAGCACCGCGATCGCGGCGTTGCGCATGATCTGGTATTCCTTGTCGGTGAGCGTCAGCGCCGGCGCCACCGTCACCGAGTCGCCGGTGTGCACGCCCATCGGATCGACGTTCTCGATCGAGCAGACGATGATGCAGTTGTCGGCGCGGTCGCGCACGACCTCCATCTCGAATTCCTTCCATCCCAGCACCGATTCCTCGATCAGCACCTGGTGGACGGGCGAGGTGCGCAAGCCGCCGCGGACGATCTCCTCGAACTCCTCCTTGTTGTAGGCGATGCCGCCGCCGGTGCCGCCCAGGGTGAAGGACGGGCGGACGATGACGGGAAGGCCCAAGGTGCCGAGCGCCGCGTGCGCCGCCGCGAGCGAATCGACGAGATGGCTCTTGGGCGAGGCGAGGCCGATCCGGTCCATCGCCTCGCGGAAGAGCTGGCGGTCCTCGGCCTTGGCGATCGCCGCTTCGCTCGCGCCGATCAGCTCGACGCCGTGGCGCTTCAATGCACCCGAACGCGCCAACGCCATCGCGGTGTTGAGCGCGGTCTGGCCGCCCATGGTCGGCAGCAGCGCGTCGGGCTTCTCGGCGGCGATGATGCGCTCGACCAGCTCCGGCGTGATCGGCTCGATATAGGTCGCGTCCGCCAAGCCCGGATCGGTCATGATCGTCGCCGGGTTCGAGTTGACGAGGACGATGCGGTAGCCTTCCTCCTTCAGCGCCTTCACCGCCTGCGCCCCGGAATAGTCGAACTCGCAAGCCTGCCCGATCACGATCGGACCCGCGCCGATGATGAGGATCGAGCGGATGTCAGTGCGCTTGGGCATGGGACAAGAATGGCATTGCAAGAGCCCTCCCCCCTTGAGGGGGAGGGTAGGGTGGGGGGTCAAGCGCGAAGCGCTTTGAGTATTGTGATGAGTGCCCCTTCGGTATTCGAGAGCACGTCGTTGTTCCAGAAGCGCAGGACGCGATATCCCCGCGCTTCAAGCCAATTTGTGCGTGTATCGTCTTTCTCGCTCTCGGCGTGCTGTCCGCCATCGACCTCGATGATGAGACGCGCCGCGGAACAAAAGAAATCGACGATGTAAGGGCCGATGGGCTGCTGGCGGCGGAAGCGAAAGCCATCGAGATGCTTCTGTCGCAATCGCCACCACAGCCGCGCTTCCGCCTCCGTCGGTGATTTCCGAAGTTCGCGCGCGCGCGATGATCGCATGCGCCGATGCTCGCGCAGGCAATCTCACTTAACAAGCCCGCTTTGAAACCCTCCGCCCTTGCGGGGGAGGGAACAGTGGGGGACGGACGAGCGCGGATTCGGTGTCGGGCGTGCCCCCCACCCGGCAACGCTGGCGCGTTGCCGACCTCCCCCTCGAGGGGGGAGGGAAGAGTTATGATCGAGCCCTGCTTCATCAGCTCACTTCCGCTCTGCCATTAGCGCGATGAAGCGCTCGAACAGATAGTGGCTGTCTTGCGGGCCGGGGCTGGCTTCCGGGTGGTATTGCACCGAGAATACCGGGCGGTCCTTGAGGCGCAGGCCTTCATTCGAGCCGTCGAAAAGCGAGACATGCGTGACCTCGGCGGCGCGCGGCAGCGCTTCCGGCACCACCACGAAGCCATGATTCTGGCTGGTGATCTCGACCTTGCCGGTGGCGAGATCCTTGACCGGATGATTGGCGCCGCGATGGCCGATCGCCATCTTGCGCGTCGTGCCGCCCAAGGCCAGCGCCAGGAGCTGGTGGCCGAGGCAGATGCCGAAGATTGGCTTCTCCGTCGCCAAGAGCGCGCGGAGCACCGGCACGGCATAGCTGCCGGTCGCGGCGGGATCGCCCGGGCCGTTTGATAAGAAGATGCCATCGGGATTGTGGCGCATGATGTCTTCGGCGCTAGCCGTCGCCGGCACCACGGTGACGGCGCAGCCCTGCGCCGCCAAGCTGCGGAGGATGTTGCGCTTGGCCCCGTAATCGACGGCGACGATGCGAAAGCGCGGGCGCTCGAGCCGGCCATAGCCTTGCCCCCAGCGCCATGCCGTCTCGTCCCAGCCATAAGTCTGGCGGCACGAGACCTCCTTGGCGAGATCCATGCCTTCGAGCCCGGGCCAATCGCGTGCCAGCTTGGTGAGCGCCGCAACATCGATGCTGCCATCGGGCGCATGGCAGATCGCGCCGTTGGGCGCGCCGCCGTCGCGGATGCGGCGGGTCAAGCGGCGCGTGTCGATGCCGGCGAGGCCGACGAGCCCGTTCGATTCGAGCCAGGAGCCGAGCGGCTGCGCCGCGCGCCAACTCGATGGCTCAGTGATGTCGACGCGCAGGACGAGGCCGCGCGCCGCCGGAGTCGTGGTCTCGATGTCCTCGGGATTGGCGCCGACATTGCCGATATGCGGAAAGGTGAAGGTGATGATCTGTCCGGCGTAGGAGGGATCGGTCAGGATCTCCTGGTAGCCGGTCATGCTGGTGTTGAAGCACACCTCGCCGACGCGGATTCCGGTCGCGCCGAGGCCGCGCCCCCAGAAGATGCTGCCATCCGCCAGAACGAGCGCGGCGGTCGTGCCGGCAGGGCGCGCGGTCGGCATCGGCGCGTCGGTCATGCGATTGAGCGGGTCCTCGAGCTTGGTGGCGCCGCACCAGCCGCGCCAAAACGCGCCACACGGGGAACACCGGGCGGCGCGGCAAGGCAACGGTCGGGTTGAGGCTTGCACTTAGCCGGCGGCCGGCTCGCCGTCAAGCCCGCCGGCGCAGGATTGCCTTCGACGAACGCCTCTACTAGGTTCGCGACGCGGCGGAAGCGGCGGAGGATGCGATGCTGCGCGAGCGCTTCAACGACGCCTTGAAACAGGCCATGCGGGGGAAGGAAGCGCTGACGGTCTCGACCGTCCGGCTCATCCTGGCGCGGCTCAAGGAGCGCGACATCGAGGTCCGGCCGAAAGGCAACCTCGAAGGCATCGCCGATCCCGAGATCCAGCAGATGATGCAGGGCATGATCAAGCAGCGCCGCGAATCGATCGAGCTCTATGACAAGGGTGGCCGCCCCGAACTCGCCGAGAAGGAGCGGCAGGAGATCGCAATCATCGAGCGCTTCCTGCCGCAGCAGCTTTCGGAGGCCGAGATGGCGGCCGCGATCGAGGAGACCATCACGGCGACCGGCGCCTCCGGCATCAAGGACATGGGTCGAATCATGGCGGCGCTGAAGGAGCGCTATGCCGGCCAACTCGACCCGGCCAAGGCGAGCCAGGCGGTAAAGGCAGCACTTGGCTCTAAGCTCTAAGCCAAAAGCTGTTGGCACGTTTTCACGCGGCAGGCGCCGCGATAGAATTGCGGAGGTCGCATTGACCCGCACCGCTTATAGCTTACGGCTCAAAGCTTAGAGCTATGTCCTTTCCCCCCCGTTTTCTCGACGAGTTGCGCCAGCGCCTGTCGCTCGCCGAAATCGTCGGCCGGCGGGTCAAGCTCATCCGCCGCGGGCGCGAATATGTCGGCCTCTGTCCCTTTCACAAGGAGAAGACGCCGTCCTTCAGCGTCGTCGAGGACAAGGACTTCTATCACTGCTTCGGCTGCGGCGCGCATGGCGATGTCATCGGCTTCGTCATGCAGACGGAGAGTTTGAGCTTCCCCGAGGCGGTGGCGACACTGGCGGCGCAGGCCGGGCTTGCAGTGCCGCAGCCGACGCCCGCCGAGCGCGATCGCGCCGAACGCGTTGCCGGCGTCGCGGATGCCGTCGAGGCGGCCAGCGTCTTCTTCACCGAGATGCTCGCGGCCCCGGAAGGCCGCGAGGCGCGGCTCTATCTCGAGCGCCGTGGCCTCGACGAAGGCACTATCCGACGATTCCGCCTGGGCTTCGCGCCCGAGCGGCGCGACGCCTTGAAAGCGGCGCTCGCCAAGCGCTTTCCCGAGCCGCTCCTGCTCGAGGGCGGACTGTTGCGGCGGCCCGAGGAGGGTGGCGAGAGCTATGATTATTTCCGCGGCCGCATCATCTTTCCGATCGGCGACCGGCGCGGGCGGATCATCGCCTTCGGCGGCCGCGTGCTCGGCGACGGGCAACCGAAATACCTCAACTCGCCGGACACGCCGTTGTTCGAGAAGGGGCGCGTGCTCTACGGCTGGGCCGCCGCCCGCGCGGCGGCGGCGCGCGAGCCCTCGGCGATCGTCGTCGAGGGCTACATGGATGTGATCGCGCTGCATCGCGCCGGCTTCGCGACGGCGGTGGCGCCGCTGGGGACGGCGCTGACCGAGGCGCAGATCGAGGAGTTGTGGCGTCTCGCTCCCGAGCCGGTGCTGTGCTTCGACGGCGATGCGGCGGGACTGCGCGCGGCCGGACGGGCGCTCGAGCGTGCCTTGCCCTTGTTGCGGCCCGGCTGCAGCTTGCGCTTCGCGACCTTGCCGGAAGGCGAGGACCCCGACACGCTCGTCCTCCGCCAGGGCGCCGGCGCCTTGCGCGAAGTGCTGGAGCGGGCGCGGCCGCTCGCCGAGGTGCTGTGGTCGCTGGAGACGGCGCGGCCCATGGACACGCCCGAGCGGCGCGCCGCCCTGGAGCAGAGGCTCGAGGCGCGGGTCCGACTCATCGCCGACCGCAGCGTTCAGGAGCATTATCGCGAATTCCTGCGCGAGCGCGTCTTTGCCGCTTTCACGCACCGGCGCGGGGCGGCCGGTCGGCGCCCGCGCGGCGGCTGGAAGGTCGCGCCGGTATCGCCGCCGCGCTGGCCCGAGGCGCCGCCCGCCGTCGATCCCGCGCTGCTGCGGCGCCGGCCGCCGGAGGTGCTGGTCGCGGTCCTCCTCAACCATCCCTTCCTGCTGCACGAGGTGGCGGAGGATCTGGCGCAGCTCGAACTGCCGGCGCGCGACCTTGACAGGCTTTGTAGCGAAATCCTAAGAGTCCACGCCCATCATCCGGATCTTGACGCCGCATCGCTAAGGCTCCACCTAAGCCGGAATGGATACGACGGGACGGTCGCCCGGGTGCTGTCGCCACAAGTCCTTAACCATGCAGCTTTTGCGCGCGCCGATGCCGAGCCCGAGACGGCGCGCGCGGGGTGGATCGATACCTTGGGTCAGTTCCAGCAACGGCGAATTGCGCAGCAGATCAAGACCGCGGAGCGCGAGGCGGCCGAGGATCTGACCGACGAAAAATGGGCACGCTTGCACCAGACCTTGCTGGAAAGTAAAGGTGACGACGACGACGCGTCGGGCGGGGGGGATCGTTGACGGACCGCGAAGGGGTGCTGGTCCCGATGCTTGCGAGCGAAGACGGCCATTGGGTGCGCAGGGCGGGGCGGCGGTGGCGGCCGCGCAGGCGCGTTTTGCTTTTTGACGGCATTCCAGGGCGGGAGCGACATGGCGACTAAGTCGGCGAATGCGGCAGAGGTGCCGGAGGCGCGGGATGAGGCGGCCGAGGGACCACTGCTTGATACCGTCGTAACAGCCATTAAGAAAATGTTGGCCCGCGGCAAGGAGCGTGGCTACGTCACTTACGACGAGCTCAATGCCGCGCTGCCGCCCGAGCAGGTCTCCTCCGAACAGATCGAAGACACGATGACGATGCTGTCGGAGCTCGGCGTCAACGTCGTCGAGAGCGAAGAAGCGGAGGAAGCCGCCAGCGCGGACGTGGACGAGGACGGCGAGCTCCGCGCCAGCGGCAATCTCGACGACGAGGACATCGGCCGCACCGACGATCCCGTGCGCATGTATCTGCGCGAGATGGGCTCGGTCGAGCTCTTGTCGCGCGAGGGCGAGATCGCCATCGCCAAGCGCATCGAGGCCGGCCGCGAGATGATGATCGGCGGGCTGTGCGAGAGCCCCCTCACGATCCGCGCGCTCTTGGGTTGGCGCGACGCGCTCATCGAGAGCAAGATGCTGCTGCGCGACATCGTCGACCTCGACGCGACCTACGGCAACGTCGCATACGGCGGCGAGGCGCCGGTCGAGCCGGCCCGGGACCAGCCGGAGGACGACGAAGCCGCCGGCGCGGTGGTCGAGGCCGAGGCGCTCGCCGATGGCGGCGAGGGCGAGGAGAACGAGGAAGAGGCGTCGATCTCGCTCGCCGCGATGGAAGCCGAGCTGCTTCCGGGCGTGCTCGCCAATCTCGAGGAGATCGCTTCGCTCTACAGGCGCGTCCATCGCCAGCAGGAGCAGCGCCTCATCTCGTTGCGAGAGGGTGAAGAGCTGCAGAAGGCGCCGGAGAAGCGCTATGAGAGGCTGCGCGCGGAAATGGTCGAGGCGATGAAGAGCATCCGCTTCAACAACACGCGCATCGAGCAGCTGGTCGATCACCTCTACGGCTTGAACCGTCGCCTCGTCGCGTCCGAGGGCAAGCTCCTGCGCTTCGCCGAGGCCGCAGGCGTCAAGCGCCAGGACTTTCTCAACCACCATGTCGGCTTCGAGCTCGTGCCGGATTGGGTGCAGCGGGTGCGACGCTTGCACGGCAAAGGCTGGTCCGGCCTCATCAACAAGCATGGCAGCGAGGTCAAGACGCTGCGCGGCGACGTCGCGGCGATCGCGAGCGAGGCGGGACTGCCGCCCGCGGAGTTCC
>DATNIY010000130.1:0-11855 GCA_035604195.1 Allostellaceae bacterium
AGGCCGAAAGGCGCTTGCGACCCTTGGCGCGGCGGCTTGACAGCACGCGGCGGCCGCCGACACTGGCCATCCGGTTCCGGAAGCCGTGGCGGCGCTTGCGGATCAGTCTGCTCGGCTGGTAGGTGGGCTTCACGGCTGGAACTCCGGCAAGGCTGGTCTCAATCGCCGCCGCTGTATAAGGGAGCGGGGCGGCAAGAGTCAACGCCGGGACCCGCGCTCGACCCCGACCCGGGCTCCTCCCCTGGAACTATCCTAAGTCCCTTTTCCCAGGTGTGACTTCGATTGACGAAAGATCGCGCGCTGATCGCGCCAAGCGATCAAATCGTGTCGCTATGAGGAAGTCACCGGCGCCGAGCCCAAGGCTGCGGCCCCGGAAAAGAAAGCGGCGGCGCTGCGAAGAGCGAGGGTTATGTGACCTTGCGCCGACGGCGGCGGATCACGCCCAGGCCAATAAGACCCACGCCGAAAAGCGCGAGCGTCGCAGGCTCCGGCACAATCGCCTGGAAGCTCATTGACGAGATGGAGTCGAACTCCAGATCGCCCGCCGACGTAGAAAATATCTGCGGCGAGAAAGAGACCGTGCCGGTCGTCAACGACAAGGCAGTGGCGAGGTCGTAGGTTCCGAACGTCGCGTTTGATAGCCCTTCTGCGACGAAGAAGACCGGCGAGGGTTGGTTCTCACCGAAAATGATGATATCGGCTGAGGTATTCTCTGTGACGCGGCTTGGGAGAGTAAAAGTCGCCGTCAGCGCGCCCGCAGCGAACGTGGCGGTGATGGCGTCATTCGAGAACCCGAGCGGGACGCTGCCCGTGACCGCCGCCGTGTCGGCGACCAGCGTCACGGTGAAGGCGGTGAACGAGGTACCGCCGGTATCGGCGACGAAAGGGACACCGGAGGACGCGTTATTACCGCCGCTACCGCCCAAGGAGCCGGTGGCCGTGCCGGTGAAGATGTAATCGATGGGTCCTGCCTCGGCACCGCCGGCCACCGCGAGGCCGATCGTCGCGGCTGCAAGGATCGCTGCAATTCGTACATTCATGACCGAACCCCAAATTTTGGCCAATTTCATGCTTGAGCTATCGCATGGTTAATCGAGCAAATCTTGTGCCAGGAAATTAACATATTGTAAATGCTAAATATTCTTCTGGCACGATCGGCTCAGGCACGGTAAATAACGTAAAATTTCCCGACACCCTTTGCGGAAAGAAGCTGATCTCTAGCCGTCAAATGCCAGCGATGGCAGTTCGCCGATGACGCCAGGAACGCCGAACCCGGTGCTTCTTCCCGAGCCCGAGTCATTCCTCCCTATAGCGCCAGGACACTACGAGCGATTTGGCTTGCCCCCGATTTCGGCCATCTCGACCGTGACGAGCCGGACCGGCGTGATGATCTCGGGGCCAGCCGAAGCCCGACGGCGGCCTCGAACCGGATGTGCTAGGCTCGGCAGCCATGGCGCGCATGCCCGGATTGCGGTCGGTTCCCGGCGGCCTCTCGGTCCGCCTGCTCATCCTCACCGTCCTCTTCGTGATGTTGAGCGAGGTGCTGATCTTCCTGCCCTCGGTCGCGCGCTACCGCCTCGACTATCTCGAGAGCCGGCTCGATGCCGCGCATCTCGCCACTTTCGCGCTGGAGGCGACGCCCAACAACATGGTGAGCCAGCAGCTCGCCAACATGCTCCTCGCCCATGTCGGCGCGCACGGCATCATCCTGCACAAGCCCAACAACACGACCTTGATGCTCGACGCCGAGAATCCGCCGCACATCGACGCGACCTACGATCTGCGCGGCGAGAGCTTTCCGATGGAAGTCGCCGACGCGCTCATGACGCTCGAGGAGAAGCACAACCGCATCCTGCGCGTCCTCGCCGTGGCGCCCAAGGATCCGGACTCGGTCGTTGAGGTCCTGCTCGACGAGCAACCGATGCGGCGCGAGATGTGGGACTACGGCATCCGCGTGCTCGAAGTCTCCATCATCATCTCGCTGCTCACCGCCGCGCTGCTCTATGTCAGCCTGCGCTGGCTGCTGGTGACGCCGCTGCGCCGGCTCATCGCCGCGATGATGCGCTTCCGCGAGGATCCCGAAGATGCCGCCCGCGTCATCGTGCCTTCGCCGCGCAGCGACGAGATCGGCCTGGCGCAGCGCGAACTCGCGGCGATGCAGGAGACGGTGCGCCAGGCGCTCAGGCAGAAGGAGCGTCTCGCCGCCCTCGGCACGGCGGTGACGAAGATCAACCACGACCTCCGCAACATACTCTCGACCGCGCGGCTCATGTCGGACAGCCTCGCCGACAGCGCCGCGCCCGAAGTGCGGCGGGTGACGCCCAATCTCCTCGCCGCGATCGACCGGGCGGTGGCGCTGTGCACGCGCACGCTCACCTTCACCCGCGAGGGCGCGCCGCCCTTCCGCCGCTCGCGCTTCGCGCTCGGCGGCCTCATCGAGGAATTGGCCGAGCTCGAGGAAAAGCCCGGCGAGGACGGGCTGAAGCTCGTCAACGCCGTCTCGGCTAGCCTCGCCGTCGAGGCCGATCGCGATCAGCTCTTCCGCGTGCTGCAGAATCTCGCGCGCAATGCGGCCGAGGCCGGGGCGCGCCGGATCGAGTTCCGCGGCCGTGCCGAGGGGGACGCGCTGCGGCTCGAGATCGCCGATGACGGGCCGGGGCTGCCGCCCAAGGCGCGCGAAAATCTGTTCCGGCCCTTTGCCGGCTCGGCCCGGCCCGGCGGCACCGGCCTCGGCCTCGCCATTGCGCGCGAGGTGATGCGCGCCCATGGCGGCGACATCGCATTGCAGGACAGCACTGGCAGCGGAACGGTCTTCGTTTTGACCTTGCCGAGCGCGCCGCCGGTCAAATCCGTGCCACAGCGCAGAAGAGAAAGGCACAAGGTCGCAGCCGCGCCGCGGCCCTAATCGAGCGCCAGAACCTGCGCCTTGAGATAGGCGCTCTCCGGCAACGCCGGATGGACGGGATGGTCGGGTGCGGCGCCGGAGGTCAGGATGATGCGGCCGCTGCGCTCGGCATCATCGAGCCCGCGCCGCACCGCCTCGGCGAAGGCCTCGGGCGTGACGTTGTGCGAGCATGACGCGAAAAACAGGAGACCGCCCTTGGCGACGCGCGCTGCCGCGAGCCGCGCGAGCTTGCGGTAGCCGCGGAGCCCTGGCCCCAGATCCTTCTTCGATTTGACGAAGGCCGGCGGATCGGCGATCACGACATCGAAGCGCTCGCCCATCGCGGCGAGCCGCGCCAGCTCGGCGAAGGCCTCGCCGCGCGCGAAGCGGCAACGATCGCCGATGCCGTTCAAGCGCGCCGCGGCCTCGGCGAGCGCGAGCGCCGGCTCCGAGCGATCGATGCCCAGGACCTGCGCCGCGCCCTGCACCGCCGCCAGGATCGCGAAGCCGCCGGCGAAGCAATAGAGATCGAGCACGCGCGCGCCGCGGCACAGTCCCGCGACGAAGCGGCGGTTTTCGCGCTGATCGTAGAACCAGCCGGTCTTCTGGCCTTGTTGCGGGTCGACGAGGAAGCGCGCACCGTTCTCGACGATCTCGACGGGGCCCGCAATCTCGCCCGCGGCGATCCGCACCTCGCTCGGCAATCCTTCGAGCGCGCGTGCCGGGCTGTCGTTGCGCAGCACGATCGCCAAGGGCTTGAGCCGCACGCGGCAGGCGGCAATGAACTCTTCTTCGAGCCGCGCCATCCCCGCGCTATTGAGCTGCGCCACCAGCACCGCGCCAAAGCGATCGAGGATCACGCCGGGAAGCCCGTCCGCCTCGGCGTGAACGAGCCGGTAATAAGGCTCGGGATAGAGCCGCTCTCGCAGCTTGAGCGCGCTCTCGAGCTTGGCGGCGAAGAAGCGGCGGTCGATCGGGCGCTGCGGATCGCGATCGAGAAGACGCGCCGCGATCAGCGCATGCGGATTGAAGGTGGCGGCGCCGAGCGAGCGCCCGTCGGCGGCCTCGAGCGCGACCAGGCTCCCCGGCGGCAGCTCCTTCGCCGCGCGATCCATGCGCAGCTCGTTCGAGTAGATCCAGGGATGCCCGCCCGCGGCGCGCTTGTGCTGCCCCGGCGCGAGCATGACGATGGGACGGGGCGCGGTTGCATCGTTCATCGCGGTGCAGTCTAACCGGCGAAGGCGCGGGTTCAATCGCCGAGCACGCTGCCTTCGCGCCGCGCATCGGCCGCGCCTTCCAGGCCCTGGCGCGTGACGAGGATGCCAGCAAGCCCGCTCGGCCGGTGGTTCAACCGGATGTCGTGGCCGCGCGCGGCGAGCGCGGCGGCGAGCGCGGCCGAGTCCGGACCGGCCTCGAGGTCGGTGGCGCCGTTGCGGTTGCCGATGTTGGGGAGAGCGAACGCCGCGCCGATGCCGTCCTGCCAGTCGATGATCGCGAGAATGGTCTTGGCGACATCGGTGATGATCAGACTGCCGCCGGCCGAGCCGAGGGCAAGCTCGAGCGCGCCTTTTGCGTCGAAGACCAGAGTCGGCGCCATCGCCGAGAGCGGGCGCTTGCCCGCTTCGATCCGGTTCGCGACCGGCCGGCCATGATCTTCCGGCACGAAGGAAAAATCGGTGAGCTCGTTGTTGAGAAGGAAGCCGCGCACCATGATGCGCGCGCCGAAGACGTTCTCGATGCTGGCGGTGAGCGCCACCGCATTGCCGTCGCGGTCGATGACTGCGAGCGAGCTGGTCGAGGGCAGCTCGGGCGCGCGATCGTCGCCCCAATCTCGGGCGTGCCGGCCGGGGGGATCGCCCGCCTCGGCCGGTCCTTGGTGCGCATGCGCCGAGTCGATGAGCCGGGCGCGGGCGGCGAGATAGCCGTCATCGAGCAGCCCGGTCACGGGAACTCGAACGAAATCGGGGTCGGCGAGCCAGCGCGCGCGGTCGGCATAGGCCAGGCGCGAGGCCTCGGCGAAGACGTGCCAGGCCTCGGCATCGGCGCGATGCCGGCGCAAATCGAAGGGCTCGGTCAGGCGCAGCAGCTCGATGAGCGTCACCGCGCCCGAACTCGGCGGTCCGATGCCGCACAGACGATGTTCGTGATAGCGCCCGCAGACCGGCGGCCGCTCCTCGGCGCGATATGATGCGAGATCGCCGACGGCGAGATCGCCCGGCGGATCGGCCGTCGCCACGGCAGCGACGATGTCTTGGGCGATGGCGCCGCCATAGAAGGCGTCGGCGCCGCGCTCGGCGATCGCGCGCAAGGTCGCGGCGAGTGCCGGATTGGTCAGGCGTTCGCCCGCCGGCTTGGCGCTGCCGTCCGCGCCGTAGAAAAACCGCCGCGCCGCGGGATTTCGGGCGAGAAAGCGATCCTCGGCGAGGAGCGCATGAAGCCGCGGCGAGATCGCAAAGCCGTCCGCGGCGAGGCGGATGGAAGGAGCCAGGAGTCGCGCCCAGGGCAGCTTGCCGAAACGCTGATGCGCGAGCGCGAGCATGCGGAGGAGGCCGGGAACGCCGACAGAGCGGCCACCGACGACCGCGTCATAGAAAGCGAGCGGCCTGCCTTCGGCATCGAGGAAGCGGGTCGGCAAGGCCGCTGCGGGAGCGGTCTCCCGCCCGTCAAAGGTGGTGACCGCGCGCCGCTGCGCCGACCAATGGACCAGGAATCCGCCGCCGCCGATACCGGCGGATTCGGGCTCGACCACGGTAAGCGCGACGGCCATGGCGATCGCGGCGTCGATGGCGCTGCCGCCGGCGCGCAGGATGTCGCGCCCGGCGGCGGCGGCCAGCGGGTCGGCGGCGACAACCATGTCATGGACGGCCAGCGTCTCGGCGACGGCACCGCCCGGCGCGAAGATCAGCAGGAAAATCAGGATCGCCGCTGCGCGCGGCGCCGCTGGCCGCCTCGGGCCAGAATTCACCGAGGACGGCTCGACCGGGCGCTCGCGATGGGCGGCGCAAATTGCGGCTCGATGTCCCAGGGAAAGAGAATCCAGGTGTCCTGGCTCACCTCGGTGACGAAGGTATCGACCAGCGGCCGGCCGGCGGGCTTGGCATAGACGGTGGCGAAATGCGCCTTGGGCAGCATCTCGCGGACGACGCGCGCGGTGTGGCCGGTATCGACCAGATCGTCGATGATGAGCCAGCCGGCGCCGTCGCCCTCGATCCGCTTCAGAACTTGGATAGCGCCGCGGTCGCGGTCGTCGTAGCTGGCGATGCAGACGGTGTCGACCAGGCGAACGTCGAGTTCGCGCGCGACGATCGCTGCCGGCACCAGGCCGCCGCGGGTGACCGCGATGATGCCTTGCCACGGCGCCTGCTCGAGGAGGCGCCAGGCAAGGGCGCGCGCGTGCCGGTGAAGCTCGTCCCAGGTGACGGGAAAGGTCTTGGCGTGGAGCGGCGCGGGCGCGCGGTTCATGATCCAGGACTAATCCAATGGTCGCGCGCTCGCAAGCCCGCGCCGAGGCGCCGCTTCAGCGGACGTAGATGCGGACCTCGTTGGTGCGGATGTCCGGGCTCGTCGTCGCCGACAGGCTGATGCGGTCGGCCGGCAGGCCCATGCCGGTCAGCGAGCGCATGACGTTTTCAGCGTCGTGTTTCGAAGCATTGGCCGCGACGGTGGCCTGGGCCGGCGTGCCGGCGTTGGGGGCTACCGCCACCAGGTCGAAGGTCGCGCTCGGCCGCCGCTCCAGGGCTCGGCTGACCGCGGTGTAGAGCGCCTGCTCGTATTCGACATTGGGATGGTCGAAGCGAATGACGACGAGCGGCCGGTTGACTTCGCGGCTGACTTCGCTCGTCCGGCTCGGGCGCGGGGCCGGGGCAATCGCCTGGGGCGCGGTGCTGGCGATCGTGGTCTGGGCGAAGGCGCGGCTCGCCAGGCTCGGGCCGTAAAGCTGGCCGTTCTTGATGGCAAGCGACAGCGTCACGAGATTGCTGCGCTCGTTCGCGACATAGGTCGTCTGGCGGCTGATCTCGTCCGAGAGCTGGGTCAGAAGCTCGTCGATCCGCAGGATCGTCGTGTTGATCTGGCCTTGGACCTCCGTGAGGTTGCGATGATCTTGGTCGACCGCGCCCTGCAGGGTGAAGGCCGCCCGCGTCGAATCGAGGAGGTAGGAGGCGCGGGAGGAATCGGCCGCCGCCTCGTTCGAGATCGAATTGAGGCGCGCGATGTCGTCGCTCATGTGGTCGAGCGTCGCCTGCGCCTGATTCCATTGCGCGACCCGCTCCGGGTTGCCCGGCGTCGTGCCGACTTGAAGCTTGGCATTGATGTCGCCGACGGTGGCGAAGTAGGTGCTGGCATCCTGCTGCAGCTGCTGCCGCGTCTGCTGGAATTCCTGGCGGTGGCGGGCGAGGCTGTCATTGAGCTGCGTCAGATCGCCGCGCAGCTGCTGCACCTTCTGGCCGACATAGGTCCCGGTCTCGCCGCCGAAGGCCGGGCGCGGCGCGGGCGTCGCCGGCGCGGCGGCGGCGTTCGGCAGCGGCGCCGCGGTCACGGCGGGCGCCGGTTCGGTCGCCTCCGGCGTGGCCGCGCTCGTCGCCGGCTTCGACGTGCCGAACAGGCTGTCGAACATGCTGTCGGTGTAGGAGCAGGCGGAGAGCAAAAATACCGCCGCGACGACGGCATGCTTGAGGCGGATAGCAGGCATGGAAAACGACGCCTTCTGTTTTCGCTGTGGTCGAGGTTCGCCTCGTCCGGGGCGAGCCTGGCCATACCCGTCAATATCGGAACGGTCCAATTTCCCCCTCTTGAACCTGGAGCGATCTTACGCAATGGCCGATGCAGCGACAAGCGCGTTTCGCGCCGGGTATTCCCGGCTTGCGTTCGCCCGGCGATGCCGCTAGCTTCCGAGCACTCCCCGGCACAGCAAAGCGCCCGTAGCTCAACTGGATAGAGCACCAGACTACGGATCTGGGGGTTAGGGGTTCGACTCCCTTCGGGCGCGCCAGGCCAGGGGTCTCGCCGACATATTCTTGCGGGAGTTGCCAGTGAAGCTCTATTTCGCTCCGGGCGCGTCCTCGCTCACGCCTCACATCGCGTTGCGCGAGGCCGGGCTCGCCTTCGAACTCGAGCAGGTCGATCACCGCCAAAAGAAGACCAAAGACGGCGGCGATTATCGGTCGATAAACCCCAAGGGACAAGTGCCGGCGCTGCGCCTCGATGACGGGCAAATCCTGACCGAGGCGGCGGTGGTCGTGCAATACATCGCCGACCAGAAGCCCGCCGCCAAGCTGGCGCCGCCGGCGGGCGGCATGGCGCGCTACCGGCTGCAGGAATGGCTCAACTTCATCGCCAGCGAGATGCACAAGGAGGTGGGTGCGCTCTTCGACCGCAACGCCAGCAACGAATCGAAGGCGCAGCAAAAGGAAATGCTCGTGCCGAAATTCGAGTACCTGGCCCAGGCGCTCGCGGGCAGAGACTATCTGATGGGCGATCAATTCACCGTGGCGGACGGCTACCTCTACAACATCCTGCGCTGGGCCAGGCTGAACAAGATCGACCTCGCCCGCTGGCCCGCCCTTGCGGCCTTCATGCAGCGGGTCGAGGCGCGGCCGGCGGTGCAGGCGGCGCTCAAGGCGGAAGGGCTGATCAAATAAGGCGCGCCCGCGCATGGCGAGCGACGTTTCGACCACTATCGTCTCGGCATCCGACGCGGGCTATTTCGATCTGCTGCAGGGTTTGGTCCGGTCGCTTCGCGCCGGCGCCGGCGACCGGCGCTTCGCGCTCTCGATCCTCGACCTCGGGCTCGCCGAGGAGCAGCGCCGCTGGCTCGCCGATTCTGGGGCCGCGCTCGAGCGGCCGGGCTGGGATCTCGACTTTCCCGGGCGGGCGCTTTTGCCCGAGCACTACAAGGCGATGGCGGCGCGGCCCTACCTGCCGCGGCATTTTCCCGGCTACGACGTCTATCTCTGGATCGACGCCGATGCCTGGGTGCAGGATAGGGCGGTGCTCGACATCTTCATCCGCGCCGCTTGGCGCGGACAATTGGCGATCGTGCCGGAAATCGACCGCGGCTATTGGACCATCCACAAACGGCCGAAGCGCTGGGGCCAGAACCAGAAGGCCTTCGCCTGGGCCTATGGGCTCGGCGCCGGCTATCGCTTCGGGCGCAACGCCATTCTCAACGTCGGCGCCTTCGCGCTGAAGCGCGACGCGCCGCATTGGCGGCTCTGGGCCGAGGCGCATGCCCGCGCGCTGCGGCGCCCGCGGCTCTTTCGCAAGCCCGATCTCGGCAATCAGAGTTTCTTCCTGTCGGAGCAAACGGCGCTCAACCATGTGGTCTATGCCGAGGGCGCGCCGGCTACGTTCCTGCCGGCCTATTGCAACTGGTTCTGCGGCAAGGGCACACCGATGTATGACGATGAGCGACACCTGCTGGTCGAGCCACACGAGCCGCACCATCCCCTTGGCATCGTGCATCTCGCCGGCGCCGGCATGAAGGAGCGCCTCTGGCGGCTCGCGACGCTCGCGGGCGGCAGCGTCGAGACCAAGCTCACTTACGAAGCGGTACAGGCCTTGGCGGCGCCTTTTCCCTAGCTGCCAGCGCCCTCGCCTGCGATCACGGGGTGCGCCTGGGGCCGCGTTTCATGCTTGAGAAACCAGAACGCGAAAACCGCCACAAGCAGCTCGCAGCCGATCACGACCACATTCATTGCCCAGAGCTGCCCGAGGACCGGGATGAGCGCGCCGACGAGCGGACCCGCCAGCATGGCGAACAAGTAGCCGAAGCCTCCTGCCATCCCCGTCGCGATGCCGATGCCGCTCATCGAGGCCGAGGCCACGGCGTCCTGGGTGATCGTATAGCCGAGCGCGTAGAGGGAGTTGATGCCGAACGCCGTGCAGATCGACAGCCCGATCATGATCCAATTGGGCGGCGCGGCGTAGAAGAGTAGGAACACCGCCAGCGCCGTCCACAGGCCGAAGGCGCAGACCACCGGGCGCCGGCCGTAACGGTCGGCCCACACCGTCCCCAGGGGACAGAAGAGGCCGCCCACCCCGAAACCGATGCCGAAGACCTGCGCGCTGAAGGCGGGATCGTAGTGCCGGTATTGGATGAAGATATAGTTGCCGAGCCCGAGGATCGCCCAATTCGGGATGGTGTTGCAGGCATGGATCGCAATCGCCTTCCAGACGCGGGGGTTGCGGACGACGAGCCCGAGGGTCCGCCAGAAGCCGTACCGCGTCATCTCGTTCTGGGTCTCATAGCGCCGCAGATATTTCCGCTGGAACAGCGCAAGGGAGACGATGGCGTAGACCATCGACAAGCCCCCCAACCACCACATGGCGAGCTGCCAATAGCCCGGATATGCCTCCAAAATCGTACCCACCAGGCGCTGACCGCCATAATTCCCGGCCCCGTAAAACATTTGAGTAATGCCGTTAACGAGGGCGCGGTTGCCCGGCAGGATCGAGCCGGCGACGGCGAACTGGGCGATGTTGTAAACGCCCTCCATGATGCCGAAGAGGACGCGGAAGACCAGCGCCGACCAGAAGCCGGTGGCGAGCGTCACCAGGGCGGTGAAGAGGCCGAGCCCGAAGAGCCCGACGAAGATCACCCGCTTACGGTCGAGGCGGTCGGCCCAAAAGCCGGCCGGGATGTCGATCGCCGCCTGTCCCAATAGGAAGACCGTGCTCAGCACGCCGACTTCAAAAGCCGTCCACTGAAATTCCCGCCCCATCGCGGCGAGACCCACGGGGAATCCGGTGCGGCAGATCGTATAGGCGATCATGCCCAAGCCGAGAAAGAAGAACTGCCACCAATACGGACGGTTTGATTCGGTTGCCATCGCTTTCCCCCAGCCCGCTGAAACGCCCGAAGACGACGCAACGATCTTTAAGCCAACGCCGGCCGCATACCGATAGGTTATGCCGTTTCAAACTCGTCTGTCATCGATTGAAATCGGGCTTGAGCCTGCCCGGTGCGTCGCCCCTCGGGCGCAATGACAGGCTTGCAGGCCGACCAAACAGCGTGACGCGCAATGTTCCGCGCTAGTCCTGCGTCAAAAACGCGCGTAGCTCGGCTTCGGTCTCGGCGGGCGCCTCGTCGGCGAGGTAATGGCCCGAGGGCACGGCGACGCCGCGCCGGATGTCCGTGCCGTAGCTCGGCCACACCGCCATCGGCCGGTGGTTGCGCCCGACCCCGCCGGTGGCGCCCCACAGCACCAGCGCCGGGCAATGGACCTTGCGTCCCGCAGCGAAATCTTTGGTGTCCATCGCGAGATCGACGGTGAAGGTGGCGCGATAATCCTCGCACATGGCGTGGATCGTCGCGGGGTTCTTGATGCAGCGGATGTATTCGGCGAGCGCTTCGGGATGGAAGAAACTCAAGCCCTGTGCCGTCTTCGCCAGCTTCTTGCGGATGAAGAATTCGGGGTCGGCGCCCATCAGCCGCTCCGGGAAGTCGTAGGGCTGCACCATGAAGAACCAGTGCCAGGAGAAGAGCGCGAAGTCGCGGGTGACGTTATTGAGGAGATGATGCTGCGGCAGGATGTCGAGAAAGGCCGCGCACTCGACCGTGTCGGGATGGTCGAGGCACATGCGGTGGAGAACCCGCGCGCCGCGGTCGTGGCCGGCGGCGGCAAAGCGAGAAAAGCCCAGCGCCGCCATCACCTCGATCTGGTCCTGCGCCATGGCGCGGAAGGAATAATTGACGTGTCCCTCGCCCCCCGGCGGCTTCTCGGAATCGCCATAGCCCCGAAGATCGGTGCACACCACGGTGAAGTCGCGCGCCAGGCCCGGCGCCACCTTGTGCCAATCGAGATGGGTGAAGGGATTGCCGTGCATCAGGAGGAGCGGCGGCCCGCTGCCGCCATAGGCCAGGCGAATGCGGGCGCCGCTGGTGGCGATGTCGGTGCGGGTGAAGCCGTCGAGCAGCATGAGGACTTCGCTCAAAATTGACCGCGGGCGAGGCACAATCCGCCGCGCCCTG